>DAISXL010000038.1:0-17000 GCA_036825855.1 Yoonia sp.
GACAACTTCTTTATGCTTATCGGCACGGGGTGCCGCCAGAGCTTTTAACTGGGTTCTTGCTTCAGACGGGTACGTCAAACGCCACTGCTCGCAGTTCTGATCCTGAGCACAGAGAGGCATGGTATGATGCGTCGCGTACGAACGAATGGATATTGAGGCTCAAAAAGCCACGCTAAAGCATGCAATTTCGTGTGGTCTTAACGGTCTGAACATCGACGATCTTTGGACCTTGACGCGACTGAAATGTTCTCGCTTACGTCAAGCTCGATGGCATACGGCGCACGGCTTACTACAGAGTGACACCAAGATTTTCACATCGTGGTTGCTAGGTGGTTGTTGTCGCACTTCGCCAACACATCCATCTCTACAACTTCAGCTACAAGTTCTTGTTTTGTTTGGATTATTTTGGTGCCCCCACACGGACTCGAACCGCGGACCTACTGATTACAAATCAGTTGCTCTACCAGCTGAGCTATAGGGGCACTGGTGCGGGGAACCTCCCCGGTGGCGGGCGTATAGCAGGGACAAATGCGCTCTGGCAATGGCGATCTGGCGGAAAATGCGCAAAATCTGCGAAGGGCGATCCTAGCGGTTGGCGCGCGCCAAAAGCGCCACCGCCGCCAACCCGACAAGCGTGATCATCAAGGCGGCGGGTGCGGCTTCGGAGAGGTTTTCCAGCACCGCCTTGGCATGGACCCGCGTTGCCAGTGTTTCATAGTTGAATGGCCGCAACAGCAGCGTGGCGGGCAGTTCCTTGACGATATCGACAAAGACCAGCAACAGCGCCGACCCCAAGGATGCACGCACCAGCGGCAGATGCACGGCGCGCAATGTTCCGCCCGCCGTCCGGCCAAGCGAGCGCGCGGCCATCGGCAGGCTGGGCGACACGCGGCCCAACGCCGCGTCAGCCGCCCCCTGCGCGATGGCGAAGAACCGCACGACATAGGCCAGCACAAGGGCCGCCGCCGATCCGGTAAAGATCAGGCCGGGGTCGCTGAACCCCGCCGCGACCACCGCATCGGCGAGACGGTTGTCAAAGGCCGCCAGCGGCACAAGGATGCCAAGCCCCAGCACCGCGCCGGGTGCCGCATAGCCGATGGCGGTCACAGGCATCAGCAGCGCGGGCAGACGGTGGCGCGACATGCGCACGCCATAGACCATGAACACCCCACCCACGACGGTCAGCACCGCCGCAATACCGCCGACAGTCAGCGTATGCAGGACTGCGCGGTGCAGGCCGGGCGCAAGCCATGTCTGCGCATTGAAGGCATGGGACAGGATCACGGCCAAAGGCAGCACAAAACCCAGCAGGACCGGAAACATGCACAGCGCGGTTGCGCTCCACGCTTTCCAACCCGCCAAGGGCTCTGGCGTGACTGGCCGCGCCCCGCGGGCAGAACCGAAGAACCGGATCTTGCGGCGGCTCAGCTTTTCGGCCAGCACAAGGATCACGATCACGGTCAGCATCGTGGTGGCCAGTTGGGCCGCGCCGCCAAGGTTGCCCGCCTGCAGCCAGACCGAGAAGATGCCTGTCGTCAGCGTCTGCACCGCGAAGAAATCCACCGTACCGTAATCGTTCACTGTTTCCATCATCACGATGGCAACGGCAGCGGCGATGGCCGGGCGCGCAAGCGGCAGGCCCACGCGCAGGAACCTACCCCAGGCCCCTGCCCCCAGCGCACGGGCGACCTCGAAGGCGGCGCCCGATTGTTCGCGAAAGGCCGCACGGGCCAGAAGATAGACATAAGGATAGAGCGCCGCGCTCAGCACCACGATGGCCGCTTCGCGGGTGCGGATCGCGGGAAACCAGTAATCACGCGGGCTGGTCCAGCCGAATGTGTCGCGCAGCGCGGTCTGCACCGGGCCTGCGTATTCCAGAAAATCGACCAGCGCATAGGCGCCCACGTAGGCCGGCACCGCCAGCGGCATCAGCAAGGCCCATTGCAGCACCGCGCGCCCCGGAAAACGGTACATCACCACCAGCCAGGCCGCACCTGTGCCCACAACGGCGGTGATGGCCCCCACGCTGAGCATCAGCACAAAGGTATTGGACAGATAGCGCGGCAGCGTTGTGCTGATCAGATGCGGCCAGATGTTTTCGGTCGGTGTCAGTGCGAACCAGATCACCGCAAGGATCGGCATCATCACCGTCGCCGCGATCACAAAGGCTCCGACCGACCAAGGGTCGATCCGGCGGCGTCTTGGGCGTTGCAGCGTAATCTGACTTATTTGATCGGACATGCTCTCGGCTTAGTCGAAACCGGTTTCGCTGTCCAGAATGCGCCCGATGCTGTAAGGCAGCGCAAAAACCGGGAACACCACATGCAGATTGCATTTCACATCGGCGCACATTGCACGGACGAGGATCGTCTGCTGAAGTCGGTGCTCAAGAATGCCGATGTGCTGTGGCCGCAGGGCATTGCTGTGCCCGGTCCCGGTAAATACCGCAGCCTGATCCGCGAAGCGATCAAGGGGCTGGCGGGGAGTGATCCGCATCCCGACATGCGCGATATCCTGCTTGATGCGATCAGCGATACCGAGGACCTGCGGCGTCTGGTCCTGACCAACGAGAATTTCATCTGCATCCCGACCCGGATTTTTGAACATGGCGTGTTCTATCCACAGGCGGAAACCAAGACCCGCGGTTTGCACCGCCTGTTTCCAGACGACGAGATCAGCCTCTTTCTGACGCTCCGCAATCCGGCGGGTTTTTTGCAGGACGTAATGCGCCGGATGCAACAGACCGGCATCGGCGCGAGCCTTGGCGCGCTGGCACCCGAGGAAATCCGCTGGTCAGACGTGGTGCGCCGCATCAAGCAAGGCGCGCCGGACACGCCGCTGACGGTCTGGTGCAACGAGGATTCGCCGCTGTTGTGGGACCAGTTGATCCGTCGGCTGTCCGGCGTCGACGCCCAAAGCCCGATCACCGGCAGCACCGACCTTTTGGCGGGGGTGCTGGATGCTGCAGGCCTGACCTTGCTGACGGACAGTCTGGCGCAGATCCCCTATGCCACAGAGGTCGACAAGCATGACCTGATTGCAGCGATCTGGGCCGAACATGCCCTGCCCGAAGCGGTAGACGAAGACATCACGCTGCCCGAACTTGACGCGCCGCTGGTTGCGCAGATCACCGCCCTTTACGAAGAGGACCTTGCCGTGATCGACGCGATGCCGGGGGTGGAACTGCTGCTGCCGTTCCGCTGATGGGTCAGGACATGCCCAACGCGGACATGTACAGATCCATCACGGCCTCTTCCTCGGCCAGATCATTGGCGTCGCGTTTGCGGATCGCGATGATCTTGCGCAGGACCTTGGTGTCGTAACCGCGCCCCTTGGCTTCGGCCATCACCTCTTTCTGGGCGTCGGCGATGTCTTTCTTCTCGGCCTCCAGCCGTTCGAAGCGTTCGATGAACTGGCGCAATTCCTCGGCGGCGACGTTGGATGTGGTTTCGATGATTGAATCGGTCATGACGCTCTCCTGCGGGGTTGCCGTTTCCTAGCCCGTGGCCTGTGGACCCGCAACCCTTGCGCAACGCCCGGCCGCGCGCTAGGGCAGGCAAAACGAAGGGGGTGCGGGATGGAAATCGTTATCTGGATCGGTGCGGCGCTATCGGTGCTTGGCCTGATCGGGATCGGCTATAGCGTCGTGATGGTCATGCGCGCCAAGCGTGCGAACCTGCCCGATGCCGAGATGCGCGCCCGTCTGGGCAAGGTGCTGCCGGTCAATCTGGGGGCCTTGTTCCTGTCGGTGCTGGGGCTGATGACCGTCGCCGTCGGGATCATGCTGGGCTAGGGCCCGTCACGGGTCACCTGCAAAGCGAGCGCGGCAAGGACCGGCACCGCCTGCCCATAAGCGCGGGCCTGTTCTGGGTTTGACGCATTGCCGCTGTCGGCGCGGGCCGCCACGCCCGCAAGGATCGCCGCCAGCCGGAAGAATGCAAAGACCAGATAGAACGCCCAGTTGTCGATCGCGGGCAGGCCGCGCCGCGCGACGTAGGCCGCGACATAGTCCGCCTCGGTCGGGAGGCCGTGGGCTGTGCGGTCGATCCCGCCAAGGCCCCGCATCTTGCCGTCATTCGGCAGCCGCCATTGCATGCATTGATAGGCAAGGTCCGCCAGCGGATGGCCCAGCGTGGACAATTCCCAATCCAGCACGCCCAGAATCTCTCGCGTGTCCCGCGCAAAGATCATGTTGTCGAGCCGCCAGTCGCCATGCACCAGCGCCACCTGCCCGTCATCGGGCGGCATCTGCTGTCCCAGCCATGCCATGATCTGCGCCATATCGGGCGTGGGTTCGGCGACGCTGGCCAGATACTGGCGCGACCAGCGGTCCAGCTGGCGGGCGAAATAGTTGCCGGGCTTGCCGAAATCCGACAGGCCGACTTCTGCCACATCGACATCGTGCAAACCCGCCAAGGCCGCATTCATCGCGTCATAGATCGCGGCACGGTCCGTCTGCGCCACTTCCGGCAAGGCAGGGTCCCAGAAGATGCGCCCGTCGAGATAATCCATGACGTAAAACGCGCGCCCGCTGGGGGATGTATCGGCATCGGCCAGATGCAGCACGCGCGGCACAGGCACCGCTGTCTTTGCCAGCGCCTGCATCACGCGAAATTCACGGTCCACCGCATGGGCAGAGGGCAACAGATCGCCCGGCGGTTTGCTGCGCAGCACATAGCGCCCGCTGGCCGCCGTGATCAGATAGGTCGGGTTGGACTGGCCGGTGCCGAATTTGGCAACCTCTTGCACATCCGCAAACCCCGGCACCGCTGCGGACAGGTATCCGTCCAGCGCGGCGCGCGTCATGCCAAGGTCTTTTGCCGCGTCGGTCATGTTCCGATAGGGCCATGTGACGCCAAGTAGCGCAAGCCGTTGATTGACACTCACCGTCCGCGATGCACCATGACGTCACGGGAGGATGACCATGGACCTTGGACAGACCGCGCGGCTGAAACCCGTGCTTGCCGCCGTCAAGGCGATGATCGCGGATGAAATTGCACCGCTCGATGCGGAGTTTCTGTCGCAGGTCGATGTCGGCGACCGCTGGCAATTCACCCCCCGCCAGACCGAGATTCTGGAAGGGCTGAAGGCCAAGGCCCGCGACCGTGGGTTGTGGAATTTCTGGGACACGTTCCGCGATGGCCCCCGCCTGAACACCGTCGAATATGCCTATCTGGCCGAGGAAATGGGCAAAAGCCATCTGGCCGCCGAAGTGTTCAACTGCAATGCACCCGACACCGGCAATATGGAGGTGTTCGCGCGCTACGGCACCGAGGCGATGAAAGACCGCTGGCTGAAACCGCTGATGGCGGGCGACATCCGGTCCGCCTATCTGATGACAGAACCCGATGTGGCAAGTTCCGACGCCACCAATATCGCCATGACCTGCGTGCGGGACGGCGATGACTATGTCTTGAACGGTCAGAAATGGTGGGCGACGGGTGCAGGCGATCCGCGCTGTGCGGTGCATATCGTCATGGTGCGCACCAGCGATGACGCGCCCAAGCACCAGCGCCATTCGATGATCGTGGTCCCTGCCGACACGCCCGGCATCGTGAAGCTGCGCGCGATGGAGGTTTACGGCCACGACGACGCCCCTCATGGCCATATGCATTTCCGCTATGACAATGTCCGTGTTCCTGCCGACCATCTGCTGTTGGGTGAAGGCCGCGGGTTCGAGATCGCGCAAGGCCGCCTTGGCCCCGGCCGCATCCACCATTGCATGCGCGCCATCGGGCAGGCGGAAAAGGCGCTGGCGCTGATGTGCGAACGGTCCGTCAGCCGCGCGGCTTTCGGCAAGCCTCTGGCGGAACTGGGCGAAAACTACGATCTGATCGCCACTGCGCGGATGGAGATCGAACAGGCGCGCCTGCTCTGCCTCAAGGCCGCGTGGATGATGGACCAAGGCGACAAGCGCGCCGCTGCCCCGTGGATCAGCCAGATCAAGGTCGTGGCCCCCGCTGTCGCGCTGAAGATCACGGATATGGCGGTGCAGATGTTCGGCGCGGCAGGTGTGTCGCAGGACACGCCACTGGCGCGGCAATGGACGCATCTGCGCACCCTGCGGCTGGCCGACGGCCCCGACGCGGTGCATCGCAGGCAGGTCGCCCGCGCAGAGCTTGCGGCTTATTCTACGGGGCAGAAAATCTCGTAGACGCGTTCCAGCAAAGGGCGCACCCGCGGGTCGGCCAGCCGATAGCGGATATTGCGCCCTTCGCGGGTGCAGGCGACCAGACCTTCGTTGCGCAGCCGCAACAACTGGCCCGACACATAGGACTGGCTGGCGCCAAGGGCTGTTTCCAGCTCTCCTACGGACATTTCACCGGGCACCAAAGCGCACAGAATCCGCAGACGGCCCGGATTGGACAACGCCTTGAGCAGATCCGCCGCCTCGTTCGCGGCGGCATCCATCGGGTCCAGTTGAAAGTCGATTGCTTGGCTCATGGCGTCACCCTACAGGCATTTTTTAGACATTTCAACATTGAAATGTTTTCAGGAACTCTTATTCTATGTCCGTAAAGGAGAATCAACATGAAACCTGAAGTCAAAGCCTTCTTCGATGAAGCCACCAATACGATTTCTTACGTGGTGCGCGACCCGCAAGGCAGCGCCTGCGCGATTGTTGACAGCGTGCTGGACTACGACCCCGCGGCTGGCCGGACCGATACGGCATCCGCAGATGCGATCATCGCCTGGGTCAAGGACCAGGGGCTGAGCGTCGCCTGGATCCTCGAAAGCCACGTCCACGCCGACCATCTGTCCGCCGCCCCCTATCTGCAACAGCACTTGGGCGGCAAGATCGGGATCGGGGCCAATATCACCATCGTGCAGGACACGTTTGGCAAGATCTTCAACGAAGGCACCGAATTCCAGCGTGACGGATCGCAGTTCGACGCGCTTTTCAAGGAAGGTGACACGTTCCATATCGGGCAGTTGCGCGCGGAAGTGCTGCACACGCCCGGCCATACGCCTGCCTGCCTGACCTATGTGGTGGGTGATGCGGCCTTTGTCGGCGACACGCTGTTCATGCCCGATTTCGGCACCGCGCGCTGCGATTTTCCGGGCGGATCGGCAACGGATCTTTACAATTCGATCCAGAAAATCCTCGCCCTTCCGGATGAAACGCGGATTTTCGTGGGGCATGATTACAAAGCCCCCGGCCGCGATGAATTCGCATGGGAAACCACCGTGGGCGAACAGAAGGCGATGAATGTGCATGTCGGTGCAGGCAAACCGCTGGAGGATTTTGTGTCGATGCGCACGACGCGCGATGCGCAACTGGGCATGCCACGGCTGATCCTGCCATCGCTGCAGACCAACATGCGCGCGGGCAACCTGCCCGAACCCGAAGACAACGGCGCGCGCTATTTCAAAGTGCCGATCAACCAGCTTTGATCGTGAAAACATAAGGAAAGACAATGCAACAAGACTGGATCTTGGGCCTGATCGGCGGCGGCCTGATCGGGATGGCGGGGGCTTTGTTCCTGCTGGTCAACGGCCGCGTCATGGGGGCATCCGGCATCATCGGCGGGCTGGTCGATGGCAGCGGGCGGCGTGACTGGCAGGAACGCGCGGCGCTGATCGCGGGGCTGGTCATCGTGCCCGCCATTGCCGCAGCCGCCATCGGCGGGTCGGAAACCAACCTGACCGGCAACTGGGCCGTGATCATCGCAGCGGGCCTGCTCGTCGGCATCGGCACGCGGCTGTCCAATGGCTGCACCTCGGGCCACGGGGTCTGCGGGATTTCGCGGCTGTCACTGCGCGGCATCGTGGCGACGGCCTTCTATATCGGCGCAGGCGGTCTGACGATGGTCCTGTTCAAACATGTGCTGGGGGTGATCTGATGCGCGCTTTTGTTTCTTTCCTGACGGGCGGCATTTTCGGGCTGGGCCTGCTGGTGTCGGGCATGACCGACACGACCAAGGTGCAGGGCTGGCTTGATGTCTTCGGCGACTGGGACCCGACGCTGGCCTTCGTGATGGGCGGCGCGATCATCCCCATGGCCATCGCATGGCGGTTCACCATCGGGCGCAAGCCAGTGCTGGCCGAGGCGTTCCCTACCCCGCCGGAACCGCGGATCGGGCGCAACCTTGTGATCGGATCGACGATGTTCGGCGCAGGCTGGGGTCTGGCCGGGCTCTGCCCCGGGCCCGCGATTGCCTCGCTCAGCTATGGTGGCGCGGGTGGTCTTGTCTTTCTGGTCGCGATGCTGGCAGGTATGATGTTGACACCGGGGCTGCGGGTCCGTTTCGACCGCGCCATCCCAGCAACATAAGAGGACGATCATGGATATCCGACACATCACCCCCGATTACGCGGTTTCGCCCCAGATTGATGCGGCGGATATCCCCGCCATCGCCGCGGCCGGTTTCACCACGATCATCTGCAACCGGCCCGATGCCGAAGTGCCCCCCTCGCATCAGGCTGACGCGATCCGCGCCGCCGCCGAGGCGGCGGGGATCACCTTTGCCATCAACCCCGTGACCCATCAGGGGCTGAACATGGAGATGGTCGCAGCGCAGATGGGGGCAGCCGACGCCTCGGCCGGTCCGGTGCTGGCCTATTGCGCCTCGGGCACGCGGTCCTCGATCGTGTGGTCGCTGGGGCAAGCGGGCAAGATGCCGACCGACGCGATCATCGCGGCGACCGCACAGGCTGGCTATGACCTTGGCGGGATGCGCGGGCAGCTGGATATGCTGGCGAAGGGGTAAGGTGCCTTAGCCGAAGTGCCGGTAAACCAGATCGTCCGGATCAGGGCGTGACGCTGTGAGATCCAGCGTCGCGCCCATGCGTTCCGCAAGCTTGCAGGACCGCACATTCGCCGGATCGACATAGCTGACCAGCGATGTCAGCCCCCGTGACGTCGCCGCCCAGTCGCGCAAGGCTGTCGCCGCCTCCAATGCGATGCCCCGCCCTTCGTGATCGGGATAGACCATCCACCCGATTTCATATTCCGGAAACAACGGCCCTGCGTTGATCGCCACCTGCCCCGCGCAGCATCCGGTTTCGCGGACATCGACCATCAGGGCCCCGCAGCCGAAGAAGTCCCATTGCGCATGATCGGCACAGAACATCCCCCACGCCGCGCCGCGCGTGAACGGTCCACCCATATATTGCGCACGGTCAGACATCATCAAAGCGCTATAGGCACCCCAATCGTCATACGTGGTCGGGCGCAGTAGCAGGCGCGCGGTTGTCATCGTCGGAATAGATGGCATCGTCAGCCTTTCTTTTGGTCATGCGCATGAGAGGCGCGATCTGATGATGCCTGATCGCCCGCCTCCGCCGCCCGCAGATCGGCGATCATGCTGTCATCGCAGGACAAGCGTTGCGCGATCTTGCTGCCGGGGTCGATGACGCGCCAGAACGGGACCACGCTGTCCGTTGGTTTGCCCTGGGCCATGTCGTCCAAGGCGACTTCGGCCACGACCTTGAGATAGATCGCGGTCGTTACCGGACAGGTCGCCACCGCATCGTTGCGGCGGGCGAGTTCATTTCGCATCCGGGTGAGCGTGCGCGTTTCGCCCTGCGGGATGCGCGCGATGTAAGTCGCGAACACGCCAGGTGATCCGATATACATGACACTGCCCGCCTTGATCCCCGCAAAATCGGTATGCAGCAGCACGGTTTTTGGCGGTTTCGCAGTGTCGAAACGCTTGCGCCAATCTGTCGGGCGCTTCGGCTTTGCGGTCATTCGTCACCTCGTTCAAGGCTGCGCCGTGTCGTTTCGGCGGCAAGTGCGTCAAGATAAGCGGTGGCAAAAGCCTCCGGATCGAAGAACAGCCGCGACAGTAACCGCCCGAGTGGCGACGGGGTCGTGGCCGTTTCGGTCACGGTCAGGCGCGTGCCGCCCGCCTCGGTCGCGGCCAGATCGGCCTGCCACGCCCCATGATATCCTCGCGTGCTTTCAAAAGACAGCGCGATCAGGTCGGGCGCGACGGTGGTCAAGCGAAAGGCAATCCTTTCTCCACCGGTCGTGATTTCGGTCCAGGTACCGTCCGGTCCGGGTTCGACCGCGGCGATATGCGCGCGCCACTCAGGCTGGCGGGCGATGTCGCGGATCGTGCTGTGCACAACCTCTATCGAGGCTGGCAGGTCGCGCGTGACCGTCCCCGCACGGGTTGCAGGCAGCACGGCACCAACGGCAAGGATGGCAACCGCCAGACCGATCAGGCCAAAGATCAGGGTCAACAGGGATTTCATGAGGGATGCTCCACACAATGTGCGAAGCAACCAACCATCAATGCGGGATCCCGGCAATTATCCCTGTTTTTTGGCATTTATGACAATGATTTAGCGGAAATTCTGTACTGAGTGAAAGGTCAGGGACGACCAGTCTAGACCCCTTCGAGAATCGCGCTGTCGTCAGTATCGCCGAAGGGCAGCGCCACCTCTGGCAAGGCCACGCTGGCGCTGACCAGATCGTCCATGTCCGTGCCGGGGGGCATTTCGATCCGCACAGCGCGATGTCCGGCCAGTTGACCCAGTTTCGCCTGCGCGACGCTGCGCCCGTCCGGCGAGATCAGCCGCACCGAATTGACGGTGCAGCCGGGCAGCGGCACGATCTGACCCACCTGCAGCGCCTGGGCCTGCCCCAGCGGCATCTTGAACCGGTGCAGCCGCGCGGTCAGCGTGGCGGGCGCGTCCTGCACGGCGGCGGCAAAGGCTGTGTCCCAATCCAGCATCGGCGCGGGCGCCTCTGGCGCGGGGGTGACGGCTTGCACAGGCAGGGCCAGCATCACTTCGCCCCGCCGGTCGGCTGTGCCGAGTTCGACGCTCATCCGTAACACGCGGTAATCGCCATCGGCCAAAAGCAAGCCTGCTAGCCGGCTGTCGGCCAGCCGGTCGCCGACGGTCACGCCATCGACCCAGCCTTCATAGGCGGTGCCAATCACGGCGGGCGGCAAGGCGGTCAGAAAGGCCGCAAGCAACGGGTCGCACAGTGCCTTGTCAGTGCCGGTGGCGGGGCGGTCGTCGGCAGGTTGGTCAATCAGGCGGCCGGTGGTCTGAACCTCGACCACGGCGGCGCGCAGCTGCGTATCGATCGCGACGAAACCCACCAACTGCCCGTGCCGGTCCAGCCCGACCAGCATCAGCCCCGCGTCGAGCCCGCCCAGCAGATCATCAAGCCGCCCCACGTCATCCGCCGTGCTGGCCACGCGCAGCACCAGCCCCGCCGCATCGGTCGCCGCCTTGACCAGCGCCAGCCGCACCGCGCGCGACGTGGTCAGCGGGCTGGCAGGCGGCGTGCAAACGGCCTGCCCCGCCATTCGCCGCAGAATGGAGATATGTGAGCTGTCAGTCATGCGCCTGCCTTGGGTCTGCCCCCAGATTAGGCCGCCAGAGGTTACTTTTCTGCTAAGAACCGACCGGTTCGGCCACCATGGGCAGGGTCACGCGGAACGCCGTTCCCGAGGTGCCGCGCAGGTAGACGATATCGCCCCGCAGCCGGCGCATGATCTCGCGGCAGATGGCAAGGCCAAGCCCTGCGCCGCCTGCCTTCGATTCGTCAGCAAGGCGCGAGAATTTCTCGAAGATCAGTTCCTGATTCTGCGCGGCGATCCCGATACCGTTGTCCAGAAAATCGATCCGGTGTTGGCCTTTTGCACGGCTGACACGGATCGTCAGCGCGGGCCTTTTGGCGTCGCAATATTTTGCCGCGTTGGAAATGAGGTTGATGAACACCTGCACCAGCCGGTCAAGATCGGCGGTGATCTCGATATCTTCGGCGTCGCGGTCGCGGTGGATGATCAGGTTCCGCTCGTGCAGGCCAGCCGCCGCGATGGCGCGGTCAAGCAACGCCGACAGCCGCCCCGTTTGCGGGCGCAGCACGACCTGTCCGTTTTCCAGCACCGACAGGTCCAAAAGATCATCGAGCAGCCGCGACAGGCGGATCGATTCGTCCAGAATGATCCCCGCATAGCGGTTGCGGTCCTCGGCAGAGAGGTCGTCGTCGCGCAGGATTTCCGAAAACGACCGGATCGAGGTCATGGGCGTGCGCAATTCGTGGCTGATCTGGCTGAGAAACGCGTCTTTCTGGATCGACAGCGCCGTCAGCTTGGCATTGGCATCGCGCAGGGCGCGGGCTGTCGCCTCCTGTTCGGCGGATTTCGCCTCGAGCCTTGTGGAATATTCCAGAATCTGCGCCGCCTCGTCGGCGACGGCGATCAGGTCCTCGACCGACACGCCGCTGCCCCCCGTCAATTGTCCGATCATCGCATGGGCAGTTGCGGCGCCCACCGACCCGCCCAGTTCGCGTTCCAGCCGCGCGATGAAATCGGGGGTAGCCTTGGGCAACTGGCCGGGCGTGCCTTGGCGCGTCGCCTCGCGCGCGAAAATCCGCTGTGCCTCGGTCCGGCCGATGATGCGCTGGGTCATCAACAAGAGGTCCTCGGCATCCGCGACAGGGCGCGACCACGTGCGCGTGCCGGTGGAATGATCGAAGACATTGACGAATTGCGCGCCTTGCAGCCGTTCCAGCGGCGTCGGAAAGGTGACCAGCGACAGACCGACAAACGCCAGCGTATTCAACAGCATCGACCACAGGATGCCATGCACCAAGGGGTCGATCCCGCCGATCCCGAACAGGGCCTCGGGGCGCAGCCAGCCGATCCCGTAAGGACCATCGGCAAAGACAGCGGCGGGGATCACGGCGCCGGGGCCAAAGCTGGGCAGGAACATGGTCCAAAGCCAGACGGCAAGCCCTGTCAGCAGCCCCGCCGCCGCCGCAGGCCGCGTGGCCCCGCGCCAGAAGATGCCCCCGATCAGCGCAGGCAGCACCTGCACCGATCCGGCAAAAGAGATCAGCCCGATCGCCGCCAGCGCCGTGCCGCCCCCCGAGAGGCGGTAATAGATGAAGCCCAGCGTCAGCACCCCCGCGATGGACAGCCTGCGCGCAAGCAGGCTCAGTTGGCGCACATCGCCCGACATCGCGCCTTGCTGGTCGCCTTGCAGCGCGAACCACAAAGGCACGACGATATGGTTGGACACCATCGTCGCCAGCGCAATGGTCGCCACGATCACCATGGAAGTCGCCGAGGAAAACCCGCCCAGAAAAGACAGCATGGCAAGGCCGTTAGCCCCTTGGCTCAGCGGCAGGGTCAGCACGAAGAGGTCGGGGTTGCTGCCTGCGGGCATCAGGTCGAGCCCCATCACGGCGATGGGGACGACAAAAAGGCTCATCGCGACCAGATAGGCCGGAAAGACCCAGCTTGCGACGCGCAGGTGGGATTCGTCCTCGTTCTCGACGACCATGACCTGAAACATGCGCGGCAAACAGACAAAGGCCGCCGCCGCGACGAAGATCAGGGCGATCCAGCGGCTGCCGCTTTGATCCCACAGGTCGAGCCCCGCCGCATCGATACGCGTCATCATCTGCGCCGGGCCACCGCCCAGCCCCCAGACGACAAAGACACCGACCGCCACCAGCGCGAAGAGCTTGACCACCGCCTCGACCGCGATGGCCATGACGATGCCATGGTGGCGTTCGTTGGCATCCAGATTGCGGGTGCCGAACAGGATAGTGAATACCGCAAGCCCGCCCGCAAACCACATCGCGGCGCGGGCGAAATCGCCGTCGGTCCAGGCCGCACCCTCGTTTTCGGCAAAGACGGCCAGCGACAGCGTGACCGACTGGATCTGCAAGGCAATATAGGGGGTGGCCGCGACGACTGCGATCAGCGTGACGATCACCCCCAACAGCCGCGATTTGCCAAAGCGCGACGAGATCAGGTCGGCGATCGAGGTGATCCTCTGCGCGCGCCCGATCCGCACCAGCTTGCGCAAAAGCCACCACCAGCCGATCATGACCAGCGTCGGACCAAGGTAGATCGTCACGAATTCCAGCCCCGAGCGCGCGGCATAGCCAACGGCGCCGTAAAAGGTCCAGGCCGTGCAATAGATGCTGAGCGAGAGCGTATAGATCACCGGCGAGCGCAGCCAGTTCGTGCGCCCCGCCGCGGCCCGCCGCTCGGCCAGGAAAGCCACCCAGAACAGCGCCGCGACATAGCTGAGCGACACAAGGATCAGGATGTTGAACGAAACCATTACCGCTGCGTGTCGTCAGGGGATTGTTCGGTATCGGGCAAGGCGCGCGACAGGATCGCGGCCAGCAGGATCAGCACCAGCCAGACGATGAAGATATAGCTGACCATGCCCGCCTGTGACGGGGCCTCGGGGCCGTCGCTGGCCCACAGCAGCGGGATCAGCCACAACACCGCCCCCAGCAGCGGCAAGAACCGCGCGGCATCGCCCAGCCGTCTTTGCCGGTAACTGGCCCGTTCCAGAAAGACCGGCGGCTTGGCAGGCGGTTTCATGCGTCCATCACGGCGCGCACGTAGTCGCGCACCTCGCTGTTGGAAAAGGGTTTCGTCATGAAGTGGTTGGCACCCAGCCGCAGCGCGAGGTCGCGGTCCTTGTCCTGCCCGCGCGCGGTCAGCATCATGACAGGAATATCGCGGGTCACGTCCGTGCTGCGCAATTCGCGCAGGATCTCGAACCCGCTGCGCCCCGGCAGCATCACATCCAGAATGATCATGTCCGGCGGCAGGGCCAGCACCTTGGCCATGGCGGTCTGTCCGTCCTGATGCGTATGGACGGTCCAACCGTCGCGCGACAGGATGAAACCGATCGCCTCGATGATGTTCGGTTCATCCTCGATCAGAAGGACGCGTTTGCCCATCTCATCGCCTCCCCATATGTCACCGCGCGGGCGCGCGGCCTCCCCTTGGCGTGACTATCACCCTTTCGGTGCGACCTGTCAAAGCGCAGTTGCCGTTCCGATGATCGCGGGTTCGCGCCGGCTGGGGCAGCTGCCGCGCGGACAGATGCGACAAGAGATGCCAACGGGTACGGGCTGGGCCGTCGCTTCGGCCATGTCGGGCAGGACGAGCATGGTGCTGCGCAGGACCGGCGGCAGGTCGAACTGCGGCACCGCCATCGGCACGGCGATGGCATAGCACAACAGGCGATGCGCGGCAGGGCCGGGCAGGATCGCCTCGGCGCGCAGCGGCTGGCCCGGTCGGCTTGCCGCGCCGAACAGTGGCCAGAGCGGGCAGGCCCCCCCCGTCGTGGGCAAGGCAAAGCCCGGCACGGGCTTGTGATACAAAAGCGCACCAGCCGCATCGCAGACCGCTAGCCCCATCGGCGGATGACCGGCTGCCACCGACAGGCAGGCCAGACGGCGCAGCACCACCACGAAATCAACCCCGCAATCCGCCGCCAGCCGCGCCGGATCATAGCCCGAAGCGGCCGCCGCCAGCGCAAAAGGCGCCAAAGGCAAAGCCTTGGCATCCGCCGCATATTGCGTGCAGACAGCCGTCAACAGGACCGCCGCGGCCCCTGTCAGCCCCGCCTGCGCCACGATGTCCTCCGGCGTGGCGTTGCCCTCCTCGAGCGCGGGCAGATGATGGTCGGTCGCGGCCAGAAAGGCATCGACCTGCCCCATCGGCGTTTCGGGCGACAGGCCCGGTTCGGCGGGCGCTTCCAGATAGGCGACCAGCGCCTCGCTGCTTTTGCCAAGGCGCAGGCTGTCGGTATGGATGTTGTCGTGAAAGCGGCGCTGCCAGTCGGCGTCGATCTGTTCCTGACTGACGAGGATCGCCGCCGTCGAGCGGATCGCCGTCACCGCCGAAATCACGTCATGCATGGCGGTGGCCAGAAACGGGTCATGCGCCATCCTGTCGGTCAGCGCGCTGATGCGCGCGTCAAGCACGCCCAGCCGGCGCGCCTGTTCGGCGATCAGACCAGCCCAGCCAGGAAAACGGGCGACCAGTTCTTCGGCGCGGGCGATTTCGGCCAGCGCATCGGCATGCGCTGCAGCGCTGCGCAACTGGTCCAGCAGATCACGGTCGGCGCCGTCGGACAGCGTGGGCGCATCGACGCCCAGCGCGCGGGCAAGGTCGGCCAGCAACTTGCCCCCGATCCGGCGGCGGTTGTGTTCAATGAGGTTCAGATAGGACGGCGAAATGCCCACAGCCTCGGCCACGGCAGCCTGCCGCAGGCCAAGGTCTATCCGCTTTTCGCGGATCCGCGTGCCGGTCATGCGTTGCGTGGTCATTCTGTCCCGTTTCACGACTGCCGCCATAGTGGAACGGTGCGGGATGCTTGGCAACATGGCCTGTGCGGGGTGCTGCGGCACTGCGGGAAAGATCGGTAAAATGCGCGCTATTTGTCCTCTGCCTGTTAACACCTTGGAAAGATCATGGGCGCAGGGTGAGGGCGTGATTTTTCTTGCTATGGACCACCGTCATGGATTCTTCGCTGCATATGACGCCCACGTCGTCAGCCGCTATGCCCTATGCCGCTGCCCCGCGGCAGGTGCCCGACACCGTTGTCGCCCCGATAAAATCGGCCCAATCGCCGGCCACGCTGCCCCCTGACCGCCCTTTTGTGGCGCAGGCGGTGGCCGCCCGCCTGCAAGATGGCGGCTCGGCAGAAGATCCTGCCGAAATCCTGCCCGATGACCGCGTGTTGCGCCCCTATGGCATGCCGATGCTGCCCGCCGACAAGCCCGAAACCGACAGCACGGCACAGCCTGCGCCGGAACCGAAGCCACGCGAATCGTAAGGCGTTGACGTTGCGTTGCGCATTTTGCGCCTCTGCCGCTTCCCACCTTGGACTGCTTACCCTATAAGCGGACAGGATGTGACAAGCCCGTATCAAGCGGGCATTGAACGATGGGCAACGGGCCGAGGATCAAATGAGCAACAAAACCTCTCACGATAGCGATGTCAGCTTTATTCAGGCGCTGGCGGAACTGCTGCGCCAGAACGACCTGACAGAACTGCAGGTCAAACGCGATTACGGCGAAAACGACAGCCTGAATGTGCGCGTCAGCCGCCACACGCAGACCATGGTGCAGGCCAGCGCGCCCGCCGCCGCCGCACCGATGGCCCCTGCCCCTGCGGCAGCCATGGCCCCCGCCGCCAGCACCAATGCCGACCCAGCCAGCCATCCCGGTGCCGTGACCTCGCCCATGGTCGGCACCGTCTATATGGCCC
>DAISXL010000039.1:0-6739 GCA_036825855.1 Yoonia sp.
CGCGCGACCTATGCGATCACGCCGCGGTTTTCGCCCACCTCGACGGCGGACCAGCTGGCCGCCCTCGGCACGCTCTGGGCCGAACACCCGACCTGCCTGATGCAAACCCATCTGAGCGAGCAATTGCCCGAAATCGCATGGGTGCGCGATCTGTTTCCGCAGGCCCGCGACTATCTGGACACCTACGAAGCTTTTGGCCTGTTGGGCGCGCGCGGCCTTTACGGCCATGCGATCCATCTTGAGCCGCGCGAGATTGCGCGGCTGGCCGAGGTCGGTGCCGCCGTTGTGCATTGCCCGACCTCGAACACCTTTATCGGCTCGGGGCTGTTCGACCTGATGGGGCTGGCGCGCGCGGGTCTGACCATCGGGCTGGCCACGGACACAGGCGGCGGGTCGTCGTTTTCGATGCTGCGCACGATGGCCGCGGCCTATGAGATCGGGCAGTTGCGCGGTGTGGCCCTGCATCCGGCGCAACTGATGTGGCTGGCGACCGAAGGATCGGCGCAGGCGCTGCACATGACTGGGCAGATCGGACATCTGGGCGCGGGGGCTGCGGCGGATATCACCGTGCTCGACCTTGCCTCGACCCCCGCCATCGCGCAGCGCAGCGCGCGGGCGGATGACATCTGGGACGCACTGTTCCCGACGATCATGATGGGCGACGACCGCGCGATTGCCGATGTCTGGATCGCAGGGGTGCGGCAAGGTCGCGGGTCGTTACACGACTGATCCTAGCGGCGATGATAGGCCAGATACGTCCCGGCGCGGATTGTGAGGTCCGTGGTGGCGTCCGGCACCGCGAAGGGCGCGACAAAGAAACGTTCCTCGCTGTTCGCCGGGCCCAGCCGATGGTCCCTCATGCCAAGGGCGGCTTTTGCGAAAGGCCGCGCGCGTCGGGTTTGCATTGGCGCGTCACGGACAACCCATGCATTATCGCCCAGATCGACGGGTTCCGCGAAATACGTCCATAATCCCGAACTGCGCACTGCCCACCAGAGCAGGTAATCCGCGCATGGCGGCAGAATGGCCTTTAAGCCAAAGGCGTATTCCGGCCGGGGTTCATCCCCCAAGTTGGAAACTGCCAGCAACGCATCGGGAAAACTACGGTTACTCAGGATCACTGTGCGCTCAACCGACTGGCCGAAGTATTTCCGATCCAGGCTTTGCAAAAAATAGGCAGCCTCGAACTCGGACAGCCCACCGATCGGCCCGTGCGACGCGATCCGCGCAAGTGCATGATATTGCCCAAACAGGTCCGGCGATGTGCCGGATTCAATGTGCCACCCGTTGTCTGCAAAGGCTTTGACCGCAACGTCGCGGTCGATCTTGCGGGCAATCTTCCGCATGATGACGTCGATGATCAATGCGACGGCGCGGTCGGCCAGGGCCGCGCGATCCGGCCCGTATTCGCGCACTGTGCGGTCGCGCAGCGTCGTGTAATCGCGTGTCACATGCGCGTGGATCAGTGGCAAGTCACGATGCGACGCGACGGTTTGTTCGAGTGTCATGGCACTATGCTGCACAAAACATCACGAATAGCGCAAGGCCCTCGCACGCTTTGCTCAACACCCGTCCGCGAATTTCAGCACCCAGATATCGCCCGACCGGCCGAGGCCGTAGCTGCGATAGCGCGGGCCGAGCATGTTCGTCAGGTGGCCCTGCGACGCGGCCCAAGCGGCCAGCACTTCGCCTTCGGAGCGTTGGCCCTGAGCGATGTTTTCGGCCATGGCACCCGCGCCGCATCCGGCGGACCTGATCCGCTGGCTCATCGTGTTGCCATTCGGCCCGCCTGGCGACTGGTGCGAAAAATAGCCTGCCTCGGTCATATGTTCGGCATGAGCCTGTGCGGCACGTGTCAGGCGCGGGTCCTGCCCAAGGCCAGCCAAGCCTCGGCTGGCGCGCAGGTCGTTCAGCGCACCGCCGAAACCCTGCGTTGCGATGGTCGCCGGGACCGACCGCGTGACGGCCTGCTGCTGGGGGATGGGCACGATCACGAAACAGCCCGACAAGACAACGGATGCCACCAAGGCGAATATGATTTTCATGCCAAGCGACCTTTTGCTTCCACGTGTCGTCAGAACCAGAGAGTTGCGGCAAAGCCAAGGCAGCATTCGGGCATTCGCGGGATCACGCCATCACCGATCCGTGTGCAGGATTGCCAGTGCCGCCGCATGGATTGCGGGGTTGGCCGCGGCGAGCACCTGTCCGCCCGCATAAGCAGGCCTGCCGGACCAATCGGTGACGATCCCGCCTGCCGCCTCGATCACGGCGATCGGGGCTTGCACATCATAGGCATTGAGCCCCGCCTCGATCACCAGATCGATCTGCCCTGCCGCCAACAGCGCATAGCCATAGCAATCCATGCCATAGCGCGTCAGCCGGACCTGCTGCGCGACGGCCTGAAACGCGGCCATTTCGGCGGCGGTGCCGACTTCGGGAAAGGTGGACAACAGAACTGCTTGATCCAGCGCGCGTGGCGCAAGGGTGGCCAAGGGCGCTGTGCCCATCGGCCCTGTCACCTGCGCCTGCCCGAAGCCGCCCGCAAAGCGTTCGCCGATATAGGGCTGGTCGATGATCCCGTAGACGGGGCCATCGGCACCACCCACGGCGATCAGCACACCCCAGGTCGGCGTGCCGCTGATATAGCCGCGCGTGCCGTCGATCGGGTCAAGCACCCAAGTCAGCCCGGATGTGCCGGAGGTCTGGCCGAATTCCTCTCCAAAGATGCCGTCGTCGGGGCGTTCGCGCGCCAGAACCGCCCGCATCGCCCGTTCGGCGGCGCGGTCGGCGATGGTCACGGGATCAAAGTGGGACGCGGCCTTGGTGTCGGCCACCAGCCCCGACCTGCGAAAATGCGCAAGTGTCACGGGGCGGGCGGCATCAGCCAGAAGATGGGCGACACGGATCAGGTCCGCTTGGGTTGCTTGATCCATGGGCCGGCCCTTCCTGTTGCACTGCGATTACCGGGATGCGGTAGCGCAGCGCCGTTTCACAGGCAAGGGCGGTTCAGGCGGCTTCGCTCAGCACGCGGGCCAGATCGAACAGGCGGCGGCGCTGGTTTTCGGGGATCGCATAATAGGACCGCAACAGTTCCAACGCTTCCTTGTCGGTCAGGATATCGCCCGGCATATCGCTGCCCGCGGCTTCTGCCACAGGTTGCGCATCATATCCTTCGAAAAAGAACGAGACAGGTACGCCAAGCACATTGGCGACATCCCAAAGCCGGGATGCGCTGACGCGGTTCATGCCGGTTTCGTATTTCTGGATCTGCTGGAACTTGATACCCACATTTTCGGCAAGCTGCTGTTGTGTCGTCCCGTTCATCCAGCGGCGATGCCTAATACGCTTGCCCACATAGACGTCTACAGGGTGCTTCATGGTCTTTCCTTATAAGAACATTGGCCGGATGACGCATCATCGAAGGGCCTGTTTAATGAATGAACACCGAAAGCAAAAAGATGTTTCGGTCCCTGCGCACCAGATGCCACCTTTCGCGGCGAACACGCAACGGTTGCAGTCCCTGTCCTGACCTTAAAGACAGGTCCTGCGCGAAATCCAGCAGTCGTCGTCGCGTAAGGGGTGGTCGCGCGCGTCTTTCAGGGGATGCTAGAGCTGTGATCTGAACGATTTGGAAAGGATTCGGACCCATGCGCGCATTTCAGGTATCGTCATTCAGCAGCCCGCCCGCCTTGGCCAATATCGCAGTCCCTGTCCCCGCTCCGGGCGAGGTCTTGCTCGAGATCGCGGCCTGCGGATTGAACTTTGCCGATCTGCTGATGGCCAAAGGGTCCTATCAGGACACGCCCGCGCCGCCCTTCACCTTGGGGATGGAGGTTTGCGGCACGGTGATCGCGCAGGGCGAAGGTGTGACCACACCCGCCATCGGCACCCGCGTCGCGGTGTTCGGCGGCCAAGGCGGCATGGCGGAAAAAGGCACCTTTCCCGCCGTTCTGTGCCGCCCGGTTCCCGACAGCATGACCGCCGAGGTCGCGGCGGGGTTCATGGTCGCCTATGGCACGTCCCATCTGGCGCTGACCCAACGCGCGCGGCTGCAACAGGGCGAAACGCTGCTGGTGCTGGGGGCCGCAGGCGGTGTGGGGCTGACGGCGGTGGAAATCGGCAAGGTGCTGGGCGCGCGCGTGATCGCCGTGGCGCGCGGCGCGGACAAGCTGGCCGTGGCGCAGGCGGCTGGCGCGGACCATGTGATCGACAGCGACACGCAGGACATCAAGGCGGCGGTCAAGGCGCTGGGCGGGGCCGATGTGGTCTATGATCCGGTGGGCGGCGATGCGTTCAAGGCCGCCCTTGGCGCGTGCAAGCCGCAGGCGCGGATCGTGGTCATCGGCTTTGCCAGCGGCGATGTCCCGCAGGTGCCTGCCAATATCCTGCTGGTCAAGAATATCGACCTGATCGGGTTCTACTGGGGCGGATACCTGAAATTCCGCCCTGACCTGTTGTCCGATTCGCTGTCCGAATTGCTGGGCTGGCTGGCCGAAGGGCGGCTGACCCCGCATATCAGCCACACCCTGCCGCTCGATCAGGCGGCAGAGGCGCTGGAGCTGATGCGCAGCCGCGCCTCGACCGGCAAGGTCGTCATTGTGCCATGACAGGCGCTTTGAGCGTATAGAACCCGTCGCGGATAAACCCAGCCAGATCGCGGATCACCGGATTGTCGGTATCGGCGTGGTAAAGGTTGACGTTGAAATCGCGCAGGTCAGGCAGCGCGCCGCCATGGGCGATGCGTTCGAAATGGCGCGGCTCTGCCCCGGCCAGCATCGTGTGCACGGCCAGATCGGCGCTGACCGTCGCTTCGATCGTGCGGCTCGAATGGCTTTCGACGGCCATTTCCCACGCGATGCCCGCCTCGTCCAGTCGGCGCTGCACGAAACCGCGAAAGATGCAGCGGTGTTCATAGGCCAGACGCAGGGGGCGTTCTTTCCAGACCTGCCCGCCGGGCGCGCCAAGCCAGATCAGCGGAATAGCGGTCAGCGTCTCGCCGTCCTGCCCCACGCTGTCCTCGGTCGTCAGGATCATGTCGATCGCCCCGCGCCGGAATTCGTCCAGCAGGTTGCTGGTGAAGGAAGACGACAATTGCACCCGCATCCGCGGATAGGCGGCGGCAAAGCGGCGCAGAACCTGCGGGATCACCGGATAGATGATGTCATGCGGCACGCCCAGCGTGACCTCGCCCTCGTAAGCGACAGAGGTCAGCTTGCCGTAGATCTCGTCGTTCAGGATCAACATCCGCCGCGCATAGCTGAGCAGTTGTTCGCCTTGTGAGGTCAGCGCGATTCCCCGCCCTGTCCGGTCCAGCAGCGCCGCGTCGAGCGATTCCTCCAGCCGCTTGAGCTGCATCGACACCGCCGATTGTGTCAGATGCAGCAGGCCCGCCGCCTTGGTCACACCGCCGGTATCGGCGACCGCCACAAAGGACCGCAGGGCCGTCAGGTCAAGATTGCGCACCATATCAATATTCCTGATGTGTCAGTCATCAAACATTCATTTTCATCATGGCACCTGCACAGCTATATATCAAGTATCGAAATGTAACGACAGTCATTCATCAGGAAAGGGAATGCCATGACCAGTCTTTCGCAAACACACACCTGCCCGAGGGTCAAAGCGCCACCGCGCCTGTCGCTGTGGGCGCAGATCACGCAGGCCATGGGCCTTGTCCGGCAACGCCGGTCGCTGGCCGAACTGGACGCGCATATGCTGCGCGATATCGGGATCACCCCAGAAGAGGCGCAGGCAGAGGCGGTCAAACCGCTCTGGGACGTTCCGCGCCATTGGCGGCAGTGACACCAGCCCGCCGCAGGGTGCGACATTGTTGCGCAAAATGGTCGGATACGGGGTCGGACGGGCCGGAAAGTCTTGAATAACGGGGGCAGCCTGCCAATATGACCTCCAAGGATGCCGTACCCGGCGCCGCTGTCTTATTCTGGAGGAAAACATGGCTCAATACGAGACAATTCGCACGGCCGGTGGGGTTCGCACGGCCGCCATTGACGAGGGTCTGCGCACCCATATGAACAAGGTCTACGGCACGATGTCCGTGGGCATGTTGATCACCTTTGCCGTGGCCTGGGCCGTCGGCACAGCACCTGCCCTGCTGGGCATGTTCCGTGATCCGATCACGCTGCAACCCAACATTCTGGGCTGGATCGTCATGTTTGCGCCACTGGCAATGATCTTTGGCTTCGGCGCCATGATCAACCGCTTCTCGGCAGCTGCCGCGCAGACGTTCTTTTACGCCTTCGCTGCCGTCATGGGCCTGTCGATCGCGTGGATTTTCGTGGCTTTCACCGGCATGTCGATCGCGCAGATCTTCCTGATCACCTCGATCGCCTTCGCAGGTCTGAGCCTTTATGGCTACACCACGAAAAAAGACCTGTCCGGCTGGGGCACGTTCCTGATGATGGGTGTGATCGGCATCGTGGTCGCGATGATCGTCAACATCTTCCTGCAGTCGCCAGCCATCATGTTCGCGATCTCGATCCTGGGTGTGCTGATCTTCGCAGGTCTGACCGCCTATGACACGCAGCGCATCAAGTCCGAATATGTCGCACATGCCGCACATGGCGACAGCGAGTGGCTGGGCAAATCCGCGATCATGGGCGCGTTGAGCCTGTACCTGAACTTCATCAACATGTTCATGTTCCTGCTGCAACTGTTCGGCAACCGCGAATAAGCGCAGGCAAGACGATCACAGGGGCCGGTGGAAACACCGGCCCTTTTT
>DAISXL010000039.1:6839-14258 GCA_036825855.1 Yoonia sp.
CACTGTCCCCAAGGGGTCAAGATCACTTACTTGATCTTGCCTTCCTTGTATTCAACATGCTTGCGCACAACGGGATCGTATTTTTTGATCGCCATTTTTTCGGTCATCGTGCGTGCGTTTTTCTTGGTCACATAGAAATGCCCGGTCCCCGCGGTGGAGTTCAGGCGGATTTTGATCGTGGTTGGCTTCGCCATGTTCACTTCTCCGGCTTCGCGGGGCTTGGCCCACGGGTGTATGATTGAAGCTGCCTTTTACCGCGAAGTCCGGCCGAGTCAACCGCAAAGGGCTGTTTCATTGTCGCAGCCTTGCACAACATAGCCGCGCGTACTTCAGGATTGCTTCTCATACATGGCGCGCAACCCTGAACAGACAGATATGACGCTAGGTAACAACAGACCGCGAAAAACAACGCAGACCCTACAGTTCGCCTTGCTGGCAAACAAATCCGGCGATCTACGAGGGATCATTCGAGTATCACATTCTTACGAGGGCGACATGCAAAGATTCCTTTTATCCGCGACCAGCGTTCTGGCACTTGTCAGTGCCGCCAATGCACAAGAGACAGGCAATACGTGGGACGGGTGGTACCTCGGCGGTCAATTCGGACTGTCACAGCACAAAACCACCTACGAAGACATCGACTTTGACTGGTATGGATCGACGGCCGACATTCGGTCGTTTGGTGGGATGGCGGGTGTCGGCGGCGGCTACAACCTCGTGCGCAACAACACATTGATGGGGCTTGCCGCGGACCTGAGCTTTCTGACCAATTCCAAGGAAGACATCTTTTCCAGTGACGTCCAGATCCAGAATGATGCCGACTTGCTGGCGACGGTGCGGGGCCGTGTCGGCCATGTTGTCGGCGATACGGTTGTCTACACCACGGCAGGTCTGGCCTATGCCAATTTTGAACGCTCCTGGACCGAATTTGAAGATATTCCCGACAGCTGGCCCGATCTTGGCGCAGGCAAATTGGGGGTCGCGCTCGGGTTCGGTGTCGAGCAGGCCGTGAACGAGCGGCTGTCGATCGGAGGGTCGTTCATCACCAGCATCTATGGCGAAAATGACAGCACCAACGCCGAGGATTTCACGCTGCGGATCAATGACCGCATCCACACGCTTGCGGTGACCGCGAATTACCGGCTTGGCGATGTCGCCAGTCAGCAAGGCGCTGCTGCGGCCAATGGCACACCAGCCGATTTTTCGGGGGCCTATGCGGGGGCACGTCTTGGCGGCGGATTTGCAGACATCTCGGCCAGCGACATCGAATACGACGATCATGGCGGCACCTATGATGTCGGCGACACGGCCGCGATCGGCGCTCTCTCTGGCGGGTATAACTGGCA
Organism: Yoonia sp.; assembly: GCA_036825855.1. Taxonomy (GTDB): domain Bacteria; phylum Pseudomonadota; class Alphaproteobacteria; order Rhodobacterales; family Rhodobacteraceae; genus Yoonia. The sequence continues at coordinate 8,186 of DAISXL010000039.1, forward strand.
ATCGGGCGCGACTGTTGTCGGTTTGGAACTCAACGCCGCTTTCGGTGACATGAGCGAAAACTTCGAAGCCCAAAACGGCGATGTCAGCACTGCCATGGATCAGGTCGTCAGCTTGCGTGGCCGCGCGGGTCTGGCTGCCGGCAACACGCTGCTTTATGTCTTGGGCGGGATTTCAGCTGCCGAGGTCGAAAACAGCATTAACTCCGGCGACAACGAGATGAACGGCACCTACACGGGCCTGACCGTCGGTGCCGGTGTCGAGCAGTTTTTCAGCGGCAACCTGTCCTAGACCGCAGAGGCGAGCTATACGCTGTTTGACGGCACCGATGACGCAGGCAGCGGCGACGACACCTATTACGGCACCGCGGATCTGACCAGCGTGTCTGCAGGTTTGAATTACTACATCGGCGGCGACAGCCGTGCAAACGGCACAGGCGCCCTTGCGCCGTCGCATGACTGGTCCGGTGCTTATGCGGGTGCTGATTTTGCACTGCTGGCGAATGAAGGCAGCATCTGGGATCTCGACTACGACGAATTTGGTGGGACCTTCGATATCGTCTCGCTTGGGGCTGGGGTGGGTGGTCACGCCGGCTATAACTGGCAGGACGGCAGCTTCGTCTACGGCGTGGTCGGCGATCTTGCGGTTTATTCGAACGAGGAAGGCCAAAGCAGCCCGGACTACCGCGAAGTCGTATCCGCTATCAACGTCGCGGGCAGCCTGCGGGGCCGTGCGGGCATCGCATCGGGGGACAGCCTGTTTTTCGCGACAGCCGGTCTGGGCTTTGTCCAGTCCGACCTTGCGCATAACAATCTGCCCGCGCCAGACCCCGAAAGCTATGATCTGAGCGATACGCGCATCGGTGGGATTGTCGGCCTGGGTGTCGAACATGCCCTGTCGGATACGCTGAGCGTCAAGGTCGAAGCGCTGTATTTCGCCTCCACTGCGGATGAATACACCCAAGACCCCGTGGAAGAATGTAGCGGCCCCGAAGGCTTTGATGGCGGCGATTGCGCTATGGTCGGCACGGATACGAACCTCGGTCTGAAAGTCGGCGTGTCTTACGCCTTCTGATCACCAAAAGCGGTGAGACGACCAGCGCAGAGGTCTGCGTTGGTCGATCTGCCACAGCACAATGATTGTGAAGCTCCGGTTCACCGTGTAACCCTGTTGCATGCTCGGCAGAGGGACCGCAGATCATGACCGTATTTCGCGCCATCTATACGTCCCGCCCTTTCGGCTATGACGAGGCGATCCTTAGCAGCATCCTGATGCAGGCCCGCAAGGCCAACGCGCGGGACGATATCACCGGCGCGCTGATCTGCCGGGCGGATATCTATCTGCAATGGCTCGAAGGGCCCGAGGACAAGGTGCGCGCAGCGATTGCCCGCATCAGCCGCGACGACCGCCATCTGGAGATGACGGTGCATGTCGCCGAACCCGCTGAAACCCGCGTGTTCGGCGCTTGGGCGATGCTGCATGACCCTGCCCGCACATGGATCTGGTCGCAGGCAGAAATCGCGGCTGGTGCCTTGGACCGCGCGACGCCAGAGGAGATCACGGGGTTCTTCCTGCGGCTCGCCGAGGCGGATAGCACAGCAGGGTGACGCCTATGCCAGCCGGCCCCGATAGCCCTCAGATCCACCGTCTGCAGCCCGGTGATGCCGCTGATTTTGAGGGTATGCTTGATCTTTTCGCATCGGCCTTTGACGATCCGGCCAGTTACGCAAGCGCCAGACCCTCGGACGGCTATCGCCGCGACCTGCTGGCGCGCGACGATGTGATCGCCTTGGTCGCCAAGGACGCCGGCACCGTCATCGGCGCGCTTGTGGCCTATGAACTGCGCAAGTTCGAGCAGGAACGCAGCGAAATCTATATCTACGATCTTGCCGTTGCCACGTCATTCCGGCGGCGCGGCGTCGCGACAGCCATGATCACGGCGTTGAAGGACATCGCGAGGGCGCGCAATGCATGGGTCATTTATGTGCAGGCTGACCATGGTGATGACGCCGCCATCGCGCTTTACGCCAAACTAGGCACGCGGGAGGATGTGTTGCATTTCGACCTTGCGATCGGCTGATCCCACGTCTCGCAAGACCCCGACCTTGCGAAGGCCCGTCATTCCTGCGACCCCTCATCGGTGCGGTTCTGCCGGTATTGCTTTGCACCGGCCACTTGTGAAAGCCAGCTTTCGCGGCGCGTGATCCAGACCTCATAATCGGGCGTGAACTGGTCGGGCATGTCCAGGCTGCCCAGATGAATTTCGATTTCATCCGCACTGCGGGCAAAGACGGACGATCCACAGCGTGGGCAGAAATGACGCCCTTGGTAGGACACAGAGGCACCGTCGATCCAGACCGCCGCCTCTTGAAAAATCGCCGCCGCGTAGAACAGCGCCCCGTGATGCTTGCGGCAGTCAAGACAATGGCAGATCCCGACCCGAAGAGGATCACCCGTCGCGACGAAACGCAGCCCGCCGCAAAGGCAGCCACCGGTGACTTGGGATTTGCCCGCCGCATCCTGCATCGGCGGCCTAGTACATCGACCCCTGATAGTCTTTCTCAAGACCCTCGTCCTTTGCGCGCATTTCGGCAGGGTCTTCGGGGGCGCCGGTGGTCTGGTCCAGCAGGATCTTCATCAGTGACGGCATCTCGGCGCGGTCCTGTAGGGCCGCCGGGTCCCAGAGCCGCGACCGGCGGAACGCCTTGGCGCAGTGCAGGAACACCTCTTGCACATGCACGACGATCGCAAGGCGCGGTGCGCGGTCATGCATGCTCAGCCGCGTCAGCAGATCAGGGTCGGTGACAAGGCTCGCATGTCCGTTGACGCGCAAGGTGTCGTCAAAGCCGGGGATCATGAACAACAGCCCGACGTTGGGATTGGCGATGATATTGGACAGGGTATCCAGCCGGTTGTTCCCCGGCCGGTCAGGGATCGCCAGCGTGCGGTCGTCCAGCACCGCGACGAACCCCGCCGGATCGCCGCGCGGGCTGACATCGGCGGTGCCGTCAGCGCCTTGCGTGCCAATGCACAAAAACGGAGCGCGCGCGATAAACGCCCGTGCGTGGACATCCAGCGCATCCAGCGACTTGAGCTTGGCCAACGTGTGGACAGGCGGGAACAAGGCGCGCAAGGCGTGCTCGTCGCCGATGTTATGGTCGGGTTTCTCTTCGAAATGGCTCATGGTCCACCTGTGCTGTCGTGACACCCGGCACGATACGCACGATCCGGCGCCGGCACAATCGCCGGAATGACAAGCACAGGTTGCGCGGATGGCCTGTAAGCCGGATTCTGTCCCCCGCCGTTGCCAGCGGATGGATGACCATTCATCTGGAGCGCCTGTTGCCAGACGCCCTCTAGCTGCCAACCCGGACCGCTCGGGTTCAAGCCTCCCTGCGGCTGATATCCCTTGCAGGATCACCACCGCGCGCGGTCCCTATTTGGCATTGCTCCCGGTGGGGCTTGCCGTGCCGGTCCGGTTGCCCGTCCCGCGGTGGGCTCTTACCCCACCGTTTCACCTTTTCCCCCGTGTAGAGGGTAGTCTGTTCTCTGTGGCGCTTTCCCTGGGGTTGCCCCCGCCGGGCGTTACCCGGCACCGTGCTTTGTGGAGTCCGGACTTTCCTCGAACCCGGATCAAGTCCGGGACCGCAGCCATCCAGCCATCCGCGCAACGGCCAGTTAGGCAGCCTGCCCGCCCGCGTCAACGGGGAAACGGCGGGCAAGGTCCGCGATCAGGCCGGCATCGGTGCGATCCAGCGGGCCGCGCGCCCAAGGGCGGAACCGCAGGCGGAAGGTTTGCAGCAACAGATCATTGTCATCCGTGGCGGTATAGCCAAAGGCACGCATGGCGGCCGCAAATTCCGCAGGGTCAGCCTGCACCGCCTCCGGCCAGACCGACAGGCCCTGCAAGGCCAGCCTGCGCCAGTCAAAGCGCGGGCCGGGGTCGATCTTGCGGTGGGGTGCCATGTCGGAATGGCCGATCACGCGCGCGGGCGGGATATCCCAACGCTGCATGATGCCGCGCAAAAGATCCTCCAGCGCATCCATCAAAGGGGCGGCGAAGGGGCTGGCCCCGTCATTTGCAAGCTCGATCCCGATGGAGCGACTGTTTACGTCCGTGACTGCCCCCCAGCACCCTGCCCCCGCATGCCAGGCGCGCAGGTCCTCGGGCACCAGCGACAGGACGGTGCCGTCCTCGGCGATCAGATAATGGGCGGAGACCTGCGTGTCGGGGTTGCACAGCGTGTCGCAGGCCGCAGCGGCATTGGTCATCGCGGTGTAATGGATCACGACCATATCAGGCCGCGCGCCATCACGGCGCGGCCCGCAGTTGGGGGATTGCCGGTCCGCGCGGATCAGTTCTGCACGGCCCGCTGGAATGGTGCAGGGTCCCAGCCGCAGGCAAAGCCGTCACCATCGGGGTCGATGCCCAGACGGTCACGTTCCGGCCCGCCGCGCGCAAGGAAATCGCGCTGCGCGTCATCTGCTGTCGGATAGGCCGCGCAATTGCGCTGGAACCGCGCCTGACCGGACAAGAGCGACCGGCTGTACCATTCCTGCCCGCGCGCATTCGGCGCGTTCAATGCGTATTCGACGATGTTGGGGCCGGTTGCAGCAGGGCGTTCGGGCAGAGGTTGTGGGGCGATCTGTTCCTGGGCGGCAATCGCCGCCTGCCTGCGTTGCGCGTCGCTTTCGATGGTCTCGCGCCCTGCGACAGCGTCGAAGTTCTGTTCGTCGGAAATACCGACATTGCTGCGGACAGCTGCGGGCGGCGTCGTTCCGATAGGCGGGGACGGCAGGGTCGCTGGCGCGGGGAAAGGCGCGGGCTGCGCGGTGGGGAAGGGCTGCGCTGTCTGCGCCTGACCGATACCTGCGGCCGCCAGTTCGCTGGCCGGAATGGCACCGCCCACAGGACCGAGCGGCGCGGATTGCACGACAGGCGGCGGTGGGGTGAATGTGCTTGTCCCGCTGGCAAGGGCGGCCTCGCGGCGGGCGCGCTCGATCTCGAAGGAGGACATGTCGTCGAAGCCGACACCGCGCGGACGGTCGACCACGCGTGGCGCGCAGGCGGCCAGAACAAGCGCACCCACCAAGATCAAAACACCCGTTTTCATGCGACGCACACCCATATCACCTGATTTCATCCAAACGAAACTACCACCACTTGGCGGGTTTGGCCACAAAGCCCGCAGCCGTTTCCAGCCGGTAGGCGATGTTGAGCAATTCCGCCTCTTCCCACGGCTTGCCGATCAGTTGCAGCCCCATGGGCAGCCCCTGCGCGTCGCGCCCTGTGGGCACCGCGATGCCGGGCAGGCCGGCAAGGTTCACCGTCACGGTAAACACGTCGTTGAGATACATCTTGATCGGGTCGGCATCCGCCATTTCCCCGATGCCAAAGGCGGCGGACGGCGTTGCAGGCGTCAGGATTGCATCGACACCGGCGGCGAAAGCGTCGTCGAAGTCACGCTTGATCAGAGTCCGCACCTTGCGGGCGCGGTTGTAATAGGCGTCATAGAACCCCGCCGACAACACATAGGTGCCGACCATGACACGGCGTTGCACCTCGGACCCGAAGCCCTCGGCGCGGGTCTTTTCATACATCTGCGTGATACCGTCGCCTGCGCCCAGTTTGGCGCGGTGGCCGAAACGCACACCGTCATAGCGGGCAAGGTTCGACGAGGCTTCGGCGGGGGCGATCACGTAATAGGCGGGCAGCGCGTATTTGGTATGCGGCAGGCTGATATCGACGATCTTGGCACCGGCGTCGCGCAGCATCGCTGTGCCGTCTTCCCAGAGCTTTTCGATCTCGGCGGGCATGCCATCCATGCGGTATTCGCGCGGAATGCCGATGGTCTTGCCTTTGATATCGCCGGTTAGGGCCGCTTCGAAATTGGGGACGGGCAGATCGGCGCTTGTGCTGTCCTTAGGGTCGTGACCGCACATCGCCTGCAACATGATGGCGCAATCGCGCACGTCCTTGGTCATCGGCCCTGCCTGATCCAGCGAGGAGGCAAACGCCACGATCCCCCAGCGCGACACGCGCCCATAGGTGGGTTTCAGGCCGGTGATGCCGGT
>DAISXL010000039.1:14358-16500 GCA_036825855.1 Yoonia sp.
CCGTAGACGGAGGTTTCGTTGGATGATCCCATGGCGAATTCGTCCATGTTCAGCTTGCCCAGCATCACGGCGCCTGCATCAAACAGCTTGCCGGTGACGGTGGATTCGTATTCAGGCTTGAAGCCTTGCAGGATGCGCGATGCGGCCTGCGACGGGACACCCTTGGTGCAGAACAGGTCCTTGATGCCCAAAGGGATGCCGCACATGGCGGGCGCATCGCCGGACTTGATCCGCGCATCGGCGGCCTGCGCCTGCGCGAGTGCGATTTCAGGCGTCTTGTGCACGAAGGCACCCAGCGCATCGGCCCCGTCGATGGCGGTCAGGCAGGCCTGCGTGATCTCGGTGCTGGTGGTGTCACCCTTGCGCAGCGCGTCGCGGGCGGCGGCGATGGTCAGTTTGGTCAGATCGGACATTATTCCACCACCTTTGGCACGGCAAAGAACCCTTCGCGCGCGTCGGGCGCGTTTTTCAGCACGGCGGCCTGCTGGTTGCCGTCGGTCACCACATCGGCGCGGCGTTTCAGCCGCTGCGGCGTGACCGAAGTCATCGGCTCGACGCCGTCCACATCCACCTCGTTCAATTGTTCGATGAACCCCAGGATCGCGTTGAATTCGGAGGCGAGCGCCGGCAGCGCATCCTCGGCGACCTCGATGCGGGCGAGCTTGGCCACGCGGCGGGCGGTTTCGGTATCAATCGACATGGGCAGAACTCTCCGGTGCAACTGTCATGCGCGTTTAGCGGTCTCGGGCCGCGCCCGCAAGCATATGGCGGCGGTAAACAAGGATCATCCACGCGAGCATCAGCGCGTTGAAGATATGCCACAGGAAATGGGTGCCGAAGGGGATGACATTGCACAATGTCTCATCAATCGACCGCGCCGTGATCGATAGTGCGAGTATCCCCGCCCCGATCAGAAACCCCTGTGTGATATGGGGCACATTGCGCAAGCCCAGCCCGTAGCTCACCAGAAGGATCGGCACGGTCCAGTAAAAGGCGGAAATGCCAAAAAACGGCAGCATCCCCAAAAGCGGCACCGTGATCGCGGCGAAGGGGAAAAACAGCGCCGTGGCCCCCAAGGAGGGCCAGAACCCTAGCCCGATCACATCGCGATGCACCGCGAAAAGATACAGCAGGATGAAAGCCCCGATAGGCGCGACATCCATCAGCGCGGACCAGGGCGTGGCAAAAGTGTGGAACAGGAAACTGCCCAGCCCGATGGCAACAAGGATCGCAGCCAGCGCGCGCGCTAGCGGCAGCCCTGCCGTGCGCGGCCAGACCCAGAGCGCGGCGACGAGGAAGGCGAGATTGGTCAGTGCGTTGACCGGTTCGGACCAGAAGCTGGGGTCGATCCGTTCGCAATAGGCGTCGATATGGCTGTGCCAGTCCATGAGTGGCCTCTTGAGGATGGGGTAGATAGACTCTTATGCCTCCGGCGGGAGTATTTGTGGAAAAAAGAAGTTGTGATCAGCGTTTTGCCGCGAAGAAATCGCGCAAGAGCTGTTCGGCCTCTGCGGCGCTGATGCCGTCATAGATTTCGGGCCGGTGGTGGCATTGCGGATGGGTGAAGATGCGCGGCCCCTGCGCCACGCCGCCCGATTTGGGGTCAGCGGCGGCATAATAAAGCCGCGCGATGCGTGCATTGCTGATAGCGGCCGCGCACATCGGGCAGGGTTCGAGTGTCACGTAGAGGTCGCAGCCCGTCAGCCGTTCCTGCCCCAGCGCGGCACAGGCGGCGCGGATCGCGAGCATTTCGGCATGGGCGGTGGGGTCGTTCAGTTCCCGCGTGCGGTTGCCCGCCTGCGAGATAATCGCGCCGTCGCGTGCGACGACAGCGCCGACCGGCACCTCGCCGCGGGCGGCGGCGGCGCGCGCCTCGGCCAGCGCGAGATCCATATGCGAGCGGAAAACCATAGGTGACTGATGCCTGCGCGCGCAATCTCTGGCAAGGGCCGATCAAAGCGGCTAAGGGTCAGACATGAGCAATGATACACCCCAGGGCGACCGGATCGCCAAAGTCCTGTCGCGCGCGGGTGTCGCCAGCCGCCGCGACGCCGAACGCATGATCGCAGAAGGCCGCGTCAGCGTGAACGGCAAGGTCATCACCAGCCCCGCGCTGAATGTCACCGATGCCGACCGGATCGT
>DAISXL010000040.1:0-15978 GCA_036825855.1 Yoonia sp.
GTTTCGCGCCGACCTATCCCGATGCCATGCCCCTTTTCGACAAGATGCAGACCATCGCGCAAAAGATCTATCGCGCGGATGGCGTTGTCGCCGATGACAGGATCCGCGACCAGCTGCGGCAATGGGAAGGTCAGGGATATGGCCATCTGCCCGTCTGCATGGCCAAGACCCAGTACAGTTTCACCACTGACCCCGAACGGCGCGGCGCGCCTACGGGGTTCACCATTCCAGTCCGCGAGGTGCGGCTGAGTGCCGGGGCCGGGTTCATCGTTGCCATCTGCGGCGAGATCATGACGATGCCGGGCCTGCCATCGGTCCCTGCGGCGGAATCCATCATGCTGAATGACGATGGCCAGATCGAAGGGTTGTTCTGAGACGGCTTGTCGCTGTTGTCATCGCGCCCCCAAGGGCGTATCCGGCAAGCGGCCCCAAGCAAAAAGGACCGGACGTGAAGAGACCGCAGGATTGCACCGATATGGCCGATATCCGGGCCGAGATTGACCGGATCGACGCCGACCTCGTGCGGATACTGGCTGACCGTGCCGCCTATATCGACCGCGCGGCGGCGATCAAGGCTGTGGCCGGTCTGCCTGCCCGGATCACCCCCCGCGTGGAAGAGGTGGTGGCCAATGTGCGGGGTCATGCGCAGGCGCAGGGCCTGTCGCCTGATCTGGTCGAGGCGCTTTGGCGGGAGTTGATCGACTGGTCGATCGCGCGCGAGGAAACCCGGCTTGGGCCGGACAGCGACAGGAAAGATATCCGATGACGGCACAGGTTCTGGACGGCAAGGCCTTTGCGGCCAAATTGCGGGTGACCATCGCGGGTCACGTGGCGGGTTTGCAAAAGGATCACGGCATCGTGCCGGGGCTGGCCGTCGTGCTGGTGGGCGAGGATCCCGCCAGTCAGGTCTATGTCCGCAACAAGGGCAAGATGACGGTCGAAGTCGGGATGCAGAGTTTCGAGCATCGCCTGCCCGACACCACGTCAGAGGCCGATCTGCTGGCGCTGATTGCGGAACTGAACGCCGATCCGGCGGTGCATGGCATCCTTGTGCAACTGCCGCTGCCCAAGCATCTCAACAGCGATCTAGTGATCAACAGCATCGATCCGGCCAAGGATGTGGACGGGTTCCATATCTCGAACGTCGGGCTGTTGGGGACGGGGCAAAAGGCGATGGTGCCTTGCACGCCTTTGGGCTGCCTGATGCTGCTGCGCGATCATCACGGGTCTTTGGCGGGCAAACATGCCGTGGTGATCGGGCGGTCCAATATCGTGGGCAAGCCGATGGCGCAGTTGCTGCTGGGCGACAGCTGCACCGTCACCATCGCGCATAGCCGCACGGCTGACCTGCCCGCGATGGTGCGGCAGGCGGATATCGTCGTGGCCGCCGTGGGCCGCGCGCGGATGGTGCAGGGCGATTGGATCAAGCCGGGGGCGACGGTGATCGATGTGGGCATCAACCGGATCGCCAGTGATGATGGCGGCACGCGGTTGGTGGGGGACGTGGATTACGAGGCTTGCGCCGCCGTGGCAGGGGCGATCACGCCGGTGCCGGGCGGGGTGGGGCCGATGACGATTGCCTGTCTTCTGGCCAATACCGTGACGGCCTGTTGCCGCGCCAACGGGCTGGCGGAGCCTAAGGGGCTGACCGTCTGATCCGCCTGCTGCGCAGACGGAGCCTCCGGCGGGGATATTTTGCGCTCTGAAGATGATGAAGGTCACGCCAAGGGCACGGCCAGCGCCTTGTGGCCTGTCAGGATCGCCAGGGCGCGCGGGCCGAACAGTTGGCGGATCACGGGTGCCATGCAATCAAGTCCGCCGGTATAGGCGCCATAGGCAGGCATGACGATGCGTGTGGCATCCAAGACAAAGGCGGGGCGGCTGCGGCCTGCCAGCCGGTGCTTGGGGTGGTAATGGCCTGACACCTCGGCCGTTGCACTGGTCGCGATGTGGCGGAAGGTCAGCGCGCCCACCTGCAGTTGCGCCAGATGGCTGCCGCCCAGATCAACGGGGCCGGGGTCATGGTTGCCTTCGATCCAGACCCATTGGCGGCCCGCCTGCAGGCTGGTCAGGCGCAGGCGCATCGCATCATCCAGACTGTCGGCGGCGGCCAGATCGTCGAAACTGTCGCCTAGGCAGATGACCTGCGCCGGATCGGTTGCGCCGATGTCGCCGGCCAGTTTGTCCAGCGTTTCCTGCACCTCGTAGGGCGGCAACATCACGCCGCTGCGCCGCGCGATCCGGTCGGATTTGCCCAGATGCAGGTCGGAGACGCAGAGCGTGCCAGCCTCCGGCAGCCAGAGCGCGCCCGTGGGCAGGGCCTGACACAGCGTGCCGCAAAAGGTGAAACCATAGCTGTTCATGCAATGTTCTTTGCCGATTTGCCCTGCCTGCGCAAGGTTCAATCCGCAGGCAATCCGACCTTGGCCATCAGGGCTGTGGCCTCATCCTCCATCAGCCGGTCGCGGCCTGCACCGGCCAGCGCGATGCGCCCTTGTTCAAGGAACAGCGGCATAGCAAGCGGTGTAACACGGTCCAGCACGACATGATCGACGCGGCCTGCGGTGCGCGTCAACATCTCCTCGATCCGGCCGAAATCGACGAGGCCGCGCAGGGCCTCTTCGCGGGTGATTTGCAGCATCAGGTGGTCGGGGTCATATTTGGCCAAAGTGTCGTACAGGATGTCGGATGAAAACGTCGCTTGCCGCCCCGATTTGCGGGCCTGCGGCAGGTTGCGTTCGATCAGCCCCGCGATGGTTGCAGCCCCGCGAAAGGTACGTTTCATCACAGCATTGCCGGAGAGCCAGTTCTCGAACCCTGCACGCAGGTCGGGGGCGCGGAACAAAGGCGCTGCGTCAGTCACCGCATCAAGCCCCCAGATCAGCACCGCATAATCGGTGGCGACGAAACCCAAGGGGTGCAGGTCCAATTCCTCCATCCGCTGGGTCAAGAGCATCCCCAGCGTCTGCATCGCGTTGCGTCCGGCAAAGCCGTAGACGCAGATATGCTGGCGGCCGTCGTGCGGGAAACTTTCGACCAATATCCGGTCCGCCTCGGGCAATTTGGAGACTTGCCGTTGCAGGCCGAGCCAGGAGGCGGTGTGGGCGGGCAGTTGCGGCCAGTCGTCTTGTGCGAACATCCGCAGGATGCGTTGCGACAGTTGCGTGGAGTTGGCGAATTTCGTGCCCATGAAGGTCGCGATCTTGGGGGTCTTGCCCGCGTCGCGCGTCACCTCGACCGTCATTTCGCGCAAGCCGTCATAGCGCACGATCTGGCCGCCGATCAGGAACGTATCGCCTTGGGTCAGGGTTGCGGCAAAGGCTTCCTCGACCTCGCCCAGGGGTTTGAAATTGCCCTTGAGGCGGACTTTCAGCGTGTCGGTGTCTTGGATCGTGCCGATATTCATGCGGATGCGCAACGCGGCGCGGGGATCGCGCAATTGCCATTTGCCGTCCGCGGTCTGGAGCAGCCGTTTCCAGCGGTCATAGGCGCGCAGGGCATAGCCGCCCGTGGCGCAGAAATCGAGGCAGGCGTCGAAATCGGCGCGCGTCAGCCCCGCATAGGCTCCCACGCTGCGGACCTCGGCGAAGAGATCATTGGCGTGGAACGGCCCCGCGCAGGCCGCAATCAGGATATGCTGGCAGAGCACATCGCGCGGGCCGGCACCTTTGGGGTCGCCGTCAAGGTCGTGGGCTTGCACGGCCTCCAGTGCTGCGGCGCATTCGACCACCTCGAACCGGTTGGCGGGCACCAGCAGCGCCTTGGATGGCGCGTTATAGCGGTGGTTGGCCCGCCCGATCCGTTGGACCAGACGTTTGACGTTCTTGGGCGCGCCGACCTGAATGACCAGATCGACATCGCCCCAGTCGATGCCAAGGTCCAGACTGCCGGTGCAGACGATGGCGCGCAGCTGGCCTGCGACCATCGCGGATTCCACACGTTCGCGCTGTTCGCGGGCAAGGCTGCCGTGGTGGATGCCAATGGGCAGATCGTCGGTATTGGCAAGCCACAGGTTGTGAAAGAAAATCTCGGCCTGCGCGCGGGTGTTGTGAAAGATCAGCGTGGTTTTGTGCTGTTTGACGGCATCGAGCACGGCGGGGATCGCATAGGTGGCACCGCCGCCTGCCCAAGGTGGCGGCGCATCGGTCTGCAGCATGGCGATGTCCGGCGCGGGGCCGGGATCGGCCAGCAGGATCGGGCAGGGGTCGGGGTGGCGCGCAAGCATCCGGGCGATGGCGGGCGGGTCCTCAACCGTGGCGGACAGGCCGACGCGGCGCAGGCCGGGGGCAAGGGTCTGCAAGCGGCTGAGCGCCAGCATCAGCTGATCGCCCCGTTTGCTTTCGGCCAATGCATGGATTTCATCGACGATCACGCGCTGGAGCCCTGCAAACATGCGCGGCGCATCCTCGTAGCTGATCAGCAGCGCCAGCGATTCGGGTGTCGTCAGCAGGATATGCGGCGGGTCGGCGCGCTGGCGGCGTTTCTGGGTATAGGATGTGTCGCCGGTGCGATCCTCGATCCGGATCGGCAAGGCCATGTCATCGACGGGGGTGCGCAGGTTGCGCTTGATATCCGCCGCCAGCGCCTTGAGCGGCGAGACATAAAGCGTGTGCAGACCCTGATGCGTCCGATCCGCGAGTTCGGCAAGGCTGGGCAGAAAGCCCGCCAGCGTCTTGCCCCCGCCTGTGGGCGCGATCAGCAGCAGGGCAGGGTCGCCCGCGCGGTCCAGCATCGCCTGCTGATGCGGATGCACCGACCAGCCGCGCGCGGCGAACCAGTCGTGGAAAGCCGCTGGCAGATGGCGCGTGGTGTCTGGCATGGGGTCCCGAAACAATAAGGCTTCCCCCTAGGTAGGGGGAAGCCTTTGGATTGCAAAGGGCAGCCTTGGGTCAGCGCACGATGTCTTCTTCTTTGACGAACATGTTGTTCCACGCGCGGTCGATCAGTTCGGGTGACATCTGATAGGGGATGCCTTCGAATTCGCAGATCGAGATCATCTGGTCGATCAGGAACACCGGCTGATAGTTCGCATAGACGTTGTCGATCTCGGGGTAGCGCACGTTCAGCAGATGGACGAGCGTGTCCTCGTCCAGCGGCATCTTGCGCTTGCGCGCGACCATGGCGAAAATCTTGAGGTAATCTTCCTGATTGGGGCCGTCGATCTTGATCTTGTAGAAAATCCGCCGCAACGCCGCCTTGTCGAAGATCGCGTTGGGGTGGAAGTTGGTCGAGAACACGACGAGCGTGTCAAACGGCACCTCGAACTTTTCACCCGATTGCAGCGCCAGAATGTCCTTGTTCTCTTCCAGCGGCACGATCCAGCGGTTGACCAGCGTCTGCGGCGGTTCCGCCTGACGGCCAAGGTCGTCGACGATAAAGATGCCGCCGGTGGATTTCAGCTGCAACGGCGCCTGATAGGTGCGCGCGGTCGGGTTATAAACAAGGTCGAGCATCGACAGCGACAATTCACCGCCCGTGATCACCGTGGGCCGTTCGCAGCGCACATAGCGCGTGTCGAACCGGCCTGACGTGCGGCGCAGGCTGTTGGGATCGTCCACGTCATCTTCGGCTGCGGAATGCACGATGGGGTCATAGACGGTGATGACCTGACCGGAATATTCGATGGCGCGGGGCACATAGATCTTGTCCCCCAGCGCATCCCTGATCCCGTTCGAGATCGAGGATTTCCCGTTGCCGGGCGGGCCATACATCAGAATCGACCGGCCTGCGCTGACAGCGGGGCCAAGGTTGGACAACAGATCCTCGGGCAGGACCAGATGGCCCATCGCGGTCGTCAGCTGTTCGCGGGTGATCTGGATGTTGCGGATCGACTGGCGCTTGATCTGTTCGGCATAGACCGACAGCGGCACCGGCATCGGCCCGTAATATTCCGACTGGTGCAGCGCATCCAGCGCGCGGGCGCGGCCAGTATCGGTCAGACGATAGCCCATCTCGTTGCCGTTGTTGGCGTTCAGAGTGCCTGTCGCTTCCAGCAGCAACTGGCTGCGCGCCATATCGACCAGTTCCTGCGTGACCGAGACGGGCAGGCAAACCGCCTTGCTGATCTGCGAGACCAGATCAAGGTTCATGCGGAACATCGTCTTGATCAGGATGTCGCGCATCATGGCCATGGGCAGCAGCATGGCACCCAGACTGCGCGGGGCGGGTGGTGCCATGACACTCGATGCTTGCACGTTCATTGTTCTGCCTATCCGCTGGAATCCTGTGCCGGAGCTTATCCGGACCTTTTCATACCCTACAGCCTATTATGGCGAAATCGTGAACAAAGATGTCCCAGTCCAAGGCATTGCACAAGGTCTCAGCGATAGATGGCGATCAAAGCCAAATAAAACACCAATGTCATCGACAGCGGAAAGCCCATGGGAAAGCGCCGGCCCGTTGTCCAGCTTTCCCAATGGGGGACCATTGCCCGCAGGGGGCTCATCCGCGCAAGGCGGTGGGTGACAAGACCGGCCATCAGGCAGGCCGCAAAAAGAGGCAGAATCAGCGGCAGGTCATCCGTCGCCATGAACGGCGCGGCGCCGGCCATGAATTTGGCATCGCCCGCGCCTAGCAGGCGCACAACATTCAGCACGAAACCCGCCACCAGCACGACGACCAGATGCGTCCAGTGCCACAGGTATTGCGTGAAGGGCAGGGCGATCAGCCCAAGAACCGCAAAGCTGATCACAAGCGCGTAAACCGAGACATTGGGGATCTTCATCCGGTGCATGTCGCTCCATGCGACATAGACCGCGATCGGGACGACGGCAGGCAAGAACCAATATGCGGCTGTGGCCGTCAGTCCCATAGGATCAGTTCGTCACGTTGTTTTCGAGCGCTTCCAGTGCACGCACCGCTTCCTCGAAATATTGCGGATGCGTGTTGATCGCGTCGTTCAGCAGCGATTTGCCGATGGTGACGTCGTTCTGCTTGATCGCGGTCAGGGCCAGCGTGTGCAGCAGTTGCGCGCGTTCCACCTGCGTCATCGTGACGACGGGGATGGAATAATTGCGTTGCGCGCCGCGCGCCAGCACAAGGTTGTTCTTGGCGGTGAACATCCCGGGGTTGAACCGCAGGGCATCGGCGAACAGCCGTTCGGCGGCGGCGTAGTCCCCGCGTGTCAGTTTCGAAAAGCCCCAGTTGTTGTAGACGGGTGAGGGCCGCGTCGTCAGACCAACGGCGGTTTCATAAAAACTGTCGGCCTTGTCCCATTGCTGGCGGCTGTCGGCGACCATCGCCTCGAGCCGGTAGCGCTCGAACGTCTCGAAGGTGGGGGGGATCGTATTCAGCGTGGCGGCGGCATCATCCCACAGGTTGCCACGGATCTGCGCATCGGCAAGTTCGACACGGTCTGCTTCGGTCGACTCCGGGTGCGCAATCACGGCCTGCCAAGCCGCGACAGCCTCGGTCGTGCGTCGCGCGCGCACAAGCGACGTGGCCAACCCGCGTTGCAGGTCGATCCGGCCAGGGTCGTTGTTGCTGGCATTGGCAAAATAATTGACGGCTTCGTCGGGGTCGCCGACCGTCAGCATGACATCGTTAAGGTTGGTTTCATCGACGACATTAAGGTCTTTGAGCGCGCGCTCGACCTCAGCGTCGCCAGACTGGCCGCAGGCGGACAGCGTAATGGCCGCCGCACAAAGCGTCAGAAGAATAGGGTGGCGCATGTTTCTGCGTCCTTTTGCTGCTCTGCCTAAAGATCCGACATCAACACGAAGTCGCCCGTTCCGCGCCGGATCAGATTGAAGTTCTGCGTGTCTTCTACCACATTATCGGCCGAAGTGTTAAGATTTGCGAGGGCCAAGCGCAGGTTGTCGCGAATTTCGTCCGAATTGCCATTATCTGCGGCATAGGCGCGACGGAATGCCTCGCTCGCCTCGCCGACTTGGCCGCGTTCCATCAACACGACGCCCAGATTGTTCCACGCGGGCGGGAATGTCGCGTCTTCCTCGACCGCGCGCCGGAGCCAGCGCTCCGCCTGCCCCAGACGCCCAAGGTTAAGGTTTGCCGATCCGATCGCGGACATCGTATCCACGTTCAGCCCCTGTTGCACCGCGGCCCGATTATAGGCCTTGAGCGCCAGATCGTATTCGCCCGCAGCCATCAGGCGGTGGCCGACGATCAGCCCGTCGATATCGCTCATCCCGGCGACACCCGGCGCGAAGGTGCCGTCGCTGGAACGATTGAGGCCGCCCGAACTGCAGGCGGCCATGGTCATTGCAAGGGCAAACAGGCCCGACGTCATCCGCATCGCGTGATCAGCCCCCGAGGTTCACGGCGATGGAATAGATCGACGGGCCGATCAGGATTGCCATCAAGGGCGGCACCGTCAGCATCATCGTCGCCAGTGTCATCTTGGTTGGCAGCTTGTTGGCGGCCTCTTCAGCGCGCATCACGCGCTTGTCGCGCATTTCGGACGCATAGACGCGCAGCGCATCGGAAATCGACGTACCGAACTGCGCCGATTGCACCATCACCGTCACAAAGCTGGAAATATCAGGCACGCCGCAGCGTTCGGCCATATCCTTGAGCACGGTCGTCTTGTCCTTGCCGGCCTTGGATTCCTGGCTGACGATCTCGAATTCTTCGGCAAGCTCTGGAAAGCCCGTGCGCAATTCGTTCGACACCCGCACGATCGACTGGTCTAGCGACTGGCCCGCCTCGACGCAGACCAGCATCAGGTCAAGCGAATCCGGAAAGGCGTTGATGATCGCCTGCTTGCGCATTTCCACACGGCGCGTCACCCAATATTTGGGGAACAGATAGCCGATTCCGCCGGGCACCAGGATCATCATGATCAGGCCCTGCGTTTCGACTGTGCGCTGCGACATTTCGATCATCGCATAGATGCCGCCGCCCACGAGCCCCGCAATGCCAAGGGCGAATTGCAGGAAATGGTAAATGCGCACGGCGTTCTTGCCGCGATAGCCGGCCTGTAACAGCTTGAGCTTGATGGCCGAATACTCTTCGGCGTTCTGCGGTTCAAGAAAGGTGGAGTATTTCTCCAGCTTGTCCTTGCTGGACGCCGCGCGCAGCCTTTCGGTCTTGTCCTTCTTTGACGGGGTGTTGGCCTTCTTGAGACGGTCCAGCGGATCTTCTTCTTTCTTGAGAAGGACCGGCAGGGTCAGCAGGATCATGAACATCCCCAGAAGGCCGACGACCATCAGCGGGCCAAAGGGGCCAAGGACGTTTGTGATGGCGGTTTGGATCGCTTCCATGGGGGGTCCTTCAGACTTTGATGTCGGTCAATACGCGCATGACGATCAGGTTCAGCACAAGAAACGCCCCGACGACGAAACAGGCCGGGATGAACAGCGGGCTCTGCATCACTTCGTCAAAGTAATCGGGTTGCACGACGTTGATCCCGATCAGCGCAAGGATGGGAAAGCCCGACAACAGTTTGCCGGACCATTTCGCCTCGGCGGTGATGGCGGCGACCCGCCGGAACAGGCGGAACCGCGCGCGGATCACCTTTGCCAACCCGTCGAGGATTTCAGCAAGGTTGCCGCCCGAGGATTGCTGGATCGTCACCGCGACCGCGAGAAAGCGCAAATCCTGGTTGTCGAGCCGTTCGGCCATCGCCTTGAGCGTCTCGCCCATGTCACGCCCATAGGCGGTTTCATCGGCGATGATCCCCATTTCGGTGCCCAGCGGATCGGGGACTTCCTTGGCGACGATGTTGATCGCGCTGGAAAAAGGATGGCCCACGCGCAAGGACCGGACCATCAGTTCCACCGCATCGGGCAATTGCTCGGCGATCAGGTTCATCCGCTGGGTCGCTTTGCGGCTGATCCAGACATAGACCCCGCCGACACCCATCAGGATGCTGACCAGAATGCGCACGGGCGGAGCGACAGCGGTAAAGATCGTCAGCATCAGGAAGGCCGCGATGCTGACCACGACCATCACCATGATGACCTGGATCGGCGTGAACGCGATGTTCGCCTTCTGGGCCTTGTTCGCAAGCAATGAATAGATCGGGATGCTTTGCGATTTCATGTGCTGCGTCATCTCCTTGCGGAGTTGATCAAGCACCTGTTCGCGGTTGCCCCCCTTGTCCAGCATCTCGAGCCGGCGGTTGACCTTGCCATTCATGCTGATCGACTTGCCGAAAATCACAAGATAGGCGCCTTGGACCAGCGCCAGCACGGCAACGAAGATCAGGACATAGATGAATGGTTCGACGGAAATCATGTCGTTTACTCCGCGACCATGGGTTCAAAGATCGCCGGCGGCAGATCATAGCCCCACAGCTTGAAGCGTTCGGAAAAGTGGCTGCGCACGCCTGTGGCCGTGAAATGGCCGATGATCTTGTTGTCAGGCGTCAGGCCGACGCGCTGATAGCGAAAGATTTCCTGCATCGAGATCACGTCACCTTCCATGCCGGTGATTTCCGTGATCGACGTCATGCGGCGCGACCCGTCCTGCAGGCGCGAGGCCTGCACGATCAGGTTCACAGCCGAGGCGATCTGGCTGCGCATTGCCTTGATCGGCATTTCGATCCCGGCCATGGCGATCATGTTTTCCAGACGGCTGACACCGTCGCGGGCAGAGTTGGCGTGGATCGTCGTCATCGATCCGTCGTGGCCCGTGTTCATGGCCTGCAACATGTCGATCACTTCCTCGCCGCGGGTTTCCCCGACGATGATCCGGTCAGGGCGCATCCGCAGGGCGTTTTTCAGACAGTCTCGCTGCGACACGCCGCCTTTGCCTTCGACGTTGGGCGGGCGGCTTTCCATCCGGCCTACATGGGTCTGCTGCAGCTGGAGTTCGGCGGTGTCTTCGATGGTCAGGATGCGTTCGGCATCGTCGATGAACCCCGACAGCGCGTTCAGCGTCGTCGTTTTCCCCGACCCCGTACCGCCTGACACGATGATGTTCAGACGGGTCGAGACGGCGGCCTGAAGATAGGCGGCCATTTCCTCGGTGAAGGCGCCAAAGCGGACCAGATCCTCGATCCCGAGCTTGTCCTTCTTGAATTTCCGGATCGACACCAGCGATCCGTCCACCGCGATCGGCGGCACCATGGCGTTGAAACGCGACCCGTCCGCAAGGCGGGCGTCGACATAAGGGTTGCTTTCGTCAACACGGCGACCCACGGCCGACACGATCTTGTCGATGATGCGCAAAAGGTGGCGTTCGTCCTTGAACGTGACATCGGTCAGTTCCAGCTTGCCGTTGCGTTCCACGAAAATCTGCTGCGGGCCGTTCACCAGAATATCGTTGACGGTATCGTCCTTGAGCAGCGTTTCCAGCGGGCCAAGGCCCGTCACCTCGAAGAACAGGTCCTGGCTGAGGGTCTGGCGTTCGTCGCGGCTAAGCACGACCCCCATTTCTTCCAGCGTTTCGTTGGCGATGGCGTTGATTTCGGTGCGCAGTTCCTGTTCCGTCGCGGTTTCCAGCGCGGCAAGGTTCAGGTTTTCCAAAAGCGCCTTGTGCAGATCAAGCTTGAGTTCCTGCAAACGGTCCTTGCGGCGCTTGTCCTTATCGCCGGGGCCGGGCTCGGCTGGTCTGCGGGCCGGCATATTCTTCATCAAGGACTGGCGTGCTTCTTCGGGCTTCGGGACCACAGCAACAGGACGGGGTCCGTTGGCCTGCACAGCACCTGGCAGCGGAGCAGTTGGTTTTTTGTACTTTGAAAACATGGTTTGCCTCTTATGCTTTGGCGTCGGCGGCCACATTGACCTCGTGCACCGACTTCGCAAGTTTCATGATTTCTTTACGGAGTGGATTTTTTGCATTGCCCTCGGCTAGCGGCGTGCCGTGGTCGGAGCTTTGCATGACGGCCTTGCCACCATCCGGCATCAGCACTTCGATTGCGATGCCAAGGCTTTCGGCCAGCCGTTTCACCCTGCTTTTTCCGTTCAGATCGGTAAAGCCCGGGGCACGGTTCAGGATGAAGCGGATTTTTTCAAACGGCAGATCCTCGGACTGGAGCGCGCGTTTCAGGCGCAGGGTGTTCTGGGCCGACCGCATTTCAAGCTCGATCATCGCGAAATAAACATGGGCGGCTTCCAGCACGGTTTGCGACCATTCGACCATCGTGGATGGCATGTCGATGACGACATAGTCGAAATTCACGCGGGCCATCTCGATCACACTGGTGATGTCGGCGGGCGAAATCATATCGAGCGGGATCATGTCCGTGGGCGAGGTCAGCACATGCAGCTTTTCACCATAGACCAGCAGGGCCTGCATGAAGCTTTCGGCATCCATCGCGGCCGTATCGGTCAGCATCTCCAGCACCGATTCGCGACGAGGCAGATCAAGATAGGTCGAGGCGGTGCCGAACTGGAAATCCAGATCGATCAGGCAGACCTTGGGCGGGTTCTTGGGATCGACGTTGGCCAACTCCCAGGCCAGGTTCACGGCCAGCATGGTGGCCCCTGTGCCCCCCGCCAGCCCGTGGATCGGGATCACAACGCCGGATTTGTCGCCCGTCGCGCTGAATTTGCGGTTGTTGCCAGCGGCCTGCACGCTGTCGTCGATGGTCAGCACACGTTCGATCGCGCGGGCAAGCTCGTTTTCCGGCAGCGGGTACGGGACGAATTCATCGCCGCCTTCGCGCAGCAGCTTGTGCAGGGCGCCGGGGCTCAGGTCCTCGGCGATCAGAATGACCTTGATGCGGGCCGCTTTTGCGGCGGCGATGATCTCGGATACGCGGTCAAGGTTGTCCTCGTCCTGCGCATCCATCGCGATGGTCACGAATTGCAGGGCACGTGCTTCGGGTTGGGCAAGAAAAGCGGGCGCATCGTCAAAGCTCAGGTCGCCCCACGAATCACCAAGCGCCGATTCCATATCCTCGATCAGCAGATCGAAAATCTGCACATCGCGGCTGATCGTACATGCAACGATGGGTGATTGGTCGGTTTGAACGACCGGACTCGTGCTCATAGTGTTCGTCCTCGGTTATGTCTTGCAGATGTCCCAGCGGCCCAAATCGACCAGCACCCAAAACTTGCCACAGATTGGCCAGCCTAGGCGACAATATAATCGATGAAATGAAAGGTGGGGGGAAAACGTGTCGAGATTTGGACCAAATCATCGTCACTGTGCGAAATGTTGCGACGATCCTGCCAAATATCACAGAGTGTTTACGCCGGGGCGACCCGGCGTAAACATATGGCGTGATTTAACCGCCTGTTCCTGTCGCGATTGAGCCTTCTTGGACTTGTGTGACCGGCGTTGCGCTGACCACATATTCGCGGAAGATCACCTCTGCGTATTTGCCGTTCAGCAACAGCGGGCTGGTTTCGACGAAACCGGACACCTCTGTCACTGTGCGCCGGTTGCGGCGTTCTGGTTCGGGCGTCGGGATCAATGGCTGGGTCTGGCCAAAGGAAACGACGGCTTCCAGACGGTCACGGCTGATGCCTTGGGTCGTCAGATAGGAGACGACAGCCTGCGCGCGGCGCAGACCGAGGTTGCGGTTGTATTCGGCCGATCCGACAAGATCAGTGTGGCCAAAGACCTTGAACCGGACTTCGGGGAACTGGCGGATCCAATCGGCCTGCTGGCGCAGGGTGGCTTGCGCCTGTGCATCCAGCACCGCCGAATCGAACTCGAAATTCACCATCGGATCGACGTCCGCATTGAAGCGGCGCGCCAGATTGATCGTATAGTCCTGCTGGCCCGATTGCACCGCGGCATTGTTGGCCGTGGCATTGCCGAAATCACCCTGATCGATCTCTGCGCCCGCTTCCGAGAAGAAGGACGAAAAGGTTGGGTCGGATGGACCGCAGGCGGACAGTGTAGCTGCGACAAGCGCAGTCGTCATATAGCGTTTCATTGTCTCGCGCTCCAATCATTCATCCATGACATAGCCGTAGGACCCGACGAAGTCCTGCCGCGCTACTTCACCTGCACCACCACGTGTCGGGGCGCTGCTTGCTGCGACGCGCCCGAAAAGGAACAGGTCCTGTTCGGTCGGTGGCCGCACACGGTCTGTTGGCAAGGCCAGCGCCACGCCACGTGTCGGCGACACCAGGTGCGGTGTGACGATGATCACCAGCTCGGTCTGGCGGCGGGCATATTCCGCGCTGCGGAACAGCGCACCCAGCACAGGCACGTCGCCGATCCATGGCACCTGACCGCTCAGGTCGGTGAAGTCGTCCGACAGCAGGCCCGCGATCGCAAAGCTTTCGCCGTCGCGCATTTCAACCGTTGTCGATGTTTCACGGCGGCTGAACGCGCTGATCTCGAACCCGTTGGCCGAGAAGCTGTTGGAAGGGTCAATCGCAGAGACAGCGGCAAGCAGTTCAAGGTTGATGATGTCACCATCCACAACCCGTGGCGTGAAGTTCAGCTCGACACCGAATGGCTTGTATTCGACCGTGATCGCGCCCTCTTCGTTGGCGACAGGAACCGGATATTCGCCGCCTGCAAGAAATGTCGCCTGCTGGCCGCTCAGGGCTGTCAGGTTGGGCTCTGCGAGCGACCGAACAACACCGCGCGATTCCAGCGCTTCGAGAAGCAGGCCAACCTCGACACCGCCGGCATTAAAGCCGAACAGGAAGGCGCCGTTGTTGGCGTTCGCGATCGGAACCGAGTTGTTGAGCGCATTCGTAATCCCGCCTTGTCCCACGGTCGTGTTGGTGCCGCTGCGGATCGTCCGGTTGTTCTGCAGCGAGGGGCCGTTGAACGCGAGCGAGGACGACAGCGCCTTGCTGACCGTCCGCTGCATTTCGGCAAAACGGACCTTCAGCATGACCTGCTGCGTGCCACCGACCGACATCAGGTTCGACACCCGGTCCGGCGCATAGCGCTGTGCCAGGTCAAGTGCGCGGTCGAGGCGTGCGGTCGAACTGACAGTGCCCGACAGGACGATACCGTCGTTCGCCGTGCGAACCTCGATATTCTCGCCCGGCAGAATCTGCGTCAGGCGTTCCTTGAACTCGGCCATGTCAGGAGAGACATGCACCTCGACGTTGGTGATCAGCCGCCCGTCTGCCCCCAAAAGGGTCAGCGTGGTGCGGCCCGGTTCCTTGCCCAGCACATAGATGGTGCGGTCGGACAAGGACGAGATGTCGGCGATGCCAGGGTTGGCGATCGACAATTCGGTAAAGGGGACGTCGCTTTCGACGACGACCGCCCGGTTCATGGGAACATCCAGCGCACTGGATGCAGCGCCGCGCAAAACGCGCAGGGCACTGTCTTGCGCCATGGCCGGCACTACGGTTGTCATGGACAACGTCAAGCCCGTCACGACGGCTTTTAGGAATCTGTCATAAATCATAAGTGACCTGCCTCTCCGATCACGCCTCATTGATGTGGGTCTTGATGCCCTTGATGCGTGGACCATGCTCTAGGCCTTCATTTATTGCAATAATCAATACGTTGGACGCCAAACCGAATGTGGACATCGCGCAACACTTGCTGATTCTGCTCTGTTTTTAACGGGTGCGTTCATCTGGCGTTAAAATCTATATATCGCTGTTTCGCGGCCAAAAATGGCAGAATTCGTCAATATGGCGGATGCGGCAAAACTAAAAATGCCGGCGAAAAAACTTTCACCGGCATCTTGTCTTGACAGGTTGCTGTGGCGCGATGGCCTCAATCAGAGCAGTCGATCTCGACCTGGACGCTCTCCGTGCCGCTGCGCTGGGTGACAAAACACCGGCGTGCTTCCTCAACCACGGGTGCGGCTTCGATCACGATATCCTGCTCCCCCGTCAGGGCAGAGTTGTCGATCGTGACGGGGCCTGTTTCGGTGACGTCGCCTGCACCGACAAGCGACAGGGTCAGCAGCCCGCTGTTCTGGGCCTGTGTCAGCAGAGCCACCTCCTCGGGTGTCACTTGAACGACGACGCTTTGCGGACCGCCGGTGTTTTCAGGGTCTCCGGTGACGGCGATGATCTGCACGCCCGATTTGATCAGATTGGTGACTTCGCGACCATCACGCAGGCTGCCCGTCCAGTAGACGTCAATCCTGTCATCCGGGCGCAGGATTCCAAAGCCTGCTGCCACGCGCCCCTG
>DAISXL010000041.1:0-15647 GCA_036825855.1 Yoonia sp.
GGAATTCGCCGAAATACTTCGTGATCGCCGCCGTCAGCGTCGTCTTGCCGTGGTCAACGTGGCCGATCGTGCCGATGTTCACGTGCGGCTTGTTGCGTTCAAACTTTGCCTTTGCCATTCTTCAGGACCTTAATTTCAGAGGGGCCGACGCGACCCGTTTCAGCATCGCGGGCGATGTATTGGGAAACGGACGGGAAATCAAGCGCAATGCGGCCTGTGCCGTGCTTTTGACTTTCAAGCCTCCGGCGGGGATATTTGAACGCGGAAGATGATCAGGTGAAGCGGTTGTCGCGCGGGAAGCCGCGTGGCGCCATCCGCCCGGCAGTGGCGCGTTTGCCGATCCATTCGTCAAGATCGGATTGCGTCCGCGTCCGCCCCGCAGGGTCCAGCCATGTCAGCCCGTCAGCCAGCGTGAAGGTCGTCGCATCCGACAGCCCGCCGTCCTTGTATTTCTGCAGGCGCACGCCCTTGCCACGGGTCATTTCAGGCAGCTCGTCAATGCCGAAGACCAAGACCTTGCGGTTTTCACCCACCACGGCGACATGATCGCCGGTGATCCGTTTGCACAGCCGCGCGGTCATATCGGTGACGTTCAGCACCTGTTTACCGGCGCGCGTCTGGGCCACCACCTCGGTCTCGGGCACGACAAAGCCGTTGCCATCGGCAGAAGCAACCAGCAGCTTTGCCCCCGGTTTATGGATCAGGATGTCGATGATTTCCGCCTCGTTCGGCAGGTCGATCATCAGGCGCAGCGGTTCGCCCATGCCGCGCCCGCCGGGCAGGTTGGCGGCGGAAACGGTGTAGAACCGCCCGTTTGCGCCGAAGACCAGCAGTTTGTCGGTGGTTTCGGCGTGAAAGGTAAAGCGGGCAGCGTCGCCGTCCTTGAATTTCAAGTCACGCGTCAGGTCGATATGGCCGGTCATCGCGCGCACCCAGCCCATCTGCGAACAGACGACCGTGATGGGTTCGCGGTCAATCATCGCCTCGATCGGGACATCGGCCACTTCGGCGGCCAGCGCGAATTGCGTGCGCCGCGCGCCACCGAGGCTGGTGCGGCCGAATTGTTTGCGGGTTTCGCGCAATTCATCCGCGATACGCGCCCATTGCAGCGCCTCGTCAGCCAAAAGCGCCACGATGGCCTTGCGTTCGGCCGCCAGCGCGTCGCGTTCGGCGATCAGTTCAAGTTCTTCCAGCCGCCGCAACGACCGCAGGCGCATGTTCAAGATGGCCTCGGCCTGCACTTCGGTCAGGGCGATTTCGGGGTCGGCGGCTTTGGGACCGACATAATCCTTTTCGGATGTCGCGCGGCTATGCGGTTGCGCCCAATCCTCGGCCATCAGGGCGGATTTGGGGTCGTCGTCATAACGGATGATGTCGATCACGCGGTCCAGATGCAGGAAGGCGATGATGAAGCCTTCGAGCACTTCGAGCCGATGGTCGATCTTGCCCAAGCGGTGGCGCGAGCGGCGCAACAGCACGTCGCGGCGGTGGTCAAGGAAAGCGCGTAGCACCTCTTTGAGCGAACAGACCTTGGGCGTCAGCCCGTCGATCAGCACGTTCATGTTCAGGCTGAACCGGATTTCCAGATCGGAATTGCGGAACAGCATGCCCATCAGCAACTCGGGGTCGACCGACCGCGCGCGCGGTTCCAGCACGACGCGCACATCCTCGGCGGATTCGTCGCGCACGTCGGCCAGCAGGGGGACCTTTTTGGTCTGGATCACCTCGGCCAGTTTTTCGATCAGTTTCGATTTCTGCACCTGATAGGGGATCTCGGTCACGACGATCTGCCATTGGCCGCGGCCCAGATCCTCGACCTCCCATTTGGCGCGCAGGCGGAACGACCCGCGGCCTGTCCGGTAGGCTTCGGCCATGTTCTCGGGCGGTTCAACAATGACGCCGCCCGTGGGGAAATCGGGGCCGAGGATATAGGTGAGAAGCGTGTCATCGGCCGCACCCGGCGATTTGATCAGATGCAGGCAGGCGTCGATCAATTCGTGCAGGTTATGCGGCGGGATATTCGTGGCCATGCCGACGGCAATGCCGCTCGACCCGTTGGCCAGCAGGTTGGGGAAACTGGCGGGCAGGACGCTGGGTTCGGTCAGGCGGCCGTCGTAATTGTCGCGGAAATCGACGGCATCCTCGGACAGACCTTCCAGCAGCGCCTCGGCGGCGGCGGTCATGCGGGCCTCGGTGTAGCGGGAGGCGGCGGGGTTGTCGCCGTCGATATTGCCGAAATTCCCCTGCCCGTCGACCAGCGGATAGCGGACGTTGAAATCCTGCGCGAGCCGCGCCATCGCGTCATAGATCGCGGCATCGCCGTGGGGGTGGAAATCGCCCATCGTGTCGCCGCTGATCTTGGCGGATTTCAGAAAACCGCCCGTGGGCGACAGCCGCAGCCGCGACATCGCGTAAAGGATGCGGCGGTGGACCGGTTTCAGCCCGTCGCGCGCATCGGGCAGAGCGCGGTGCATGATCGTGGACAGCGCATAGGTCAGATAGCGGTCGCCGATCGCGCTGCGCAGCGATTCGGTCACGTCATTGGGGCCGGGGGCGGTCTCGTTCTCGTCACTCATGTCCTGTCGTGTAGCGATCAAGGATTCACCCGTAAAGCGGGGAATTGGGGATGCGGGGCCGCTTGCCCTTTCGTTCGGCATTCGTCAAAGCTGCGCCATGGTGCAGAAATCCATCCTGATGACGGGTGCCTCTTCGGGCATCGGGCTTGACGCGGCGCAGGGCTTGCGGGCGGCGGGCTGGCGCGTGTTCGCGTCCTGCCGCAAGGCCGAGGATTGCGCGCGGCTGGCGGAACTCGGCTTCGAGAGCCCGCGCATCGACTATACCGACGAGGCGAGCATCGCCACAGGTCTGGCCGAGGTGCTGGCGGCGACAGGCGGCACGCTTGATGCGCTGTTCAACAACGGGGCGCATGCGCTGCCCGGTGCTGTCGAGGATCTGCCGGTCGACGGGTTGCGCGCCTTGTTCGAGACGAATTTCTTTGGCTGGCACGCCCTGACCCGCGCGGTCATCCCCGTGATGCGCGCGCAGGGGCACGGGCGGATCGTGAATTGTTCGTCGGTGCTGGGGCTGGTCGCCATCCGCTGGCGCGGGGCCTATGTCGCCAGCAAGTTCGCGCTTGAAGGGCTGAGCGATGTGCTGCGGCTGGAAATGGCGGATACCGGGATCAAGGTGATCCTGATCGAACCGGGGCCAATCACGTCGGATATCCGCAAGAATGCGATCCCGCACTTCGAACGCTGGATCGACTGGAAGGCATCCGCGCGCGCCGGTCAGTACGAGGCGCTGTTGTCGCGCCTATACACCGACAGCGGGCCCGACCGGTTCGAACTGCCGGCCAGTGCCGTGACCGCGAAACTGCTGCATGCGGTGACGGCACCCAACCCGAAACCGCGCTACTATGTCACGCGGCCCACTTACATGGCCGGGCTGATGCGGCGTTTGCTGCCCACACGGCTGCTTGATGCGGTGCTGTTGCGCGGTTAGGGGTTTGCTATCGGCACGCCGGGCGCTAGGTCGCGCTGACACGATCAAAGGAAGACACTCATGGCCAACGATCCACTTTTCTGGCTGGTCGCCGTTGCGGTTCTGCTGGTGCTCGGCATCCTGCTGCTTGGCATCGGATCCTTCGGCAAAGGCGGCGATTTCTATCGCAAGAATGCCAACAAGATCATGCGCTGGCGGATCGGCGCGCAATTCGTGGCCGTCATCCTGATCGTGCTATTCGTTTATCTGCGCGGACAAGGGGGCTGACCACATGGTGGTGCTGAACAAGATCTATACAAAAACCGGCGACGCGGGCGAAACGGCGCTGGGCAACGGCGACCGCGTGGCGAAATACGCGCTGCGGGTGACTGCCTATGGCACCGTGGATGAAACCAACGCCACTGTCGGCATGGCGCGCCTGCATGCGGACGGCGAAATGGACACGCATCTGGCGATGATCCAGAACGATCTGTTCGATCTGGGTGCCGACCTGTGCCGCCCCGACATGGAAAAGGATGGCGAGGCTGGGTATACCGTGCTGCGGATGTCTGACGCACAAGTCGCGCGGCTGGAGTCCCAGATCGATGCGATGACCGCCAAGGTCGAACCGCTGCGCAGCTTCGTGTTGCCGGGCGGGTCGGCGCTCGCGGCGCATCTGCATCTGTGCCGGACCGTATCACGCCGCGCCGAACGGCTGACGGTGGAACTGGCACGGGCCGAGGCGGTCAATCCGGCGGCGACGAAATACCTTAACCGCCTGTCGGACTGGTTCTTTCAGGCATCGCGCATCGCCAATGACGACGGACGCGCCGATGTGCTGTGGATTCCGGGGGCAAACCGCTAAGCGGAGGCGGCTTCGCGCCCCGTTTACTTGACGTGCGCGTCAAGAACGTGGCGTCCCTGACACCTGCCGCGTCGATTTTGCACTGTCGCCACCACGCCGCAGCCGCTAACTACTGCACTAGACCGCATGAAGTATTCTATGGGAGAAACGCAGATGAAGGTGCTCGTACCTGTCAAGCGCGTGATCGACTATAACGTGAAGGTCCGCGTCAAGGCGGATGGTTCCGGTGTTGATCTTGCCAATGTCAAAATGTCCATGAACCCTTTCGACGAAATCGCCGTCGAAGAGGCAATCCGCCTGCGTGAAGCCGGCAAGGTCGAAGAGGTCGTGGCCGTGTCCATCGGCGTCAAGCAGGCGCAAGAAACGCTGCGCACCGCGCTTGCGATGGGGGCCGACCGCGCGATCTTGGTCGTGGCCAGCGATGATGTGCATCAGGATATCGAACCTTTGGCCGTTGCGAAGATCCTTGCCGCGATCGTGAAAGAAGAAAACCCCGGTCTGGTGATCTGCGGCAAGCAGGCCATCGACAACGACATGAACGCGACAGGCCAGATGCTGTCCGCGCTGCTGGGCTGGTCACAGGCGACATTCGCCTCCGAGGTCAGCATCGACGGCGATCATGCGACCGTGACCCGCGAAGTGGACGGCGGCCTGCAGACCATCAAGGTCAAGATGCCCACCATTATCAGCGTTGATCTGCGCCTGAACGAACCGCGCTATGCGTCCTTGCCCAACATCATGAAGGCCAAGAAAAAGCCGTTGGATGAAAAGACGCCAGCCGATTACGGCGTTGATGTCGCGCCACGGCTCAAAGTGGTGAAAACCGTCGAGCCCGGCACGCGCAAGGCGGGGATCATGGTCAAATCGGTGGACGAACTGGTGGCGAAACTCAAAGAAGTGGGGGCTGTGTAATGGCTGTTCTTTTGCTTGCAGACGTGACCAACGGGGCGCTGGCGACCGATGCCGTGGCCAAGGCCCTTGCCGCAGTTGCCCCGCTGGGTGACGTGCACGTGCTGGTCGCGGGACAGGGCGGCGATGCCGCCGCCGCAGAAGCCGCTACCCTGACCGGCGTCAGCAAGGTGCTGTTCGCGCCCGACCACGGTTTTTGCCACACGCTGGCTGAACCTGTCGCCGACCTGATCGTCGGGATGGGTGCGGATTACACCCATATCGCTGCGGCGGGCACGTCGGACGCGAAAAACGTGCTGCCGCGCGTTGCCGCCTTGCTGGACGTGATGATGATCTCCGAAGTCGTCACCGTGATCGATGCAGAAACGTTCGAGCGCCCGATCTACGCGGGCAACGCGATCCAGACCGTGACCTCGTCCGACAAGGTCAAGGTGATGACGATCCGCACCGCCGGGTTCGAGGCTGTGGCGACAGGCAATGCCGCCCCCGTCGAAACAATCGGCACGGCGGCCAGCACCGGCCTGTCCGAATGGGTCGAGGACAAGGTCGCCGCCTCTGACCGGCCAGAGCTGACATCGGCAGGCGTTGTCGTGTCGGGCGGTCGCGGGCTGGGTTCGCAGGCCGATTTCGCCCTGATCGAGAAACTGGCGGACAAACTGGGTGCCGCTGTCGGTGCCTCGCGCGCGGCTGTGGACAGCGGCTATGCGCCGAACGACTGGCAGGTCGGGCAGACCGGCAAGGTTGTCGCGCCCAATCTTTATGTCGCCGTGGGCATTTCCGGTGCGATCCAGCACCTTGCCGGGATGAAGGACAGCAAGATCATCGTCGCCATCAACAAGGACGAGGAAGCGCCGATCTTTCAGGTGGCAGACTACGGTCTGGTCGCCGACCTGTTCGAGGCCGTGCCGGAACTGACCGGCAAGCTTTGACGCGCGCCAGACGCAATCTGAAAGGGGTCGGCGGACATCGCCGGCCCCTTTTGCATGTCAGATCGAGAACAATTCATCCCGCAGGGCGGTGATCAGCTTGGTCGCAGCTTCGGCATGGCAGCGCACGCCCAGCATTTCGGCGGCGGCGGATTGCTGTGACGGCGGATAATGCATCCCCATGGTCCCCTGCCCCAGCGCCAGTTCCGACGGATTGACGACGACGACGGATTTGACGAGAGGGCGCAGCGTATCGATCATGCCCGCGGTGACAAACAGCGGGTCAGTTTGCAACTGTCCCGGTCGGTCGGCCCAAGGCGTATCGTCTAGCTGTTCATCCGAAAACCACAGCAACATACAGTGCGGACCGATCTGGCGCAGCATGTTCTGCATCCGCGCAATCCACGCCTGCCGCAATTCGTGCACAACGATGTCGAACCTGTCTGGCGAGATGTCGAACAAGCGGCCGAGAAGGTGACGGGTGAATGAAAATTCGGTGAAATCCACCTCTGGATAGATGGCCTGCAGCACGGTCGATGCGCGCAGGAACCTGTCGTTGCGGCGCGGATGCACGGAATAGAACCGGTTCGACAGGTTGTTCGCCCCCAGCACCTGCACCACGGTCATGTCGGCGGCGTGGCAGATTTCTATGATCGTGGGGTCGTTCACAAAGGCATCGATCCCGCCGTTCACGCAGCCAAAGTTGACACAGGTCTGCCGCAAGGCGGTTTCGACCAGCGTGGGAAAGGGTTTTTCGATGAATTTGCCATAGGTTTCGGTCCCGCCGATAAAGGCGATATACGGGCGATCCAGCGGTTTGCGCGGACCACGAAACAGAATGCGCGAATTGCCGTAACGACAGGGCGCATAGGACAGATCGCCCATGTCTATCGATTCTTGCCGCATCTTGGTTCCCGGTGCTGTCATTCCGGGGCAGAGTCGCCCAATTGTTTTGCCAAATCGCTAATGATTGGATTTCAGACAAATTTGCTGCATCTCTGCCGCTTGAAGCCAGCCCGTGCAGCAGCCTATGGTATGGCGGAACCTGTAAAGGAAAAGTCATGGCGATCGAACGTGTGGGAATTGTGGGTGCGGGACAGATGGGCAATGGCATTGCCCATGTCTTTGCGGTCGCGGGCTATGACGTGTTGCTGACCGATATCAGCGCCGATGCACTGGCCGCCGCCCTTGCCCAGATCGACCGCAACCTCGAACGGCAGGTGACCCGCGACATCATCACCGCCGACACCAAGGCGCAGGCGATGCGCCGGATCGCGTCCACCCAGACGCTGACCGATCTGGGCGACAGCGACCTGATCATCGAAGCCGCAACCGAACGCGAAACGATCAAGGCCGCAATCTTCGAGGATCTTGTGCCGCATCTGAAGCCGCACACGATCCTGACGTCGAATACGTCGTCAATCTCGATCACGCGGCTGGCGTCGCGCACCGACCGGCCCGAACGGTTCATGGGGTTCCACTTCATGAACCCTGTCCCGATCATGCAGCTGGTCGAACTGATCCGCGGGATCGCCACCGACGAACCTACCTTCCGCGCCTGTCAGGAGGTCGTCGAACGGCTGGGCAAGACCAGCACTGCATCCGAGGATTTCCCCGGCTTCATTGTCAACCGCATCCTGATGCCGATGATCAACGAGGCGATCTATACCCTGTATGAAGGCGTGGGATCGGTGCAATCCATCGATACCTCGCTGAAACTGGGGGCGAACCATCCGATGGGGCCGCTGGAACTGGCGGATTTCATCGGGCTGGATACCTGCCTTGCGATCATGAACGTGCTGCACGACGGGCTGGCCGACACCAAATACCGCCCCTGCCCGCTGCTGACGAAGTACGTCGAGGCAGGCTGGCTGGGCCGCAAGACCAAGCGCGGGTTCTATGATTACCGTGGCGAGACACCGGTGCCGACGCGCTGAACAGCACCGCTGCAGAAAAGATTCTATGCCTCCGGCGGGGATATTTAGGCTCGGAAGATGGGGGTCTTTGGCCGTCAGTCGCCTTCGCCGAACTTGTCCGCGACAAGCGCGGTGATCGCCGCAAGCAAAGGTTCGGCCTCCGGCCCGCGGGTCTCGACCTCGATCGAGGTGCCGACAGAGGCCGCCAGCATCAACAGACCCATGATGCTGTCGCCGCTGGCGCTTTCGCCATCCTTGCGCACGGTGGCCTCGGCGTCGAAGCTTTCGACGACCTCGACCAGTTTGGCAGAGGCGCGGGCATGCAGGCCCTTGATGTTTTCGATCTTCAGGACCGCTGTCGTCATTGGGATAGGCCGCCGTTGTGGCTGTTGATGTATTTATGCGCCGCGGCAATCGCGGCGTCGGCAGCGTCGGGCACAGAACGTTTGCGCGATTTGGCAAGCTGGATCAGCATCGGCAGGTTCGCCCCGTAGAGGATCTTGCGGTTGGCGGGACTGCAGGCGCGCAGCGACAGGTTCGAGGGTGATCCGCCGAACATGTCGGTCACGATGATCACACCCGCGCCTGTGTCGACGGAATCGGCCGCATCGCAGATTTCGGCCTGTTTGAGGGCGCGGTCGTCGTCCGGCCCGATGGCGATGCTGACCATGCCGGGCTGACGCCCGACGACATGTTCGACGGCGGACAGGTATTCCCGCGCCAGACCGCCATGCGCTACGATGACTATCCCGATCAAGCCTGTCGTTCCTTGCTGAGCAATGTGTCGTGCCTTTCCATCTCTCGATGCCGTTTAGACACATGCCACCCGTCTTTCGCAAGGGCCTGTGCCATGCGTTCGACGATCATGACGGAACGGTGTTGCCCTCCGGTGCAGCCAAAACCGATGGACAGGTGGCTTTTGCCTTCGTCTTTATGCGCGGGCAGCACCAGATCGACCAGCGCCTTGACCCGGTCGAAGAAATCATCAAATCGCGGATCGGCGGCGACATAGGCCGCGACTTCGGGATCGCGCCCATCGCGCGCGCGCAGATCGGCGTCCCAATGCGGATTGCGCAGGAAACGGCAGTCCATGACGATATCCATCCCGCGCGGCAGCCCGCGTTTGTAGGAAAACGAGTGCAGCGTGACCCCCAGGTTGCGCCCTTCGGCGGTGGCAAACCAGCGGTCGATTTCGGCGCGCAGGTCATGCGGCGACAGGCCCGTCGTGTCGATCAGCACATCGGCGCGGCTGCGCACCGGGATCAGCAGGTCGCGTTCGCGGGCGATCCCTGCCAGCGGCGGGCCAGCAGGGGCCAGCGGATGCCGCCTGCGGGTTTCGGAATAGCGTTTGACCAGCTCTTCCTCGGCGGCGTCCAGATACAGGACCTGCATCACCTGATCGCTGCGCGCGGCCAGCTGGTCGATGGTCGCGATCAAGGCATCAGTGCCGAAATCGCGGTTGCGCACATCAAGCCCAAGGGCCAGCGGGCGGCTGGGCGGCGGACCATCGAGCAGGCGCGGCAACAGGGACAGGGGCAGGTTGTCGATCACCTCGTAACCCAGATCCTCCAGCGCGTTGATCGCGGTGGACCGGCCCGCACCTGACGGCCCGGTCACAAGAACGGTCTGGGGCACTGTGCGGGGGGTGTCTGTCATCGATCGCTCCAGCCTGCCTTGAGGATCTGCACAATGATTGCAGCGAAATGTGGCCCGTCGATGCGGTTTATCAAGGGAAGGTCGCAGCCACATATGCGTGTATACGCGCGGTCAGGCAGGCGCTGATCGGCGGATCGGTCCAGATCCACGACCAGCGCCATAGTAGCGGCCGCCTGACAGGCGGCGTTCAGAATGCCGACACCACGCGCCTCGATCAGACCGGTGATGGCGGGCGGGCACGTCGCGACGAGCCTGCCGCCATCCGCCTGCAACACCACCCTGTCGTCCGCAACCAAGGTGCCGCCCAGCGCCATCAGCTGCAAGGCCAGCGCCGATTTGCCGCGGCCCGAAGCCCCAAGGATCAGCACCCCGCGGTCGTCCCATGCCACGCAAGTGCCGTGACGCGTTTCAGTCTGCGTCATGGCGATGCTTTACAAGGGCAGACCGACGACAAACCTTGCCCCTGCTGGTTCGGATGTGGGGTCGGCATCGGTCGGCCGGATATTCTCGGCCCAGATCACGCCGCCATGCGCCTCGACGATCTGTTTGGAAATGGCAAGGCCAAGGCCGGAATTGTTGCCGAACTGCCCAGCGGGGCGTTCGGAATAGAAGCGCTGGAAAATCTTGCGCAGCGCGTTGTCGGGGATGCCCGGCCCTGTATCCTCGACCACCACAAGCACGCGGTTTTCGCGTGTGCGGGTCCAGACACGGATCGCATCGCCTTTTTCGCAGAACGAAATCGCATTGCTGATCAGGTTGACGAAAACCTGCGCCAGCCGCCCTTCGAGACCCTGCACCATGATCGACGTGCGCGGGACATCGGCCACAAAATCGATGCCGCGCGCCTCGGCATCCTTGGCGTGATAGTCGATCACGTTGCGCAGCATATTGATCAGGTCAAAGGTTTCCTCTTCCTCCTTGACCAGTTCACTGTCGAGCCGCGACGCGTTCGAGATGTCGCTGACCAGACGGTCCAGCCGCTTCACGTCATGTTCGATCACCTCCAGCAGGCGTTCCCGCTGGTCGTCGCGTTTCGCGATCCGCATGGTGCCGACGGCGGACCGCAACGAGGCAAGCGGGTTCTTGATCTCATGTGCGACATCGGCAGCGAATTGTTCGTTGCTTTCGATCCGTTCGTAGAGCGCCGAAACCATGCCGCGCAGCGCCCCGGACAATCGCCCGATTTCGTCGGGCCTTGCCGTCAGGTCGGGAATGCGCACGCGGACGGGCGACATCTTGCGGGCGTTCTTCTGGTGGCTGGCCTCGGCGGCGGTTGCCAGATCGGCCAGCGGGTTGGCGATGGTCGACGCCAGCACAAGGCTAAGCCCGATGCTGACCGCAAGGCCGACAAACAAAAGGCGCAGGACCTCTTCGCGTTCGCGCCGGACAAGTCCATCCACCTCGCCGGCGGCGGTGGCGGCGGCAATCACGCCCAAGGCCTCACCGTTTCGCATGATCGGCGTGACGACAACAAAGATCGAGTTGCCTCGGATCTCGGTCACGTTGAGCTGGGTCGCGCCCTGCATCGCAAGCGCGACCAACGCAGGCGGAACGGTCGTCAGACCACCTTGCCCCGGCGCGGCGTCCGCACGTTCAAACAGACCGAACAGACCGCCTGTGACCGAGCCCAGAAAATCGGTGATCACGGTTTCGCCGATCTGTTCGTCGAGTTCGGCGATCTCGTTGTCGGACAAGGCCCCCGTTGTGCGCGCAACAAGGGTCGTATCGGGGGCGAAAACCGACACTTCCAGCCCGCCGCGCAAGTTCAGCCCGGCCAGTGTCGCCGCCGGATTGATCCCATCCGCCGTCACCAGATTGACAGGGGCGAGACTCGGCATCTGCGCCTCGAACACATCGGCGATCAACTGCGCTTCGTAGATCAGGCCGTTGGCGCGCTGGAACACCAGACTATCGCGCGAGGAGTTGAGATAAAGCACCCCCGCGATCATGACGAACATGGCGATCAGGTTGAAAACAACGATCTTGCGGGCAATCGGCGATTTTCGCAGCGCGATGATGCCGCGTTTGGGTGCGTTCACATAGGTCGATCCCTCGCGCGTGGCATCCGGTTCGACCCAGTCCTCGCCCAAGACAAGATCAGGCGACAGCGCCGCCTTTCGCACGGACCGCAGGTCGCGTACGTCGATCTTGGGCGCAGAACTCATGCCCTATTCTTCGTTGTAGCGGTAACCAATTCCATACAATGTCTCGATCGCGGAAAACTCGTCATCTGTGTTACGCATCTTCTTGCGAAGACGTTTGATGTGGCTGTCGATGGTCCGGTCATCGACATAGACCTGATCGTCATAGGCCACATCCATCAACTGATCGCGGCTTTTGACAAAACCGGGACGCTGGGCCAGTGCCTGCAGCAGCAGGAATTCGGTCACGGTCAGCGAGACATCCTGCCCT
The DNA here is from genome assembly GCA_036825855.1 of Yoonia sp. GTDB lineage: Bacteria > Pseudomonadota > Alphaproteobacteria > Rhodobacterales > Rhodobacteraceae > Yoonia. Next base: position 12,165 of record DAISXL010000041.1, read on the forward strand.
TTCCATTTCACCGCATGGCGCAAGGGGTCCATGACCAGATCACCGCGAACCATGATCTTGGTCTCTTCGGTTTCCTCGATCTCTTCGCCGGCGATGGCATCCTGACGGCGCAGCAGCGACCTGATCCGTTCCACCAGCAGGCGCTGGGAAAACGGCTTTTTGACGTAATCGTCCGCGCCCATCCGCAGACCCAGAACCTCGTCGATCTCGTCGTCCTTGGAGGTCAGGAAAATGACCGGCATCGAGGTTTTCTGCCGCAGCCGTTGCAACAGGTCCATCCCGTCCATTCGTGGCATCTTGATATCCAGAACGGCCATGTCAGGCATACGCTTGTTGAAGGCATCCCATGCCGCTTGTCCGTCGTTGTAGGTCTCGACCTCGAACCCTTCCGCTTCCAGTGTCATCGCGACAGAGGTCAGGATATTGCGGTCGTCGTCAACCAGAGCGATTCTCGACATGGGTGTCTTACCTCTATGCATTTCACGTGAACTCGTAACAACTACATGATTTTCCGCCCTTTATCTAGGCGAATCAATCCCCAAAGAAATGGCCGCCACAAATTTGCCGCAATCGGTTCAATTTTGCATCGCCCCGCCGCAAGCGGACGGCGCGGCACGTGATTGCGGCGCAATGGTTGCGCTAACATGCATTTGGTTGCGCTAACGCCCGCTCGCCCCTCTATCAAGGCGGGAAAACTTGGTGTTATGGAAACCTATCGCTGGGCAAATTGCCCATTTGAGAAGGAGCGAACCCATGGACCACGGCACGGTCAACCCGTCGATGAAACTTGAGGATCAAGGCATCACAGGGCTGGGTTACGTCTATTACAACAGCTCTGCCGCGGAACTGCAGGACGCCGCCATCGCTGCGGGCGAAGGTGTCACCGGCAAAGGCGGCAGTTTTCTGGTAACGACCGGCAAACACACCGGCCGGTCGCCCAAGGACAAATTCGTCGTGCGCACACCATCCGTGGAAAACACGATCTGGTGGGACAACAACGCCCCGATGGAGCCTGCGAAATTCGATATCCTGTATGCCGACATGCTGGCGCACATGCAGGGCGGCACCTATCACGTGCAGGACCTGTTCGGCGGCGCTGACCCTGCGCACCGGCTGGATGTGCGCGTGGTGACGGAACTGGCATGGCACGGGTTGTTCATCCGCCACCTGCTGCGCCGCCCCGATGCCAGCGAGCTGGCGGCTTTCACCCCCGAATTCACCATCATCAACTGCCCGACCTTCAAGGCCGACCCCATGCGCCACGGCTGCCGGACCGATACGGTGATCGCGCTGAATTTCGACCGCAAGCTGATCCTGATCGGCGGCACCGAATATGCGGGCGAGAACAAGAAATCCGTGTTCACCCTGCTGAACTATCTGCTGCCCGAAAACGGCATCATGCCGATGCATTGCAGCGCCAACCATGCGCCGGGCAATCCTGTCGATACGGCCGTGTTCTTTGGCCTGTCGGGCACCGGCAAGACCACGCTGTCCGCTGACCCCAGCCGCGTGCTGATCGGCGATGACGAACACGGCTGGTCGGATCGCGGCACCTTCAATTTCGAAGGCGGCTGCTATGCCAAGACCATCAACCTCAGCGCCGAGGCGGAACCCGACATCTACGCCACCTGTTTCATGCCGCATACGGTGATCGAAAACATGGTGTTCGACCCCGAAACGTTTGATCTGGATTTCAACGACGACAGCCTGACCGCAAACATGCGCTGTGCCTATCCGCTGAATTACATCTCGAACGCGTCGGAAACGGCACTGGGCGGGCACCCCAAGAATATCATCATGCTGACCTGTGATGCCTTCGGCGTGCTGCCCCCGATCGCGCGGCTGACACCGGCGCAGGCGATGTACCACTTCCTGTCGGGCTTCACGTCCAAGGTGGCAGGCACTGAACGTGGCGTGACCGAACCGGAACCGACCTTCAGCACCTGTTTCGGCGCACCGTTCATGCCGCGCCGGCCAGAGGTTTACGGCAACCTGCTGCGCACCAAGATCGCAAGCCACGGCGCCACCTGCTGGCTGGTGAACACCGGCTGGACCGGCGGCGCCTATGGCACCGGCAGCCGGATGCCGATCAAGGCGACGCGCGCCCTGCTGGCGGCGGCGCTGGACGGCACGCTGATCGAAAGCACCTTCCGCAAGGACCCGCATTTCGGGTTTGAGGTGCCGGTCGCGGTGGACGGTCTGGACCCGCGATTGCTCGACCCGCGGGCGACCTGGGCGGACAAGGCCGCCTATGACGCGCAGGCGGCCAAACTGGTCGGCATGTTCAGCGACAACTTCGCGAAATATGTGCCGTTCATCGATGACGATGTGAAGGCAGCGGCAATCGGCTGACAGGCGCCGGGGGCACCTTTTCCCGCCCCCGCGCAATCTCGACATCGGCGCAGGACGCGTTATGGTTGCACCATGCGTATTCTGCCTGTCCTTGCTTTGCTGACAACCCTGCCGCTTTTCGCGGCGGCGCAAGCCGTGCAGTCAGAGGCTCTTGCCTCTTTGTGGGCGGGCGTGGTTTGCGGGCCGCCGGTCGTCGGTTCTGCACCTGCACCCGACACCATTGCGGGCAGCACGCATCTGGTCGACGAAACCCCGCCTTTTATCGCCGAGATCACGCAGGTCCCCGCTGTGATCGGCATAGGTTTCGGCGTCAAGGCGCAGGCGCTGGACCCGATGGGCCTGAATGATGTGACCGTGACCGTCACCCACCCGCCGATGGGCGATGCAGGCGTGACACGGCAAAGCTATACGTCGTGGATCAGCGGCACCGAACCGTCGATCACCTTTTACCAGTTCGACGACGACTACGAACGTGTGACCGGCACCTGGACCTTTACCGGCGTCCGGGACGGGGTCGCGCTGTTCTCGGTCGCGTTCGAGGTTGTCCCGCCGCAGGCCCTGCCCGGTCTGGCCGAGGCTTGCGGTTACAGCGACCTGCTGTCCTAGCCCATCACGCCACGGCGGATCAGGTTGATCCCCGCGATCACCAGCACCCAAAGCGTGACCTGGCGGAACCTGTCGGCATCGAAACGGTCACCGAGCCGGAACCCGACCCACATGCCCAGCATCCCCGGCACCACCAGCGCCGCCGAAAACGGCCATGTCTGCGCATTCAGCACGCCCGATTGCGCATGCCCCAGAAACAGCATCACCGACCCCAGCCCATAGATCACGCCCTGCACCGACATCTGCCGGTCACGCGGCGTGCCAAGCGCCAGTAGATACAGCACCGTAGGCGGCCCCCAAGTACCGGTCAGCCCGCCAAGGATTCCTGACACCATCCCGGCGAAATATTCCACCGGACGCCGCATCCGCGCCGGTATGACAGGACGCCAGCCCGCGATCTGAATCAGGCAGAGGACCACCACAGGCACGCCCAGCACGATGAACAGTGTATCGGTCGGGATGCGCCGCAGGAATTGCGCCGAGACAAGGATCATCACGCAAACCGCCGCGATATAGCGCCAGTGT
>DAISXL010000042.1:0-15488 GCA_036825855.1 Yoonia sp.
GAGATCGTGGCGACGCACCCGATCCTCACACGTATTTCCGCCGCCAAGTCCCTGCGCGATGCCGCAGAGCGGGCGGCGCTCGACGCCGGCAACGATCGCGTGGTGCTGGAGACTGTCGAAACCCTGCAACCATCCCCCGGAGGACGCAAATGACCGATTTCACCACAGACGCACCGATTGCACGGACGCGGCACACGGCCCCGAAACGGGAATATTACGCGTATTTCGCGCTGATCTTTGTGGCGACCCTGCCGCTGGCGATCCTGACATGGGTGCTGTTCGCGGCACGCCGGATGGAACTGCCGGAGCACGGGCCCATCGCCAAGGCCTGGACCCAGGCGCGCATCATCACGCCGCATATCTTCAACGCATGAAGGTACGGCACGACATTTGCCCGGAAACGGGCATCACGACATTCGTCATTCCCCCCCGGGATGACGGATTGGGGCAGAGGACAAGCTTCTGTCGTAACCCGGCCGCGGGGGCTGCGCGGCGTCAGTATTCTATTTTGGAGACAAAACATGGCTGACAAATCCGACCTGTCGTTCACAGGTCTCACTGATGAGCAGGCACAAGAGCTGCACGCGGTGTATATCAACGGCTTCTTGATCTTCACAGGCATTGCGATCGTTGCGCACTTCCTGACGTACATCAAGCTGCCTTGGTTCAACTTTTAAGAAGAGGAACATATCAAATGGCACAGTTCTATAAAATCTGGCTGGTTTTCGACCCCCGCCGCGTTTTCGTGGCACAGGGCGTTTTCCTGTTCCTGCTGGCTGCGATGATTCACCTCGTCCTGCTGAGCAACGAAAGCACCAACTGGTTCCAGCTCGCCTTTGGCGGTATGTAATCCGTTTTTCGCATAACACCGCTACGGGCGGGACTTTGATCCGCCCGCGGCAAACTTCGACATTGACGATCACAGGGCGCACCCGAGCGGGGATGCAGGGCCTGTATTATATGGAGTAGGAAGATGGCACAGCTCAGCTTCGAAAGAAAATACCGGGTCCGTGGCGGGACATTGGTAGGCGGAGATCTGTTCGACTTTTGGGTGGGGCCATTTTATGTTGGCTTCTTCGGGGTCACGACGTTCTTTTTCGCCGCACTCGGGACAATCTTGATTTTTTACGGGGCCAGCCAAGGCCCGACATGGAATCCGTGGCTGATCTCGATCGATCCGCCACCGCTTGAATACGGCCTTGGTGCCGCACCCCTGCTGGAAGGCGGCCTGTGGCAGATCATCACGATCTGCGCTGTCGGCGCATTCCTTAGCTGGATGATGCGCGAGGTCGAAATCTGCCGCAAACTGGGCATCGGCTATCACGTGCCTTTTGCCTTCGGCGTTGCGATCTTCGCCTATGTTACGCTGGTCATCATCCGTCCGGTGTTGCTGGGGGCCTGGGGACATGCGTTTCCCTATGGGATTTTCAGCCACCTCGATTGGGTGAACAACGTGGGCTATGCCTACGGCAACTTCCATTACAACCCGGCCCATATGGTCGCGATCAGTTTCTTCTGGATCACGACGCTGGCGCTGGCGCTGCATGGATCGCTGGTTTTGTCCGCGGTCAACCCCGGCAAGGGCAAGACCATCGGCGCACCTGACCACGAAGACACCTATTTCCGTGATCTGATCGGCTATTCGATCGGGCCCCTCGGCATTCACCGTCTGGGACTGTTCCTTGCGTTGATGGCCGGTTTCTGGAGCGCGGTCTGTATCGTGATCTCGGGCACCATCTGGTTCGACGAATGGATCGTCTGGTGGGACTGGTACTATGAACTGCCCTGGTGGGTAGACCTGTAGGAGGGTATGGAAATGGCTGAATATCAAAATATCTTCACGCAAGTCCAGGTCCAGGGCCCCGCTGAAATGGGGGTCGTCGCCGACGCGGACACGATGCGCGAACGCACTAAGGGTACGCGGTTCTCGACGCTGCTTGGCCTTTTTGGCAACGCCCAGATCGGGCCTGTCCATCTGGGGTCAAGCGGGATGATCGCGGTCATCGGCTTTGCGGCATGGTTTTTCATCATCGGGATGAATTTCTGGGCCGAGGTCGGTTACAGCCCCGGTCTGTTCTTCCGTGACCTGTTCTGGCTGTCGCTGGAACCACCGGGGCCACAATACGGGCTGGGCTTTGCGCCCTTGGCCGAAGGCGGATGGTGGCTGATCGCCAGCTTCTTCTTTCTGGTCGGGTGCTGCGCTTGGTGGCTGCACACCTACCAGCGCGCCAAAGCGCTGGGGATGGGGCTGCATGTGGCTTATGCCTTTGCCGCGCTGCTGTGGCTGATCTTTGTGCTGGGTCTGATCCGGCCGATCCTGATGGGATCATGGAGCGAGGCCGTGCCTTACGGTATCTTCTCGCACCTTGACTGGACCAACCTGTTCTCGATCACTTACGGCAACCTGTTCTACAACCCGTTCCACGCGCTTTCGATCGTGTTCCTTTACGGGTCGGTGCTGTTGTTCGCGATGCATGGTGCGACGATCCTTGCGGTCAGCCGTTTCGGCGGCGAGCGCGAGATCGAACAGATCGTGGATCGTGGCACGGCATCCGAACGGGCCGCCCTGTTCTGGCGCTGGACCATGGGCTTCAACGCCACGATGGAAGGTATCCACCGTTGGGCGTGGTGGTTCGCGGTTCTGACACCACTGACAGGTGGCATCGGGATCCTGCTGTCGGGCACCGTCGTTGACAACTGGTTTGTCTGGGCACAACTCCGCGGCTATGCGCCCCTGAACTGAGGAGAAAGACGATGAAAGACAACGACATCCTCGACCTGAACAACAAAAGCAGGCTGACCGCTGACATCACCTTTCTGATGCTCAAGGGGGCAGGCTACGCGGCCTTGGTGGTTGTGGCGATCTGGTTCTTTATTGCGGCCTTCGCGGCCATCGGCCGGGCCTTGCCCGAAGAAAGCCGCGCGACGCCGGACCCGATCAACCGCGCAGCACCGATGGTTGACGAATAAACACCAATTGGATCAGGCATAGCGCGACGCCTTGCCTGATCCTTCGCCGTCGGATCACCCTTCCCTGGTCGGTCCGTCATTGGGGCCAAAAGCCCCAGTTCCCTTCCTGTTGGCTACAGGAGACTAGCGTCGCAAGCGGGTCCCCCCACTTGCGACGCTTTTTTATTGCAAAGGTGACGTCATGACGAACCGCCCTTCCACACCGTTTCTGGACAGTATCGCAGGCCCCGCTGACCTGCGCCGGATGAACGTGACCGCGCTTGCCAATCTTGCGGATGACCTGCGCGCCGAGGTGATCTCGGCTGTGTCCGAAACGGGCGGGCATCTGGGGTCGTCGCTGGGGGTGGTCGAACTGACCGTCGCCATTCACGCCGTGTTCGACACGCCGCGCGACAAGCTGATCTTTGACGTGGGCCACCAATGTTACCCGCACAAGGTGCTGACGGGCCGGCGCGACCGGATCCGCACGCTGCGGCAGGAAGGCGGGTTATCCGGTTTCACCAAACGCGCCGAAAGCGAATACGATCCGTTCGGGGCGGCCCATTCCAGCACCTCGATTTCCGCCGCCCTTGGGTTCACCGTGGGGCGCGATCTGGGCATGCCAACAGGCGATGCGATTGCCGTGATCGGCGATGGCTCGATCAGCGCGGGCATGGCCTATGAGGCGATGAACAACGCAGGGTCCGAAGGGCGGCGGCTGTTCGTGATCCTGAATGATAATGAAATGTCCATCGCGCCGCCGGTGGGCGCGATGTCGAAATACCTGTCGGGGCTTTATGCATCGCCCTTGGGTGATCTGCACAAGATGGCCGAAGGGTTCGAATCCGTCCTGCCCGGCCCGATCCGCGATCATGCCCGCCGCGCGCGGCAACTGGTGACGGGCGTGCAATCTGGCAACGCGGGCACCCTGTTCGAAAGCCTTGGCTTTTCCTATATCGGCCCGATCGACGGCCATGACATGACCCAGCTTTTGCCTGTCCTGCGTGCCGCCAAGACGCGCGCGACCGGCCCCGTGCTGATCCATGTCTGCACCAAGAAGGGCAAAGGCTATGCCCCCGCCGAACAAAGTGCGGACAAGTATCACGGCGTTGCAAAGTTCAACGTCGCCAGCGGCGAACAGGCCAAATCGCGCGCCAATGCGCCCAGCTATACAAAGGTTTTCGGCACCGCCCTGACGGTCGAGGCGCAGCATGATCCGCGCATCGTCGCCGTCACCGCCGCGATGCCCAATGGCACCGGCGTCGATATCATGGGCCAGCGTTTTGGCAGCCGCGTGTTCGACGTCGGCATCGCCGAACAGCATGGCGTGACCTTTGCGGCCGGGATGGCTGCCAGCGGGCTGAAACCGTTCTGCGCGATCTATTCGACCTTCCTGCAACGCGGCTATGACCAGATCGTGCATGATGTCGCCCTGCAGAACCTGCCTGTGCGGTTCGCCATCGACCGTGCCGGTCTTGTCGGGGCCGATGGCCCGACCCATGCGGGATCGTTCGATATCGGCTATCTGTCCGCTTTGCCCAATATGGTCGTCATGGCCGCGGGCGACGAGCTGGAACTGATGCATATGGTGCGCACCGCTGCCGCCCATGATGCGGGGCCAATCGCGTTCCGCTATCCGCGTGGTGACGGCGAGGGGCTGGACCTGCCCGAACGCGGCGAGATCATCGAGATCGGCAAGGGCCGGATCGTGCAGGAAGGCAGCGACATCGCGATCCTGTCCTTTGGCGCGCATCTGGGCGAATGCCGCAAAGCCGTGCGCCAGCTCGAGACGCAGGGGCTCAGCGTCACGCTTGCCGATGCGCGTTTCGCCAAACCGCTGGACCGCGCGCTGATCCGGCAGCTTTTGCGCCATCACAAGGCGCTGGTCACGGTCGAACAGGGCGCACAGGGCGGCTTCGGGGCCATGGTGCTGCATGATCTGGCCAATGACGGGCTGCTGGACGGGCGCTGTCAGGTCCGCACCATGACGCTGCCGGACCGCTATATCGACCACGCCGCCCCCGACGTGATGTATGCCGAGGCCGGTCTGACCGCCGTCGATATCGCCGCAACCGCGATGCAGGCGGCCAATAGCGGGTTGCGCCGCTACAGTATCAGCGCCGCTGATCCGAGCTAGCGCAAAGGCAGGTGCAGTCTCGGTTCTCCAGCGATCAGGTCATTTCCCTTTGAACTGCACATCGTAAAGCTGCTTGAACTTGCCGTCTTTCGCTAAAAGCGCGTCGATCGTTCCTTGGTCCTTCTCGGAACACCCGTCGCCTATGTATCAGCGCAGGATTTCTAACAGCACTTGGTGAGAACTGGAAACCGGCACTCTGCGTAACCAATCCGATGATCCACCGTTTGCAAGATCGGTCGCAAAAGCACTGTCGTATGTGCGCCCGTCGCATAAAAGCAGATGGGTCGCATCCGTTGCCAAAAGATAGGACTTCATGTCGTTTTCTTCCATGGTGAAAGGAAGATAGGCGTTCGTAAATGCCACTGCGCTGCCATGAAAGGCCGCCGACAAAGTGTTGTGGTGCGTTGCCCAGATAATCTGCGCGCCAAAATGGATTGGAACGATCAGCTTTCCGGCTGGCGTTTCATTCAGCGTGACCAACGAGTTGTAGCGTCGGCACGCGGGGTTATTCGCTTTGGCGTCAGACCCGCGTGCTGTCACCATCTGTTCGACGACAGGGCGCAACGTCATCGCGACCGCGCTTGGCGTGATCGTGATCAAGGTCAGTAGCAAAGCACATAGGATCTGAAAGATCCCACCGCCAGAGTGATAGGCCGTCAAACGGCGCCCTATTACGTAGCCCGCGAGCATCGGGACAACGGATGCTGGAAGGTTGACCGCGCGCATCTGAAAACAAAGAAAAACAGTGCCAGCAAGACAGAGCAAAACCAACAGACCCAAGGCCCGTGTCTTTTCAACCGGAACGTCTTGGTTGCGACGATCGGACAGGTACTGGATGATGCCTGCAACACTTGTCACAAAGACTGGCAGAACAAGAACGATCGCACTCGTCGGGTTTCGCGCGATCAAGAGCCCGATCGGTGACATTTCAATAAAATCGTTTTTCATCACCTCCTGAAGAACGAGCGGAAGCTCTCCGTATGGTCCGGCAGTACACAGGCCAATCACAGGCCATCCCAGTGCGAGACCGACGGCTGTTACCACTGCTGTACAGCCAAGGTAGACGAGCGGTGACGCATGACAGCCGCGCAGCACAAGTGGCAACAAACACGCCACGACGGCAATCCAGATCAGCGCGAGAACGGGCACTGCAACCTGATCACATCGCAGAACAAACCGCACCTCCGGCGCCGTCTGACCCAACCAGAACACCACCGAGGACGCTCCGATGGCCACGCAAAACGCGACAAGATTCGCGCGCGACGGTGCGGTCAATGACGACAGGTAGAAAAGAAGCCCGACAGCCACAATGAATGGCAAGGTCTCAAGCCCTACCGCCAGCGAGAAGCCTGCCGCAATACCCGCAACGCTCCCCGCCGTTTTCGGACGGTCCGGCCAGACAAGGCCGAATGCCATCATCACCATCAGCACGATCTGCACATTGTGATGGTCAATCATGCCCGGTCCCAGATACAGACCGGCAAAGACGGGCCAGAGCATCAAACAGGCGATTGCAACACAGGCGGCTGGCGTTCCGAAAATGTGTCGCGTCCCAAATCCGACGAGCAAGACAGCGATAACGATCATCAGCGACGACCAGACTGTCACGCCAATATGCTCGGCTGTCTGCATCGGCATTACTAGCGACAGCGGGTAGACGAACGCAGAAATGCCGGCATCAATATAGCGCGACCAGTGGACCGGCAGCCCCTCCGGCGGGTTGATGCGGTACTGGTTCATATCGAACCAGCTCTGACCGGCAATCAGGTCGCGGACTGACATCAGCCGCAAGACATCGTCGTTGTTCAGTTTGGCAAATTCTGCGGGTCCACCAATTGCGAAGATCACGCCATTCAAAAGAACAACCGCCAGCGCGCATGAAAGAACGATAAAGAGCGCATTTTCACGCAAATTGTGGATCAGCGTTAGAACATTCATCAGGGACTTTCGGGCGTGCATTTGCCCTGCCCCATATCATGGCGGAATTCGGCCAGACACTACAAAACCCCGAGTTGTGCTGTACCGCGATAGCTGTTGCGCCAGGGTCGCAATTTCGGCGCCTTGCGGCTGATCACAGCTCGCGTTGGAACGGCGCGGCACCAAATTCAAAGCCTTGCGCCTGACGGGAACTGCTATTTCCCTTTGAACTGCACATCGTAAAGCTGCTTGAACTTGCCGTCTTTCGCTAAAAGCGCGTCGATCGTGCCTTGTTCCACGATTTCGCCCGCCTCGAGATAGCAGATTTCATCGGCGTTCATCACTGTCGACAGGCGGTGGGCGATGACGATGGTCGTGACCCCTTGGGTGATGGCATCCAGCGCGTCGCGCACCAGCACTTCGGAATGACTGTCGAGCGCGCTTGTCGCCTCGTCCAGCAGCAGGATCGGCGCCTGCCGCAGCACCGCGCGGGCGATCGACAGGCGCTGGCGCTGGCCGCCCGACAGAAAGGACCCATTCTCGCCGATCACCGTGCCATAGCCGTCGGGCAGCTTTTCGATGAATTCATGCGCATGGGCGACTTTGGCGGCCGCGATGGCCTCGTCCTCGGTTGCAGTCTCGCGGGCAAGCAACAGGTTATCCATGACGGTGCCCGCGAACAGGAACGTATCCTGACCCACAAAGGCGATCCGGTCGCGCAGCGACGTGAAGGTCGCGGTCCTGATATCCTGCCCGTCGATCGTGACCGTGCCCGCGGTCGGGTCGTATAGACGCAGGATGAGGTTGAGCAGCGTTGATTTTCCACCGCCCGAAGGGCCGACAAGCGCCGTGGTCTTGCCCGGCTGAAAGGTCACGTTCACCGACCGCAGCACATGGTCATTGTCGCCATATGCAAAGCTCACGTCCGACAGCGCGACAGCACCCGGCCCCTCGGCAAGCGGTACGGCGTCGGGGTTTTCCAGCATTGTCTGCTTGGTGTCGAGCAGGTCGTACATCATCTTGACGCCGACCATGTTGCTTTCGATGACGACGCGCATCTTGGACAGGCGCATCGCGGGTTCATAGGACATCAGGAAAGCGGTGACAAAGGACATCAACTGTCCGGGGGTGCCGGGAGCACGGCCAAAGAGGTCGACTGCGCTCAGGATCACGATGGACGCGATGGCCAGGCCAGCCACGATATCCAGCAAGGGCATCGTCGCGGATTGCAGCTGCACGATGCGGTTGTTGCGGTCTTCGACCTGACGGACTGCAACCTCCATCCGGTTGGCCATGCCGGGTTCCAGCCCAAAGGCCTTGACCACGCGCGCGCCCAGGGCGGTTTCCTGCACCACGCGAATGATCTCGCCCAGACCGGCCATTTCCTGCTGCATCACGTCTTTGACAAGCCGCAAGATGCGCTGCACGCCGTAAATCACGATAGGGGCCACGACAAGGCTGACCAAAGACAGCACCGGCTGTTGATAGATCATGACCGCCACAAGCCCGATCAATGTCAGAAAGTCGCGGATGAATCCGGCGACAATCGTGTCGATGATGGCCCGCGCGGCCTGCGCGCTTTGCGTCACCTTCAACAGCAGTTCGGACGAAGCGTTGCTGTTGAAAAACGCGACCCCCTGGTTCAGCATCCGGTGATAGATCTGCATCTGCTTTTGCGCGACGATCCGGTTGCCCGCGCGCGCCATCAGCACCGCTTGCACATACATCGCGATGCCGCGAAAGGCGAAAACAAGCGCCACGCCCGCCCCGACCGCGATGACCCGACCGCGGTTGTCAGGCGCAGAGAGCGCATCGATGATCTGCCCCATCATCCACGCGGTCGCGGCCGTCGACCCCGCCACCAGCACCATCGCGCCAGAGGCCGCCAGATATTTCCAGCGATGTTCCTGAAAGCTTTCCAGCAAGAGCCGCGTGATCAGACGATCTGCGGGTAGACGGTCCAGCCATCGCTCGTGCCATTTCTTCGGTTGGGCCATCGGTCCGCTTCTTCCGGGTTCGGTTCGCAGCTACCTATGCCGAATAGCAGCATTATGCGAGAGGGTCGACGCACAACCGCAGGTCTATTCTGGTTGGATGGTGCAAGACGGGTCTGGCCTGACCGGCCCTTGGTCCCGCGGGTAAGCAGAATGCAACAAGGCCTGCCGCCGTCAGGCGTGCCGCCAAACCAAAACCGGCAGCGCGCACCGCGCTTTGGCATATCGTCCACCAGTGCCATCCAGCATCGTCCCGATGGACCACAAAGCAACGATGGACTAACCTCTTGCCGAGGCCACTTGACGGGCGTGCGGCAAAACTTTGGTTCGGGACGATCAAAAACGCCGCCCAAAAGCGGTTTTTGCTGGTGTGTGTAAAGCGCCGTCTTGAGGTTTAAGTCCGGGCATCGCTGAGGCAGTAAGGCTATGGCGCCCCGAGTCCGGTTCGCCTATTGCCTGCCAGTGGCCGCACGCCCACTGACGTGAGAGAGATGAGAAATGACAAAAACTGCGCTGATCACCGGCATCACCGGACAAGACGGGTCCTATCTGGCCGAACTGCTGTTGTCCAAAGGCTATCAGGTGCATGGGATCAAGCGCCGCGCATCGCTGTTCAACACCCAGCGGATCGACCATATCTACGAAGATCCGCACAACCCCAACCCGCATCTGCGGCTGCATTACGGTGATCTGACGGACAGCTCCAACTTGACGCGGATCCTGTCGGAAGTGCAGCCCGACGAGGTCTACAATCTCGCCGCGCAAAGCCATGTCGCCGTCAGCTTCGAGGCGCCCGAATACACCGCCGATGTCGATGCGATGGGCACCTTGCGCTTGCTCGAGGCGATCCGCTTTCTGGGGCTGGAGAAAAAGACGCGCTTTTATCAGGCCTCGACTTCGGAACTCTATGGTCTGGTTCAGGAAACCCCGCAGACAGAGACGACGCCCTTTCATCCGCGCAGCCCCTATGCCGTGGCCAAGATGTATGCCTACTGGATCACCGTGAATTACCGCGAAGCTTACGACATCTACGCCTGCAACGGCATCCTGTTCAACCACGAGAGCCCGCGCCGCGGCGAGACTTTTGTCACGCGCAAGATCACGCGCGGGCTGGCCAATATCGCGCAGGGTCTGGAAAGCTGCCTTTACATGGGCAATATCGATGCGCTGCGCGACTGGGGCCATGCCAAGGATTATGTCCGCATGCAGTGGATGATGCTGCAACAGGACCAGCCCGATGATTTCGTGATCGCGACGGGTGTGCAGTATTCGGTGCGCGAATTCATCCACTGGACCGCAGCCAATCTGGGCATCACGCTGGCGTTCACGGGCGAAGGCGTGGACGAAGTGGCGACCGTGGTCGGCATCGAAGGCAACAACGCGCCAATGGTACGCGAAGGGCAGGTCGTGATGCGGATCGATCCGCGCTATTTCCGCCCCGCCGAGGTCGAAACCTTGCTGGGCGATCCAACCAAGGCCAAGACCAAACTGGGCTGGGTGCCGGAACTGACAGCGCAGGACATGTGCGCCGAGATGGTCGCCGCCGACCTCAAGGTTGCTCAGCGTCATGCCCTATTGCGGGCGCATGGGTTCGATGTGTCGCTCAGCGTCGAAAACAGCTGAGACGAGCGCCGTGCTGTCTGTCGCCCATGCGTTCCTGTTTATCCATGTCCCCAAAACGGCGGGCAACGCGATCACACGGGCCTTGCTGCCGTTCAGCGAGGACCATCGCGCACATAATCAAATACGGAAGGCAGAGTGGATGAAACCGACGTACATCGCCAGCACAGGGACGAGGCAGATATGACCCCGCGCAAGATTTTTCTGGCCGGACATCGCGGCATGGTGGGTGGGGCCATCCTGCGCAACCTGCAGGCGCGGCAGGCGGCGGGCGAGGCGTTGGAGGTGATCACCCGCAGCCATGCCGAGCTCGATCTGACCGACCAGTCGGCGGTGCGCGGCTTTTTGCAGGATGCCCGCCCCGATGCGGTGATCCTTGCGGCCGCACGGGTCGGGGGCATCCATGCCAACAATACTTATCCCGCCGATTTCATCTATGACAACCTGCTGATCGAGGCGAACGTCATCCACCAGTCCTATCAGGCGGGGGTCTCGCGGCTGCTGTTTCTGGGTTCGTCCTGCATCTATCCGCGCGCGGCGGCGCAGCCGATGGCCGAAGACGCGCTTTTGACCGGCATTCTGGAACCCACGAACGAACCCTATGCTATTGCCAAGATCGCGGGCATCAAGCTCTGCGAAAGCTACAACAGGCAATACGGGACAGACTACCGGTCCGTCATGCCCACCAATCTTTACGGGCCGGGCGACAATTTCCATCCCGACAACAGCCATGTGCTGCCCGCCTTGATGCGCCGCTTCCACGAGGCGGTCGCGACCGGCCAGGAGGAGGTCGTGATCTGGGGCAGCGGCACGCCGATGCGCGAATTCCTGCATGTCGATGACATGGCCGAAGCCGCGCTTTTCGTGATGGATCTGGATGCTGCGACCTATCAGGCCAATACCCGCCCGATGCTGAGCCATATCAACGTCGGTACCGGCAGCGATGTCACCATCGCAGAGCTTGCAGGCCTTCTGGCCGAGGTCACGGGCTTTGCCGGACGGATCAGTTTCGACAGCAGCAAACCCGATGGCGCCGCGCGCAAGCTGATGGATGTCAGCCGGCTTGACCGCATGGGCTGGCGCGCCCGCACATCCCTGCGCGACGGGATCGCGCAGACCTATCGGTGGTATCTGGACAACAAGGACCTGTTGCGTCAGGCCTGATGCAGCCGGTGCAGGCCATGGGCCTGCCGGGCGCTAAACGCGTCGCGCGCGGCGCTGGGCCTGCCGCAGGCGCCGCTGATCCGTTCCCATGACCAGCACTTCGAGCAGGCGCGAATTCAACGCCGCCCGTGGCTGGCCAAGCGCGTGCCGAACCACCTTGAGCCGTGCCACGACCCCCGGAGCAGGGCCGGCCAGCAAGTCCTCGGCCCGTGTCAGCAACGTTGCGCGGGCAACTTCGCGTTCAAGCGCGCGCAAGCGACGCTGCAGGAGAGGCTTGCTGTCGAGCGGCACATCCAAAAGTGCCTCGCGCAAGGCTCTGAGCCGCTCGTCGCGAAAATGCGCGTGGTGCATCGATGTCTTTGACGCCGGATGGACCCGGAACACCGCCAGTGCCTGCTCGGTCAGCGCGACATGGCCGTGATGTGCAGCCAGCCGCAGATAAAGCGCGTAGTCGAAACAATAGTCATAGTTGGTGGGAAACCCACCAAGATCGCGCAGCGTTTGTGTTTCGAGCCAGACCCCGGGTTGATGAAAATGCCTGTGCGCCAGAAAATCGGGAAGGGAAAAATCCCTTGGCACGAAAAGGCTGTCACCCTCCGGACCACGGTTGATCACTGCGCCGGCCAGCCCTACCCCGTCTCCGGGCGCAAGCGCTGCACCGATTGTCGCCAGTGCGCCAGGCAGCAAGACATCATCTGAATTGATAAAGTTGAAGATGTCGCCTTGCGCGCGCGCCAAGCCTTGCGAAATCGCATCCGCCTGCCCGCCATCGGGTTGCGATTGCCAGTGGGTCAGCCACGGCGCATAGCGTTCGATGATCGCGCGGCTGCCATCCTGCGACCCGCCATCCATCACAAGATAATCCAGCGCCGGATACCCTTGCAGCAGGACCGAGCGTATCGTTTCTTCCAGAAACTCCGCCTGATTGAAGCTGGGGGTCACCACGGTGATGCGGGGCCAAGGCCGCCCGTCAGGCCGCGTTGCAGGGATGGGTGCCGCACTCTCGTCCCAGGGCCAGCCGGTGCGACCCGGCGGCGCAGGCGGAAGCGTGGCCAAGGTTGCCACCAGTGGCTGGGATGGGTGCGGACTGGTCATCTTGCGTCTCCGAGGGTGAGAATGACAGTAGGGCTTTGCGCAGGATGCCTAACGACGCGCACGCCAGCGCCCCTTGAATGCGCGCCAACGAGGCGCAAGCGGGCCAAGCAAAATCGAGGGCCGGCGCAAGATATTTGCGACAGTGACTTGATCTGATCGCGTCGCGGTCCGGTCGGATGACAAAGGGGGTGTGCCCGACGCAATCACTCTGGACAGATAGTTTTCATGCTGCACGACGTGTTTATGCATTTCGGCGATACGCGGGTTGATGGACGGGCTGTTGGAAATCCATGCTGGAGTAAGGGCGAAACCGCCGCGCAAGGCGAGCGTGCGCTCGTCCGTCTGTCTGTCTGGATCAGTGCGCCAATTCGAACCGTCCGAACTGGCGACATTGTACAGAAACGACGCGCGGTACGAAAAAATGGGTTTCGAGCGGCGTGCCACGATGCCGATCAACAGCGAATCTTCTGCTGTCTTCATATCTGGCGCTTCGATCAGGTCAGGCGCCAGCAAGTCAGCGCGCGCCACCAGCGAACCGATATGGATTGGCGCTAAAAGGTCCTTGAAGCTCTCGATACTGGACTTGTATCCAAATCGAGCAATGACCCTGGTACTTTTCGTATGTGTCCCAACGTCCTCGGAAACACCTGAATCGATAGTGCCCGAAAACGCCACATCGAAATTTGGCGACATGCGGCGTCCGGCCAGGAACAAGGCCTCGAAATGATCCGGCATCAGCTGGTCGTCGTCATCCAGAACGGCAAAATATTCCGTCTTGATGCGCTTCAGCCCTTCATAAAGCATTGTGGCGCGCCCGCCTTTCGGGATCAGGAATTCTTCGCAGGTCAATCCACCGCGGGCGATTTCGTCGTGCAGCGCGGACAGATCAAGATCGGCGAATTTGGCAAAGACGATGTGGATCTTGCCAAAGGTCTGCCGGATCAACGACGTCACCGGTTCTCTTACCTGTTCAACGCTGCGATTGCCGCACCGAATGATCACGGTAATCTCGGCCTGTGGACCGACTTTGGCCACACGCGCAGGAAGGTCACGGACCTTCCTTTCGTGATAGGCGACCGCATTGGTCAGCATTTTTTCCGCCGAGAAATGCGTTTCAAAGATGGTCCGCGCTGACTGGCCCATCTGCACGGCGGCGTCAGGGTCGGCCCGCATTGCGTCAAATCCGGCCTTGATCTGCACGGCCATCTCGGCTTCGGTCAAGGTCGGGTCGAAGTAATGGACACTGTCCGCAAACCATTTGCGGATCCAGGGGATGTCAGGACAAAAAGCAACCGCGCCAACGCTTGATATCTCGAAAATCCGGTTCGAGATCACGTCTTCCTGCAGCCATTGCTGATCCATCAGCACAAGCCCGGCGCCTGTTTCGGCATAGACACCCTGTGGTCCCATCCCGTCAAAGGCGACAGGTCCCCGATATCCGGCATAGCCGTCCTTTTCCCAAGACGCGCTTGGCCCGTGGATGCGCAGGATGTTCATCGAATCCAGACGCCGCAGAAGCTGTGGCATCCGGGCGCGCCAGTTCGTGCCGAAATAGGCGATGCGAGGATCGGCACCGTCGCGGACGGATTGCCAGTCGACGGCAAGGTCGCTTTGCTGTGGTGTCAGATAAAAGAACCCCGGATCATCGCTCCGGTAGACGCCATAGGTGAAGTCGCGCACAAAACGGACAATGCTGTCCGACACGGTCAGATAACCGTCATAGGACAGGACCTGCTGAAACTTCGTCTTGTAAGCAAACACGTGTGACGTTGGTTCGTGCATCGCAACATAAGCGGGGTGATGTGTCACCTTGGGCACTTGCAGCGATACAGAGATTACGAAATCCGGATCAAAGGCATAGATGTCGCGTTCGTCCTTACACTCGACCAGGTCGTGCCCGATCCGGGCACCTGCGATCTGCATCGAATAGAAGATCTGGTTTTCAGCCGAATTCACGTAGGGATTGTAATAAGCAATCTTCATTGGCAATCCCGCGGCAGTTGCGCCTTGTGGCAGTTGGTATTGTGCTTGCGTTTTAGTTGCATCGTTCGAAAGATCAACCGCAGTTTTTAACGAGATGGGCCAGTGATCGGCCAGCGCGTTGTTCATTGTCCGATCCGTACGGATGTTCGCCTGTCGACTTCGGAAGCGAGCCTTTGCATCGGACGATTTAGACCTGCCCGACCAAGGAAATGGAATGACGATGACCGATCCAGCCCAGCCATCATTGCATGATGCACAAACCGTGCGCACACTGCATCATCTTGCCTGTACGGGCGGCACCGTGATCAGCAGCTGTATCGCCGCGCTGCCGCACGTCCGACTATTGAGCGAGGTTGACCCCCTGAGTCCCATGGAGGACCCGAGGGGTCGCTTTTTTCCTTCCGACCTGATCCGCTTGACACGTGTGGGAACGCGCCTTGCCAGACACGACACCGAAGTCCGGATGTTTCAAGCCGCGCTGAGTGTGTTGAATGCCGACAGCGTGATGGACAGGCTCGATCTGGTGCTGCGCGACCATGCACATGTGCATTTCAACACAGGCGCGTCCCTGCCTGACCGGCCCACCCTGCGCGAGATGGTCGCAGAGATTGCGCCCGTGCGCAGTCTTG
>DAISXL010000043.1:0-10850 GCA_036825855.1 Yoonia sp.
ATAAGCCGCTAGACTGCACCAAAAGAAAACAAAAGCGAGAGCAGGACATGACCACCCACAGACGTTTCATCATCGCGGGGCTGGGCGCAAGCCTGTTTGCCGCCTGCGCCAGCACACCGCGCAGCACCGTGACCATGGCCCGGCCCGCCGCCAGCGCCACGCCACCCGACCTGCTCCCGCAGCGCGATGCGGGCTATGACGCTTGGGTTGCGGGGTTTCGTGGACGGGCCACAGCGCAAGGCGTGTCGCCTGCGACCTTCGACGCGGCTTTCCGCAATGCGGGCTTTTTGCCCGGCGTGGTCACGCGCGACCGCAACCAGACCGAATTCCGCCGCACGCTGGAGGATTACCTTGCCATCGCCGCCTCGGAGGAACGGATCGCCAAAGGCCGCGCCGCCTATGTTCGCCATGCGCCGGTGCTGACCGCGATCGAGGCGCGTTACGGCGTGAGCCGCTATATCGTGACCGCAATCTGGGGGCTGGAAAGCTTTTACGGCGAAAGGCAAGGCGACATTCCCGTGATTGCCGCCACCTCGACGCTGGCATACGAAGGCCGCCGGGGTGCCTTTTTCGAGGCCCAGACGCTGGCCGCGCTGCGTATCCTGCAGGCGGGCGACATCACGCCCGCGCGGATGACCGGATCATGGGCAGGCGCGATGGGGCATACCCAGTTCATCCCCACGACCTTCGCGCAATTCGCGGTGGATTTCACCGGCGACGGGCGGCGCGACATCTGGGCGGATGACCCAAGCGACGCGCTGGCCAGCGCCGCCAATTACCTGGCGCGCAGCGGCTGGCAGACCGGCACAAGCTGGGGCCGCGAGGACCCGAGCGGCACGCTGGAGCCGCAACCGGGCGGGCCACGGTTCAGCACCACCGCCAATTTCCGCGCGATCAAGCGTTATAACAATTCGGATGCCTATGCGATCGGCGTGGGCCATCTGGCCGACCGCATCGCCGGTGGCGGCCCGTTGCAGATGCCGTTTCCGCCCGACCGTTTCGGGCTGACCAAACCGGACCGCATCGCCCTGCAAAGCGGCCTGACGCGGCGGGGTTTCGACACCCAAGGTGCCGATGGCGTCATCGGTGCCAATACCACCCGCGCAATCGAGGCGTTCCAGCGCGCCCAAGGCTTGCCGGTGACGGGCGAACCCTCGCCCGCGCTGTTGCGGATGGTGCTCTGACGCGCCACAACCCGCGCGACGGGTTCAATCGGCGGCGACAAGCTGCCGGTTGTTGCTCGGGTGGCGACCGGCGAGTTTGCGGCCCTCGCGCCCGGTCAGGAACCGGCGCGCCTTGACCGGGGTGCCGGTCTGGGCGCGCAATGCGGGAAACAGGGTAAAAATCTCTTCGCGCGCAGCCGCACCCACCGATTGCAGCGCCACAGGCCCCGTGAACAGGGTTTCGGACAACGCCCCGTTGGCACAGACGATCTCGTGACTATCGCAGAGGAAATGGACATAAGTCTCCTCGGCCACCGCGATGCCGGGCAGTCCCGCCAGATGCTTGGCCGCGACCAGCACCTCGGTTGCACCGAACATCGTCGCGGCAATGCGCGAGCGCACCAGCATCCGGTGCTGCGGCGAGACCAGCAGATCGCGCACAGGCAACCCGCCACCCAAAGCGCCCGCGATGATCCGCACGGGCCGCAGGTTCGGGCAGGCCCGCAGCATATTCGCGTCCAGCCTGCGCGACCCGATCCAACGCACGGGCCTTGCGCCATGATCGGCGGTGGCGACAAGGGCGCCCACGGTCAGATCCTCGATCCGCGTCTCGCCATCAGCGGTGCGGATCAGGGTGCCCGCGGTGAAGCAGGGCACCATCGCATCCGCAATCCGCGGGCTGAAAGAATCGGTCAACAGGCGGCTTGTGGCCGGAAGCGGGGTGGTATTGGCAAAAGAGATGCTGGTCAGCGTGCCCGACGGGTTGGCGGCATTTCACTGGCTGATAGCCACAGAACTGGGGCGAAAGAACAGATCGCCGTTCGTCATCTGCATGATAAAGCCGGTATTGGTCTGTTCGACCCCGTCCTGACTGACCAGTGTCACCTGCGTCTGATAGACGCCTGTCAGCCGCGATCCGGTGACGGCCGTGCCGCTGGGCGTGGTATAGGAAAACGTGGACGGCGTCGTGTTTCCGCCCGTCTGGTACCTGTGATTGAAGGTGTTGCCGGCATTGGGCGTCGTGCCGTCCAGCACAATCGTCTGCATCCCGCTGGGGGGCGGACCTGCGTCATAGACCCCTTCGGCACTGCGCCCGTTGAGCGAGGCAGCCTGCGCGTTGGTCGGGGCTGTCGTTTGCACGGTATTCACGATCGGCGCATTGCCGAACCATACCCAGCTGGTAAGAGCCATATTTCACCTTCGAAACGAAAAAGAAGCGGCAGAAAGCGGCGCGTGTTGCATGTCTGTCTGTGTGACGGCTGTCTGCGGTATCGCGTCCATACCGCTGCGTGATGGGACGATCAATCACCGAAGCCGCCACGATCCGCGCTGGCGAGGTCACTCACGCGAATGTGCAGGCGCGCGCCAGTCCAGAGCGATGCGCCAAGCCGGATTGCCAAATCACGCGCATGGCATATCGTGGGGCACAACCGCTCTTGCGCAAAGGATTATGCCGATGGAAAGCGCCGCCGTTGACCTGTTGACCTATACCCGCAGGCCCCTGTCAGAGGCGCATGTGGCGCATCTGCGCCGTATCGGCGAGATCGTGCATTTTGCCGCGGGCGAGACGATGGTCGCCTTTGGTGCCACAAACGAGGCGTTTTTCTACATCCTCGACGGCGAAGCCGCCGCCTGGGACGAGGTCAGCGGCACGCGCTATGGCAATGCGACGCTGGGGCCTACGCAATTCAGCGGCGAAATGAGCTTTCTGTCCGGCGGCACCGCGCAGCTGACAAACCGCGCCCATACCGACCCCACCGCGATCCGCGTGCCGCGCGCGGCGATGTTGCAGGCGATGGCCGATATCCCCGAGATGAGCGACATCATCATCACCGTCTTTGCCGCCCGCCGCCGTCGCCTGATCGAAAGCGGTCAGGCCGGGCTGACCCTGATCGGTGCCGAAGATGACCGCGCCGTCCGCCGGATCGAGGCGTTCGCCGCACAGAACCGCATCCCCTATCGCGCCCATGCCTTGGGCAGCCCCGAGGCGCTGGCGCTGGCAACGCGCTGCGGCATCCCCGCAAACGGGCCCGCGGTGGTGTTGGGCGAACGCACGGTGCTGACTGACCCCACGCCGCGGATGCTGGCGCGGCACATGGGGCTTGATCTGGCGATCGAGGCGGATGCCAGTTTTGACGTGGTGATCGTGGGTGCCGGACCCGCGGGGCTGGCCGCCGGTGTCTATGCGGGGGCCGAAGGGCTGCGCGCGCTGGTGGTCGATGAACTGGCCGTGGGCGGTCAGGCCGCGACATCGTCGCGGATCGAGAATTACATGGGCTTTCCTACCGGCATTTCGGGGGCCGACCTTTGTGCGCGCGGCGAAATTCAGGCGCTGAAATTCGGCACCCGTTTTGCCGTGCCGCGCCGTGTGACAGGCGTGACCCCCGCCGCGCGCGGGTTCAGCGTGACACTGGATGACGGGGTGCAGGTCAGCGCGCTGTCCATCGTAGTCGCCACCGGCGTGCAATACCGGCGCCTGCCGCTTGACCGGCTCGAGGACCTCGAAGGCGCGGGCGTGTCCTATGCCGCGACCGAGCTGGAAGCGCGCCATGTGCAGGGCCGATCTGCTGTGGTGGTGGGTGGCGGCAATTCGGCGGGACAGGCGGCGATGTTCCTCAGCCGGCGCGCGGCAGAGGTGCATCTGGTGGTGCGCGGCCCGTCGCTGGCGGCGTCGATGTCGGATTACCTGATCGAACGCATCCGCAAGAACCCCGCGATCACGCTGCATTTCAACGCCCAGATCACGGCACTCCACGGCGCGGACCGGCTGGAGGGCGTGACGCTGCGCGACGACACAGGCGACAGCCACCTGCCCGCGGCGGGGCTGTTCATCATGGTGGGCGCAGCGCCCAATACCGGCTGGCTGTCGGGGCTGATCACATTGGACGCAAAGGGTTTTGTGGTGACCGACGGCGATCATGCAGCCTCTTGTCCGGGGATTTTTGCCGTGGGCGACGTGCGCGCGCGATCGGTCAAGCGCGTGGCCTCGTCCGTGGGCGAAGGGTCGGTCGTGATTTCCGCCGTCTGGGCGCATGTGGCCGCGCAGAAAGGCGAGGCCTAGCGGTTACCAGTGCCGCGTGCCGGGTGCGCCTTTGATCTGGCCGTCAAGGTTTGCCGTGACCCAGCCGCCGTAGAAATCGCCCGGCTGCGGTGTCACCCGCAGATCGCCGACCCAAGCTTCATCCATATGGCCTGCGTAAAAGGCGACATAGCCCGCAAGCGGCGCGAAACGGGCCGTGGGCCGATCATAGGCCCAGGCCGCGCGTGGTGCGGTCCGGTCACCCGCGATCACGTCGAAATAGCGCGCGGCCCCTTTCCATTCGCACAGGCTGCTGCCTTTGGCAGGGCGCAGAGTCGCCTGCACGTCCTCGGGCGGCAGGTAATAGGTCGGCGCGTGATGGGTTTCGAGCACCCGCAGCGCCCGCGTCGTTTGCGCGACGGTCACACCCCCCAGCCGGATCAGGATCTCTTGCGGGACAGGTTCAAGCGCGGGCGGGCGCGGGTAGGATTGCACATTCTCGCGGGCAAGTGAGGACATCAGGACACCTTTTCTGCCGAGTCTACACATCGCTCCTCGGCAGAGGAACCACAATTCGCGGTGCCATCAGGCCCCGGCCAGCGATCTGGGCCAGGCCAGCCAGGTATCAGCGCACAGCCGTCGCGATGCGGCGCTGGCCGTAGCGGATCACGTCCCGCATCGCCTGTTCCGCGCCGGGCACATCACGCCGCGCGATGGCCTCGACAATGCGCAGATGCGCCTCGGACACATCCTGCTGGATGATCGGTTCCGACGCGGGCGAACTCAGCCGGAACGTTGTCAGCAATGCCGCCTCGATCAGGGTCACGACCGAATGCATGAAGGCGTTGCCCGAGGCGCGGGTGATCGCACGGTGCAGCACCAGATCGGCCATGGCAAAGGCCTTGTCGCTGCTTGCGGTGCGCATCGCCGCGACATGCGTGTAAAGCGCTGCAATCTCGTCTTCGGTGGCGCGGGTTGCCGCCATGCCTGCGGCGGCAGGTTCCATCGTCAGGCGCATTTCAAAAAGCTGGTCCAGAAACCCGATGTCGGGATAGGCGTTCAGGTGCCAGATCAGGACTTCGGCGTCAAAAAGGTTCCAGCGCAGGCGGTCGCAGACGCGCGTTCCGACACGGGTGCGCGCCACGATCATCCCCTTGGCGGACAGGGTCTTCATCGCTTCGCGCAGCACGGTGCGCGACACGCCGAATTGACCGGCAAGTTCCTCGTCGCGCGGCAGGATCGATCCTTCGGGATACTTGCCGCTGACGATCGCGCTGCCAATGCCGTCAACCACCTGCCCGTGGCTGTTGCGCACAAGCGTTTCGTTCAGGGCATCGCGTAACAGATCGGACATGGCTTCTCCTTGGTTAACGGCTGACCCGCAGCTGGACGAGACCCTTTTGCAGCAGAATAAACAGCAGCAGCAGGCCGCCAATAACGATTTTTGTCCACCAGCTTGACAGGCTGCCGTCAAAAACGATGTAGGTCCGGATCAACCCCATCGTCAGCACACCGATCAGCGTGCCGAACATATAGCCGCTGCCGCCGACCAGAAGCGTTCCGCCGATGACGACAGCCGCAATCGCGCTGAGTTCGACCCCGACCGCCGCCAGCGGATAACCGGCGGATGTGTAGATCGAAAACACGATCCCCGACAGGCCCGCCATAAAGCTGGAAAACGCATAGACGGCAACTGTTGTCCGCCCGACAGAGACACCCATCAGCCGCGCGGTCGCCTCGCCGCCGCCCAAGGCATAGACATTGGTGCCGAACCGTGTCCGGTGTAAAAGGATCATGCCGATGGCGACGGCCGCGACCATCACGATCCCCAGCAAGGTCAGACGCCCCCGCCCCGGCAGGACGAAATAGGCCCGCTGCATCATCTCGTAAAACGGATCGGCGATCGGCACTGAATCGATCGACAGCATGTAGCTGGCCCCGCGCGCCAGAAACATGCCCGCCAGCGTGACGATGAAAGGCGGCATCCCCAACAGATAGATCATCCCGCCCATCGCGGCGCCGAAGGTCGTGGTGATGACCAGCAGCAGCGCAAAGGCCACCAACGGGTGCAGGCCTGTATCCCGCAACACAACGGCGATAAAGACGCCGGAAAAGGCAATGACCGACCCGACCGACAGATCGATCCCGCCGGAAATGATCACCACCGTCATGCCGACCGCGACGATCCCCAGATAGGCGTTGTCGGTCAGAAGGTTGCCGATCACCCGCGTGGACAGCATCGCCGGGAACTGGATGTAGCAGATCAGATAGGCCAGCAGAAAGATGGCGATGGTCGCATAAAGCGGCAGGATGCGGGTGTTCATGGCTTGGTCTCCGCGCGGGCGGGTCTCGGCGCGGGTTTCGGGCTGGCCTTCGGTGGCCAGAGATACCCCAGCTGCGGCAGCACCTTGGGCGATTGCAGCACAAGGATGACGATCACCAGAACCGCCTTGATCACCAGATTGAACTCTGACGGAAAGCCCGCCAGCAGGATGCCCGTGTTGATGGTCTGGATAATCATCGCCCCCAGCAGCGACGCAAGGATCGAAAACCGCCCGCCCAGCAGCGAATTGCCACCGATCACCACGGCAAGGATGGCGTCCAGCTCCAGCCAGAGGCCCGCGTTGTTGGCATCTGCACCCCGGATATCGGCGGTGGCGATGATGCCTGCCAGGGCAGCACAGACCCCCGACCCCATATAGACCGCGATCAGCAGGACACGGCTGTTGATCCCCGTCAGCGTGCTGGCGCGCAGGTTGACCCCGATGGATTCCACCAAAAGCCCCAGCGCGGTCCGCCGCACCAGCAGCCCAAAAGCGATCCCCGTCAGCACCCAGATCACCGCAGGCACAGGCAGGCCCAGAAAGGCCCCCGACCCCAGATAGGCAAAGCCTTCGTTGTCAAAGGTCAGGATGGTGCCGCCGGTGATCAACTGCGCAATGCCGCGCCCCGCCACCATCAGGATCAGCGTGGCGACAATGGGCTGGATATCGAACAGCGCGACCAGCAGCCCGTTCCACAGTCCGCAGACCAGCCCCGCCACAAGCGCGATGCCAAGGGCGGCCCACATGCCAAAGCCCTGATCGATCGACCATGCCGCGCTTGCGCCGCAGATCGCCATCACCGCACCGACCGACAGGTCGATCCCGCGCGTGGCAATCACCAGCGTCATGCCGATCGCCAGCAAGGCGACGGGCGCGCCGCGCTTGATCACGTCGATGGGGATGCCCACAAGGCGGTCGTTGGTATAGACGATCTGCCAGAAACTAGGAAAATAGAGGCTGACCAGCACAATCACTGCCGACAGCGTCAGAAGTTGCGGGGCGATCCGGCGTAGGGCTGTTTTCATACCGCAACCTCCGGTGCCGCAATCGCGCGGACGATCGTATCGCTTGTCACATCCTGCCCCGTCAGTTCCGACACATGCTGACGGTCGCGCACCACGATCACGCGATGCGACACCGCGACCAGCTCGTCCAGTTCGGACGAGATGACAAGGATCGACATGCCCTGGGCCACGACCTCTTCGATCAGGCGCAAAATCTCGGCATGGGCGCCCACATCGATGCCGCGCGTCGGCTCGTCAAGGATCAGGAACCGCGGGTTGGTCGCCAGCCAGCGCGCAAGGATCACCTTTTGCTGGTTGCCGCCCGACAACAGGCCCACGGGCTTTTCGGCATCCGGCGTGCGGATATCCAGCCGCGCGATATAGTCGTTTGCGATCCTGACCTGGTCGGCCTGCGCAATGGGGCGCGCCCAGCCGCGGCGGGCCTGCAAGGCCAGAATGATGTTCTCGCGCACGCTGAGTTCGGCGATGATCCCGTCGGTCTTGCGATCCTCGGGTGCAAAGGCGAACCCTGCCGCAATCGCCGCACGCGTATTGCGCAGGTCCACAGGACCATTGCCGTCCTGCACGGTGCCGCTGTCGCTGGGAACTGCGCCGAACAGGACCTCGGCACTTTCAGTGCGGCCGGACCCAAGAAGGCCCGCCATGCCGATCACCTCGCCCTTGTGGACGGTCAGATCGAACGGCGCGATCCGGCCGCGCCGTCCGATGCCGGAAAACCGGATCGCATCCGTGCCGTCGACAACCGGACGGATCCGCGTGGCGGTATCCTGCTGCAATTCATGGCCCAGCATCAGGGTGATGACCTGCATCCGGTCGACATCAGCCGCCGCATGGGTCGCGATATGCTGGCCATTGCGCAGGATGGTCAGGCGGTCCGAAATGTCGAACACCTGATCCAGAAAATGCGAAATGAAAATGATCCCCAAGCCCCGCGCGCGCAGGTCGCGCACGACGTCGAACAGCATCTGCACCTCGCGCGCGTCAAGGCTGGCCGTTGGTTCATCAAGGATCAGCACACGGCCGGACAGATGCACGGCGCGGGCAATCGCCACGATCTGCTGCACCGCGACGGAATACTGGTCAAGCGTGCGGCGCACGTCGATATCAAGCCCGTAGCCCGCCAGCATCGCCTCGGCCTGCGCGATCATCGCGCGCGACCGGATCATGCCGAAACGGCGCGGCTGATGGCCAAGCGTCAGGTTTTCCGCCACCGTCAGATTGGGCAGCAAGTTGACTTCCTGATAGACGGTTCCGATGCCGATGGCCTGCGCTTCCAGCGTGCTTTGCGGGAAGACCGGCTGGCCTTCGAACAGGATATCGCCAGAATCGCGCCGGTACGCGCCTGTCAGGCATTTGATCAGTGTCGACTTTCCGGCCCCGTTTTCGCCCAGCAAGGCGTGAACTTCGCCGGCCTTCAGCCCGAAACTGACAGCGTCCAGCGCCCGCGTGCCGGGAAATGTCTTGGTCAGGTCGCGTGTCGCAAGCAGCATCAAAGGCCTCTTGGGTCGTGCAAAAGCAGGGCGCGGCAATCGCCGTGGCGCAGGTATACCCCGCGCCACGGCCTTGTCAGATCATTTGATCAATACCCCAGATCCTTGCGGGCCTCGTATTCACCGGCAGGATCATCGGCCTGAGTGTAAAGCCGCGATTCCGTCTGGATGAATTTTTCCGGCAGCGTGCCGTCGGCGAAATACGCCTCGCCCGCGGCCAGCGCAAGGAAGATATCCGGCACGGCATCGATGGACACGACCAGAATATCGGTGCCGGGTGTCAGGCCCGCCTCTTTGATCGCCTGAATGGCACCGACGGCCATGTCATCGTTGTGGGCATAAAGCGCACAGATGTCCGCGCCACCATTTTCGGCCTGCAAGAAGCTTTCCATGACTTCCTTGCCGCGGGTGCGGGTAAAATCGCCGGTCTGGCTGCGCACGATCTCGATATTGTCGGCCCCTGCGATGCCTTGCTCGAACCCGTTCTTGCGGTCGATCGCGGGCGACGATCCGGTTGTGCCCTGCAATTCGACAACGCGGCATTCCGCGCCATCCACCGCATCAACCAGCCATTCGCCGGCCACACGGCCTTCGTGGACAAGATCGGATCCGACGGCGGTCAGGTAAAGCGCGGGGTCACTGTCGACCATCCGGTCCAGCAGGACGACGGGAATCTCGGCTTCTGCCGCTTCTTCCAGCACGGCATCCCAGCCGGTGGCAACCACAGGCGCCAGCAGAATCGCATCGACGCCCTGCGCGATAAAGGACCGCAATGCGGCGATCTGGTTTTCCTGACGCTGTTGCGCGTCCGAGAACCGCAGGTCGATGCCACGGGCTTCGGCCTCTTGCATGGTCACGGTGGTTTCGGCGGCGCGCCAGCCCGATTCCGACCCGATCTGCGAAAACCCGATGGTCTGTGCCTGTGCGGCCAAGGCACTGAAAGTAAAGACAGCAACGCTGCCCAGCAAAGTTCGTTTCAACATTGGAAATCCTCCCCAGATCTCACAGGCCCCCTCCGACCCCCGCAAAAATAAATACTATTATATACATTGAGACAAGACTATTTTTTGCTTGGAGAACCTTCTCTGCAAGTCTGCTGCGGGACGTTTCATTTTATAGATGTGCCAGAACATGCTGATACAACAGCGAGACAGCGGGTGATGGCGCCTGATGGCGACGCCGGATGATAAAGAACGGCTCGACCAGAATATCCGTGGCCAGATCAAGCGCCACCAGCCCCATCCCGAGCCGTTCATGCGTCAAGAGATCAACCACCTCTTGCGCTTGCGGCGTGATGGCGTCGACTTCGGACAAGGTGGCCAGCGCCACCAGAAGCGAGGAGCTGTTGATCACCCGCCCCGGCAATCCAAGGCCCGCCGCACGAAAGGCATTTTCGACCGCCTGACGGATCGGCGCGCCGCGTTCCTGCATCACCCATTCATACCCGCAAAGATCGGCCAAAGGGCAGCGCGCACGTCCGGCCAGCGGATGCGTCTTGCGGACCAGAAAGGTGACCCTTTCGTTGCGGGCAGGCGTGATTTCCAGATGGGTCGCGTCATATCCGACAGGCAGGCGGGCGATGATGAAGTCGAAATGCCGCTCTTCCAGACCGCGCACAAGATCGACTGATGGCGCGACATGCACCGTCGCCTCGATGCCGGGGGCTTCGGCCCAGATCCGGCGCAGGGCGGGCATGACATAGCCGACTGCCGGCCCGGTGACGGCGCCGATCCGCACCTTGCCTGCGCGTCCGCTGCGCAGGCGGGTAATCTCGCCGTCCATATCGTCATAGGCGGCAAGGATGCGGGCGCAGCGCTGCAACACGGAGG
>DAISXL010000043.1:10950-15330 GCA_036825855.1 Yoonia sp.
GCATGTCAACCGTCGCGTAGCCCTAGGGCTGCTGCCCCCTGTGATACCCCAAACTGCAACCGGGTCGCAGCATGTCTCTGGGAGGAGCACGACATGACAATGAAACTGATAACCGCCTCCGTGATCGGGGCAGGCCTTGCGACGGGTGCGATGGCCGAAGGACTGACCGGCATCGCCATGCCGACACAATCATCCGCACGCTGGATTTCGGACGGGCAGGCCATGGTCACCCAGTTCGAAGAAGCGGGCTATGACACCATCCTGCAATATGCCGAGGACGACATTCCCAACCAGCTGGCCCAGATCGAAAACATGGTCACCAACGGCGTGGATGTGCTGGTCATCGCGGCGATTGACGGCACGACCCTGTCCAACGCGCTGGAAAACGCCCATTTCGCCGGGGTCGAGGTGATCGCCTATGACCGCCTGATCCGCGACAGCGCGCATGTCAGCTATTATGCGACATTCGACAATTTCCAGGTCGGTGTGCAGCAGGCCTCATCGCTGATGGCGGGGCTGCAAGAGCGGTTTGGCGAAGGCCCGTACAATGTCGAATTGTTCGGCGGCTCGCCAGACGACAACAACGCCTATTTCTTCTATGACGGCGCGATGTCGGTGCTGCAGCCTGCCATCGACGCAGGCACTGTGGTGATCAAATCCGGCCAGATGGGCATGGATACGGTCGGCACCCTGCGTTGGGACGGCGCTGTCGCACAGGCGCGCATGGATAACCTTTTGTCCGCCCATTACACCGAAGATCAGGTGCATGGCGTGCTGTCGCCTTATGACGGGCTGTCCATCGGGATCCTGTCGTCACTGAAAGGCGTGGGCTACGGGTCCGGCGATTTGCCGATGCCGATCGTGTCCGGTCAGGATGCGGAAATCCCGTCGATCAAGTCCATTCTGGCGGGCGAGCAGTATTCGACCGTGTTCAAGGACACCCGCGAACTGGCGCGCGTGACCGTGGGCATGGTGGATGCGCTGTTGTCCGGCACAGAGCCCGAGATCAACGATACCGAAACCTATGACAACGGTGTGCTGGTTGTGCCGAGCTTCCTGCTGGAACCCGTGTCGGTGGACATCACCAACTGGGAAGAGGTGTTGATCGGGTCGGGGTATTACACAGCCGACCAGCTGCAGTAATCCCCGCATCCCCGATCCTGAACGGCAGGTCTGCGCGCCAGGACGCGCGCAGACTGACCCAACCGGCAAAAGGCCAGACCATGCAGCCCCTGCTTGAAATGCGCGCCATCTCCAAGACATTTCCGGGCGTCAAAGCGCTCGACAATGTGTCGCTTTCGGTGGCGCCGGGTGAAATCCACGCGGTTGTCGGTGAAAACGGCGCGGGCAAATCCACGTTGATGAAGGTGCTGTCCGGCGTTTACCCCGCCGGCACCTATGACGGCGAAATCCATTATGACGGTGCGCTGGCGGCATTCCGGTCGATCCAGGACAGCGAAACCCGCGGCATCATCATCATCCATCAGGAACTGGCGCTGATCCCGTTGCTGTCGATTGCCGAAAACCTGTTTCTGGGCAATGAAATCGCCACCAAAGGCGTGATCAACTGGCATGAAACCACACGCCGCACGCGCGAACTGCTGGCCCGTGTTGGTCTAAGCGATGCGCCCCATGCGCGTGTCGAAAAACTGGGTGTCGGCAAACAGCAGCTGGTCGAAATCGCCAAGGCGCTGGCCAAGGATGTGCGCTTGCTGATCCTTGACGAACCCACCGCCGCCTTGTCGGAATCCGACAGTGCGGCCCTGCTTGATCTGATGCTGGAACTGAAGGCCAGCGGCGTCACCCAGATCATCATCAGCCACAAGCTGAACGAAATCCGCAAGGTTGCCGATACGATCACCGTGATCCGTGACGGCGCGACCGTGTCGACCCTGCATGCCGACCGTGATGAAATCACCGAAAGCCGCATCGTGCGCGACATGGTGGGCCGCGATATGGCCGCGCGCTATCCCGCACGCCCGCGCCGCGCAGGCCCGATGTTGATGGAGGTCGACAACTGGACTGTCCGCCACCCCGATTTTCCCGAACGCTATGCCATCCGCGACGTGTCCTTCACCGTCCGCGAAGGCGAGGTGGTGGGCATCGCGGGCCTGATGGGCGCAGGGCGCACCGAACTTGCGATGAGCCTCTTTGGCCGGTCTTACGGGCGCGACATTCAGGGGCAGGTGCGGATGCGCGGCGCGCCCGTCAATTTGCGCAATGTCAGCGAGGCGATCGCGGCCAGCCTTGCCTATGTAACAGAGGACCGCAAATCGCTGGGCCTGATCCTTGATGATACGATCCAGCGCAACATCACGCTGGCCAATCTGTCCGCCGTCGCCCGCAACGGCCTGCTGAACGAGGCGCGCGAGACGCAGGTCGCCGAAGGCTATCGCAAAAGCATGAATATCCGCGCCCCCGGCGTGTTCCAGAAGGTGGTGAACCTGTCGGGCGGCAACCAGCAAAAGGTGGTTCTGTCGAAATGGCTGTTTTCGGGGCCAGAGGTGCTGATCCTCGATGAACCCACACGCGGCATCGATGTCGGTGCCAAGTTCGAAATCTACGGTCTGATCAACGACCTGTCCGCACAAGGCAAAGGCGTGGTGATGATCTCGTCCGAAATGCCCGAACTCTTGGGCATGTGCGACCGGATCTACGTGATGAACGAAGGACGATTCATGGGCGAGCTGACAGCGGCCGAGGCCAGTCAGGAAGCCATCATGTCGATGATCGTCACCCAGAAAGAAAGAAGCACGGCATGAGTGATATGTCCGAAACCGCCCGCCCCACGACCGGCATGAAATCCTATCTGGTCAACCACCTGCGCGAATATGGCCTGCTGCTGGCCCTGATCGCGGTGATGGTGTTCTTCCAGATCACGACGGACGGCACCCTGCTGCGCCCCGTGAACATCACCAACCTGTTGTTGCAGAACAGCTATATCATCATCATGGCGCTGGGGATGCTGATCGTCATCGTGGCGGGGCATATCGATTTGTCGGTCGGGTCCGTCATGGGCTTTGTCGGGGCTTTGGCCGCCGTGCTGGTCGTGTCGATGGACATGCCGCTGATCCCTGCCGTCGTGATCTGTCTGGTCACGGGGGGCCTGATCGGCGCCATTCAAGGCTATTGGATCGCCTATTGGCAGATCCCGTCCTTCATCGTGACGTTGGCGGGGATGCTGGTGTTTCGCGGCCTGTCGCTGTGGTTGCTGCAAGGGCAATCCATCGGCCCGTTTCCGCGCGAATTCCAGGTCATTGCCACAGGTTTCATCACCGATCCTTTCCCCGAAAGCTGGGGGTTGGCGCTGGCCGGCCTGACAGGCGAACGCAATGTCAACGTGCTGGCGCTTGTCGCGGGTGTGGCGGCGGCGGGTGCGATCGTGACGCTAGGCCTGTGCAAACGCGCCAGCAACCGCCAGTACGGCACCGAGGACGAACCTTTCGCCTTTTTCGTGATCCGCAATGCGGTCGTGGCGGCAGCGCTGATCTTCATTACCTATAAACTCGCCAGTTTCCGGGGACTGCCCAATGTGCTGCTGACGATGGGTGTGTTGACGATCATCTATGCCTTTCTGACGGAAAACACCGTGATCGGACGGCAGATCTATGCGGTCGGCGGCAATGAAAAGGCCGCGAAACTGTCGGGTATCAAGACCCAGCGACTGACCTTTCTGGCGTTCACCAACATGGGCGTGCTGGCGGCAGCGGCGGGGCTTGTGTTTGCCGCGCGGCTGAACACGGCCACACCCAAGGCGGGGTTCGCGCTGGAACTCGACGTGATCGCCGCGGCCTTTATCGGCGGGGCCTCGATGTCGGGCGGCGTGGGCAAGATCGTCGGCGCGGTGGTCGGGGCTTTCCTGATGGGGGTGCTGAACAACGGCATGTCGCTGATAGGGATCGGCATCGATTACCAGCAGATGATCAAGGGGCTGGTGCTGCTCGCTGCCGTGATTTTCGACGTCTACAACAAAAGCAAACGCGTGTAACCGAGGACAGATCACATGGCATTCACACCCGCACCCTGGCCCCGGAAATTGCGCACGCAGGAATGGTTCGGCGGCACCGGCCGCGACCAGATCTATCACCGCGGCTGGATGAAAAATCAGGGCATCCCGCATGACATGTTCGACGGGCGGCCTGTGATCGCGATCATGAACACATGGTCGGAACTGACGCCCTGCAACGCGCATCTGGCGGATCTCGCGCAAAAGGTCCGCGCGGGCATCTACGAAGCAGGCGGCCTGCCCGTCGAAGTGCCTGCGTTTTCCGCCTCTGAATCCGGTTTCCGCCCGACGGCGATGATGTTCCGCAATCTGGCCGCCATGGCGATCGAGGAACAGATGCGCGGGCTGCCGATGGATGGCTGCGTGCTGCTGGC
>DAISXL010000044.1:0-14496 GCA_036825855.1 Yoonia sp.
AACGTGATCGGCCTTGACCGGCCCGTCCCGTTCGAGATCGACCTGCAGCAGGACCCCACATTCGTCGAACGCGCCGTGGGGCTTGGGCTTGATCCGGTGACGGCCTCGGGCATCTATACCAAACTGGCCTATTCGGCGCTGTTCGTCGTCGTTCTGCTGATCCTGCTCTGGATGGCGCAGATGGCGCTGAAAAGCCCGTGGGGCCGCATGATGCGCGCGATCCGCGACAATGAAACCGCCGCCCGCGCGATGGGCAAGGATGTGACGGCACGGCATCTGCAGATCTTCATCCTCGGCTCGGCCATCTGCGGGATCGCGGGGGCGATGATGACCACGCTTGACGGGCAGTTGACGCCCGGCAGCTATCAGCCGCTGCGCTTTACCTTCCTGATCTGGGTCATGGTGATCGTCGGCGGGTCGGGCAACAATTTCGGGGCCGTGCTGGGCGGTATCCTGATCTGGTGGCTTTGGGTGCAGGTAGAACCGATGGGCCTTGCGCTGATGAACCTCTTGTCCAGCGGGCTGGAAGACGGAAGCGCCTTGCAGACCCGCATGATCGACGCTGCGGCCCATATGCGCCTGCTGACCATGGGTCTGTTGATGCTGATCGTGCTGCGGTTCAGCCCGCGCGGATTGATCCCCGAACGCTGACTTGTTCTTGGCCCCCGCCTTGATAGAAAGGCGGGGGAATTGAATGGGGTAAAGCATGATCACGCTGTTTCGCTGGGCTGTCCGACTGACCACCGCGCTGATCGTGCTGGTGGTCGCGGCAGGCGTGCTGGCCTGGTATTTCGCGACACGGTCCCTGCCCGACTACAATGCCACGGCCGAGGTGGCGGGCATCACCGCGCCTTTGGAAATCGTGCGCGACAACGCCAATGTGCCGCATATCTTTGGCGCGACGGATGCGGATGTTTTCTTTGGCCTTGGCTATGCCCATGCACAGGACCGGTTGTGGCAGATGACGATGCTGCGCCGCACGGTGCAGGGGCGGCTGTCGGAACTTTACGGTGCGCGCACGCTGGGCATAGACGAGGTGCTGCGGCGCTATGACCTCTACACTGCCGCCACAGCCTCGGTCGCGGCACAGGACGCGCAGACGCTGGCCGCACTCGAGGCTTACGCCGATGGCGTGAACACATGGCTGGAAGAGGTGAACAAAGGCGCCTTGGGCCGTGGCGCGCCCGAGATGTGGTTGTTCAACCATCCCGTCGCCCCCTGGCAACCCGCCGATTCCATCGCGATCCTGAAACTGATGGCGCTGCAGCTGACATCAAGCCTTGAAAACGAGGTGCTGCGCGCGCGCGTGTCGCTGGTCGTCAGCCCCGACCGGCTCCGCGATATCCAGCCCGATGATCCCAGCAGTGGTGTTGCGGCCTTGCCGTCCTTCGCGGAACTGGTGCCCGGCGTCGCGCCGAACCAGCCCAATACGCGCATGGCCTATGACCCGCTGATGCCGGTGCCGCCGCGCGCCTTTGCGGGGGCGTCGAACGCCTGGGCCGCCAATGCCACGCGGTCAGCGACAGGATCGACCTTGCTCGCCAATGACCCGCATCTGGGGCTGACAGCGCCCAGCATCTGGTTTCTGGCGCGGCTGGAACTGGAGGACGGCGGCGTGATCGGTGGCACCATCCCCGGTGTTCCAGTCATCCTGACAGGCCGCAGCGCCAATCTGGGCTGGGGGCTGACGACTGCCAATGTCGACGATCAGGACGTGTTTCTGGAAGAGGTGAACCCCGCCAACCCCGAGGAATACCGTGGCCTTGACGGCTGGCAGCGGTTCCGCAGCCGCGACAGTATCATCACGGTCAAGGACGCGCCTGCCGTCACGATCCGCCTGCGCTGGACCCAGAACGGGCCGGTCATGCCGGCCGACCAGTTCGACCTTGGCACGATCACGCCGCCCGGCCATGTCACCGCCATCGGCTGGACCGCGCTGTCGTCATCGGACACGTCGATGTCGGCCGCCATGGCGCTGATGCGCGCGCGCAATGTGGATCAGGCGATCGAGGCCGGTGAATTGCATGTCGCACCCGCGCAGAACATTACCTTGGCCGACCGCAACCGTGTGGCGATGCAGACCATCGGTGCGATGCCTGCTCGCGATGCAAACCACCAAAGCCAGGGCCGCTATCCCAGCTTTGGCTATCTGCCGGAAAACCGCTGGCAGGGGATGTTTCCCTATACGGAAAACCCCCGTTTCGTGAACTCCGAAGGCGGGATCGTCGGCAATACCAACAACAAGATGATCGACCGCCCCTTTCCGCGCCATGTGTCCTTTGACTGGGGCGACACGCAGCGCGTGATCCGCTGGCGGCGGTTGATGCAGGCGCGCGAGGTGCATACCCGCGACAGTTTCATCGAAGCGCAGCTGGATACCGTCAGTTTCACCGCGCGCACGCTCTTGACCTTCATGGGGGCCGATCTGTGGTTCACGGGCGACGCCGCCCCTGACGGCACGCCCGAACGGCGCCGCCAGATCGCGCTGGAACTGCTGGCCGCGTGGAACGGCGAGATGAACGAACACCTGCCCGAGCCGCTGATCTATGCCGCCTGGGCGCGGGCCTTTCAGGCGCGGGTGATCCGCGACGAGTTGGGGCCGCTTGCCGCCGAATTCACGCATCTGGACCCAGTGTTTCTGGAACGGATTTTCCGCGATATCGACGGTGCCTCTGTCTGGTGCGACGTGATCCAGTCCGCCCCCGTTGAAACCTGTTCGGATATCGCGCGGCAAGCGCTGGACGAGGCGCTGATCTGGATCACCGAAAACCACGGTACTGCGATCGAGGCCGTCCGCTGGGGCGACGCGCATGAGGCGACGCATGACCATCCGGTGCTGGGCACGACCCCGATCCTCAGCTGGATCGTGAATATCCGCCAATCGACCAGCGGCGGCGACAATACGCTGATGCGCGGGCGCACGCGCGGCACGGGTCCGGCCCCGTTCCAGAACGTGCATGCGGCGGGGTATCGCGGGGTTTACGATTTCGCCGATCCTGACAGTTCGGTGTTCATTTCATCCACCGGACAATCCGGCCATCCGTTTTCGCGCTATTACGACAACCTTGGCGAATTGTGGCGGCGGGGCGAATATATCCCGATGTCGCTTGACCCTGATTTGGCCCGTGCAGCGGCGGTGGGTGTCACGACGCTGGTGCCGGTGGAGAGTGCGGAATAAAAAACTTTCTGGCCTCCGGCGGGGATATTTGCGCTCGGAAGATGTTAAAGGCGGTTGAACCGTTCCTGCTGCAGGGCTGTCCACAGTACCGTCATGCGGTAGCCCTCTTCGGTCTGCTGGTCGTCGGTGACGATGCCCGCCTCGAACAGCCAGGCGCGTTTGCGGCCTTCGGCAAAGGTCAGGGTCAGGACAACCTCGGAACGCGGGTCTTTCAGTTTTTCGGGGATCGCGGCCAGAAGCGCGGGCATCCCTTCGCCGGTCAGCGCGGAGACAGCGAAAAGATCATCCGTGCGCGCGGCCTGATTGACGCGGCCTTCATAGGCCTCGCCTTCCAGCAGATCGACCTTGTTCCAGACCTCGATCAAGGGCGCGTTGTCGGCGACACCGAGTTTTTGCAGGATCGCCATGACATCGCGCGCCTGTTCTTCGGTCTGGTTGTGGCTGATATCGCGGATATGCAGGATCAGGTCAGCGTCCAGCACTTCCTCCAATGTGGCGCGGAAGGCGGCGACCAGTTCGGTCGGCAGGTCGGATATGAAACCCACCGTGTCGGACATGATCACCTCGTCGCCCGTGGGCAGCGTGATCTTGCGCATCGTGGGGTCGAGCGTGGCAAAGAGCATATCCTTGGCCAGCACATCGGCGCCCGTCAGCATGTTGAACAGCGTGGATTTGCCCGCGTTGGTATAGCCGACAAGCGCGACAATCGGGAACGGCACCTTGGCGCGGGACGCGCGGTGCAAGGCGCGGGTCTTGCCCACTTTTTCCAGCTGGCGGCGCAGGCGCACCAACTGGTCGTCGATGGCACGGCGGTCAGCCTCGATCTGGGTTTCCCCCGGACCGCCGACAAAACCAAGCCCGCCGCGCTGGCGTTCAAGGTGGGTCCAGGCCCGCACCAGCCGCGTGCGCTGATAGGACAAGGCCGCCATTTCGACCTGCAACACACCTTCTGAGGTGCGGGCGCGGTCGCTGAAAATCTCCAAAATCAGGCCGGTCCGGTCCAGCAGTTTGACCCCCCATGCCTTTTCAAGGTTGCGCTGCTGCACGGGTGTCACGGGACCATCGACCAGCACCAGTTCGACCTTGGCCTCGGCGAAGGCGATGCGCAGTTCCTCGATCTTGCCTTTGCCAAAGAGCTTGCCCGCATGCAGTTTCGGCAGGCGCACGATATCGGCGCCGACCACGTCAAGGTCGGGCAAAGCAGCGGCCAGCGCCACCGCCTCGGCCAGCGCGGGCACGGGGGCACGGCGGCTGTGGTCGGATTTCAGTTCCGGGTGCAGCACCCAGGCCCGCGTGACGGGCTTGTCGTGTTCGAGCAAAGCTATTCTTCGCCTTCATATAGACTGATCGGCTGCGCCGGCATGATGGTCGAAATCGCGCTTTTATAGACAAGCTGTGATTGACCGTCGCGGCGCAGCAAGACGCAGAAGCTGTCAAACCAGGTGATCACACCCTGCAGTTTGACACCGTTGACCAGAAAGATGGTGACCGGAACCTTGGTCTTGCGGACATGGTTCAGGAACGCATCCTGCAGATTTGCTTTATCGGCGGCCATGACGACACCCTTTTTTTGTTATTGTGGCCGCAGACCGGCCCCCCCGTTTCAACCGCAGTATGTCGTGCCGATAACAGAGTTTCCAGCCCCAAAAAACAACCGCTTGAAGCCTAGCGCTGCCAGATCTCGGGGTTGAAGAGCGCGATGATCGCCAGCGTCTCGAGCCGGCCCAGCACCATGGCGGTGGCAAGGATCATCTTGGCGGCATCGGGCAAGTCCGCATAGGAGATCGGGCTTTCCGCGGCGACCACGGCCAGAGGGCCGGTCGTGGACAAGGATGCGACGGTCAGCACCATCGCGGTTTCAAAAGGCACGCCGGTCAGCGACAGCGCCAGCATCACCGCCGCGATGCTGAGCGCGAAAAGCATGAAGAAAACCCATGAAATATAGGCCCCCTGCCGCCTGATGCGCCGCGCATCGCGCCCGCCGCCGCCCACCGATGACGGCGACAGCAGCCGTTCCTGTTCGCGTTCCAGATGCCGGAACAGGGCATAGATCCGCAACAGTTTGACACCGCCTGCCGTTGTCGCAACCCCGCCCCCGATCAGCGCCAGCCCGATCAGGAACAGCCCCGGCGTGGACAGGCGCGACCAGTCCGTCGCCTCGCCCCAGAATTGCGATTCAAAGCCGGTCGTGGTCAGGAAAGACGTGACCGTGAACAACGTCCCCCAAAAGGCGATCAGCATCTCGGGGATGGCAAATGATGCATTTATGTCAGTATTCGCGAAAAAATGGCGCAGGAACAGCGCCGCCGTCGCTAGGCTGATCAGCACCAGCGCCGTGATGAATTCGGGGTCGCGCCACAGCCCTTGGTTGCGTTCGCCCGACAGACCGCGCGAAAAGGTCAGCCGTGACAGGGCAAAGGCGAAAAAGCAGAAGATCAGCAATTCGCCCGAAAACCCCGATGCGGCAAAATAAAGCCCCCCGATCGGCGTGATCCCCGAGGTCGACAGCACCGCCATCGCATGGGCCAGCCCGATATAAGACCTCTCGCCTAGCATCATCAGCCCGATCCAGAGCACAAGCGTCAGCCCGATATAGACCGGCGTCAGCGCCAGCGTATAGCGCACCAGCCGTTCGGACGGGTCGATCACGGCGCCAATCTGGGTGAATGTGCCGGTCGCGCCGCGCCCGACGGCGGCGGTGGCGCGCACCTCGAACCCGCCAAGGTTCATCGGCGCAAAGATCGACACGGCGGTCACCCAGACCAGCAAGCCGCCCAGCCAGCCCACGGTGGACCGCCACAGATGCTGCGAGGGTGTCAGATCGTCGCCGCCTTCATAGATGGTCGCGCCTGTGGTGGTAAAGCTCGACACCATCTCGAACCAGGCATCCAGAAAGGTTGTGTTGCCCACCGCTTCAAAGAAGGGCACCGCGAACATGATCGGTAGGACCGTGAAAGCGGCCAGAAGGCCGATCAACTGGCTGCGGGCCACGTTTTTCGGCGCATAGCCCGACATCGTCAGCCCGATCAGCAGCGTCAGGACCGAAAACAGGATGAAGCCGTAGAAAAACACCCGCATCGTGGTGAAATCCTCGACCACGGCGGCATGGGCGGCGGGCAGCAGCATGGCGATGGCGCCCAGCCCCATCAGCACCACGAAAAACGGAAGGCGGATGATCCACTGCATCAGAAAAAGTCGATACTGACCTGCAACAGCCGTTCCACTTCGGGGACATCGGCGGTCATGGCAAAGATGGCGATCACGTCGCCTTCCTCGATCCGCGTCTCGGCGGTGGGGCGGATCACCTTGCGTTCCTTCATCATGCCGCCGATCAGCGTGCCTTCGGGGAAATCGATATCCTTGATCTTTTGCCCCGCGATGGGCGATGTGCTCAGCACCTGTGCTTCGATCACCTCGGCCTCGGCGTCGCCGATGGAATAGACGTTGCGCACGCGGCCGTGCCGGATATGGCGCAGGATCGAACTGACCGTGGTGGCGCGCGGGTTGATATAGGCGTCGATGTCCAGCGGGCCCATCAGCGGCACGAGCGTCGGGTCGTTGACCAGACAGATCGCCATGGCGCAGCCCATTTCCTTGGCGCGGACCGCAGCAAGCAGGTTGGTCTTGTCGTCGTCTGTGACCACCAGCACGGCATCGGCATTGGTGATGCCCGCCTCGTCCAGCAAGGCCGTGTCCAGCCCGTCGCCATGCAGCACGATGGTCCGGTCCAGCGTATCTGCGGCGCGTTCGGCGGCGGCGCGGTCTTTCTCGATCACCTTGACGCGGACCTTGTCGGTGCGC
Organism: Yoonia sp.; assembly: GCA_036825855.1. Taxonomy (GTDB): domain Bacteria; phylum Pseudomonadota; class Alphaproteobacteria; order Rhodobacterales; family Rhodobacteraceae; genus Yoonia. The sequence continues at coordinate 6,980 of DAISXL010000044.1, forward strand.
GCCTCCAGCGCCAGCGCCACGCCAAGGCCGACATTGCCGCCGCCGATGATGACGATGCGTTCCTGTTTGGACTGCGTCTTGCCGAAGATTTCCAGCGTGCGGTTCAGATCCTCGGTATGGGTGAAGAGATAACAATCATCGCCCGCGAAAATCTGGTCCTCGGCGGATGGCACGAACAGCGTGCCGTCGCGCCGGATGCCGACGACGATGGCGCGCAGCGTCGAAAACAGGTCCGTCAACTGCCGCAAGGGCGTGTTGATGACAGGGCAATCCTCCTCGATCGTGATCCCCAAAAGCTGGGCGCGCCCGTCAAGGAAACTTTCGGTATCAAACGCGGCAGGTGCGGCAAGGCGTTGCAACGCGGCCTCGGCCACCTCGCGCTCGGGCGAGATCACGACGTCGATGGGCAGATGGTCCTTGCGATAGAGATCGCCGTAGGCCGGTTCCAGATAGGTCTGCGCCCGCAGGCGCGCGATCTTGCGCTGCACGGCAAAGACCGAATGGGCGACCTGACAGGTGACCATGTTCACCTCGTCCGAATAGGTGGCGGCGATGACCATGTCGGCATCCCGCGCCCCTGCCCGTTCCAGCACATCGGGGTGGCTGGCATAGCCCGTCACCCCCTGCACATCCAGCGTGTCAGTGGCGCGGCGCACCAGTTCGGGGTTGTTGTCCACGACGGTGACATCGTTCTTTTCGCCCGACAGATGGCGCGCGATCTGCCAGCCGACCTGACCCGCGCCGCAAATGATGACTTTCATGCAAAGCCACCGTCGATATAGGCGACACGGCCGCCCGATTTCGTCGTGGTCACAACGCCCAAGGATTTCAACTTGCGGTGCAGGGCCGAGCGTTCCATCCCGACGAAAGACGCCGTGCGGCTGATATTGCCGCCGAAACGGTTGATCTGGGTCAGCAGATATTCGCGTTCGAACAATTCGCGCGCCTCGCGCAGGGGTAGCGTGGCAAGCCCGCCCGCCAGAACGATCCGGCCGGAATCGTCGGTGTTTTCTTCGGTCGAGGGCAGTTCGCGGGCGGATATGTTACCGCGACTTTCGCCAAGGATCAAAACGCGTTCCATCACGTTCTTCAACTGCCGCACATTGCCCGGCCAGTGCATCGTCTGCAACAGCGCGCGGGCATCATCGGCCAGTTTGCGCAAAGGCAGGCCTTGGGCCGTGTTGAACAGCGTGATGAAATGTTCGGCCAGCACGGGAATATCCTCGCGCCGTTCTTCCAGCGACGGGACCGCGATAGGCACGACATTCAGACGGTGATAAAGCTCTTGCCGGAACACGCCCGCCGCAATCGCTGCCGACAGGTCGCGGTTGGTGCTGGAAATCACGCGCAGATCGACCTGCACCTTGTCGTTGCCACCCACGCGCTGGAACCGCTGGTCTACCAGCACCCGCAGGATTTTCGACTGCGTGCCCAAAGGCATATCGGCCACTTCGTCGAAATAGATCACGCCGCCATTCGCCTCTTCCAGCAGGCCGGGTTCGACCCCGCGGCCCGCATCCTCGCGGCCGAACAGCACCTCTTCCATGCGGTCGGGCGCGATGGTGGCGGAACTGACCGTCACGAACGGCGCATTGGCGCGGGCCGAATTGGCGTGGATATAGCGCGCGGCGATTTCCTTGCCCGATCCGGCGGGCCCCGTTAGCATCACGCGCCCGTTCGATTTCGTCACCTTGTCGAGCTGCGATTTCAGCATGCGGAACGCCGCACTTTCGCCGATCATCTCGGCGCTGGCGCTTTCACCGCGCTTGAGTTCGCTGTTTTCACGCCGCAGCCGCGAGGTTTCCATCGCGCGGCGAATGACGACCATCAACTGGTCGATATTGAACGGTTTTTCGATGAAGTCATAGGCGCCCTGCTTGATCGCGGCCACCGCGATTTCGATATTGCCATGGCCCGAGATGATGACAATCGGCACGTCGGGATGGTCGCGTTTGACCGATTTCAGAATGTCGATCCCGTCCATATTGCTGTCTTTGAGCCAGATATCGAGGATCATCAGCGCCGGCACCTCTGTGGCGATCTGCGCCATGCATTCGTCCGATGTGCCCGCCAGCCGCGTGGTGAACCCTTCGTCGCGCAGGATGTCTGAAATCAGTTCCCGGATATCGCGTTCGTCGTCTGTGATCAGGATATCGCCCATATCGTCCTCATGCTGGTATTTTTGCTTTTTCGTGCTGTGCCTGCACCGCAGGCAGATGGATCACGGCCTGCGCTCCGGCATGATCGTTACCGGCAAAGATGTCGGCATCGGTCAGGGACAGCGTGCCGCCATGTTCCTCGATGATCTTCTTGACGATGGACAGGCCAAGGCCCGTCCCCTTGTCGCGCGTCGTCACATAGGGTTCGAACAGGCGCGCGCGGTCTTCGGGCAGGCCGATCCCGTTGTCGGCAATCGTGATGCAGACGCGGGGGCCATCCTGCTGCATTGTCACCCTGATCTGCGGCACATAGCCTTCTGACCCGCGCTTTTCGATATAGGTTTCCGTGGCTTCGCCTGCGTTCTTGATCAGGTTCAGCAGCGCCTGCGAGATCATTGTCGCATCCATATCGGCCAGAATGGCGACGGAGGGCAGATCGCCCGTGATCTTCACCTGCGGCTGACCCGCGCGTTGCAGGGTGATCGCGTCGGCCACCACCTTGGTCAGGTCGTTCAGCACCAGCACGGGTTCGGGCATCCGCGCGAATTTGGAAAACTCATCAACAATGCGCCGCAAGTCATTGGTCTGGCGGACAATCACATCAGTCATCTGATCCAGCGCCTCGGCATCGTCACCAACCTGCGTGCGGAACTTGCGCTTGATGCGTTCGGCGCTCAGTTGGATCGGGGTCAGCGGGTTCTTGATTTCATGCGCGATGCGGCGGGCAACATCGCCCCAGGCGGCCATCCGCTGCGCGCTGACCAGATCGGTGACATCGTCAAAGGCCACCACATATCCTTCCAGCGCGCCGCCATCGGTGCGACGCTCCGACATGCGCACCAGCAGGCTTTCCTGCTGGCCTTTGCGGATCATGTTGATCTGGTCCTGCACCGACTCGTGCCCGGACTGGCGGACCTGTTCGAACAGGGCCGCGAATTCCGGCACGGCAACCGTCAGCGAACTGTCCGCACTTGCGTCATTGACCGACAACAGCCGCCGCGCAGAGGGGTTTACAAAGGTCACGCGCCCGTCCGCATCAAGGCCCACCACGCCAGAGGTGACCGAACTCAGCACGGAATCAAACAGCCGCCGCCGCCGTTCCGAAGTGCGGTTGCTTTCAAGAAGCGCCTCGCGCTGGCCTTTCAATTCGCCGGTCATCTGGTTGAAATAATGGCCCAATTGCGAAATCTCGTCATCGCCTTCATCCTCGATCACGCGCACGTCCAGATCGCCCGACCCCACGCGCTGGGACGCCGACACCAGCCGCCCGACAGGCCGTGACAGCCGTTCGGCGAACCACAGCCCGCTCCAGATGGCGCCAAGGATCAGGATCAGCGCAAAGCCCAGGTAGAGCAGCCCGAACTGGAACAGCATCCGCCCGCGGTCGCTGGCCAGCTGTTCGTATTGCTGCACCGTCTCGGTGGTTTCATCCAGCAAGGCCAGCACGTTACCGTCCACATCGCGGGTGACGTACAGAAAGCGGTCGGGAAAGGTTTCCAGCGGCAGCAGCGCGCGGAATTCGTTGTTGGCGGGGTCCTCGATGATCAGCAGGCGGTCCGCGCGGGCGCGGGCGAAATCCTCGGGCGTGGGTTCCTCGTAATAGAAATCATAGGACCCGCCTGCGCGTGCGGCGATCCGGCCCCCGCTGTCGATCACGAAGGCTTCGCTTAAGCCACGGTCGATCTGGCCTTGCACCTCGCCCAAGGCCAGCCGGACATCGCCATCATCCATGAACAGATCGCGCTGGCGTTCGCGGTTGAGATAGGCCGCCAGCCCCTGCGCATCGCGGGTCAGATCCTGGATATGTTCTTCCTCATAGGCTTGCGCGGTGGTCAACGACGTGCGCAGCACGTTGCCCACGGGTTCGGAAAACAACCCGTCCAGCGCCACTGACAACAGCAGCACCGAAAACACCGCGACCAGCACCGTGGGGATCAACGCAAAGACAGCAAACACCGATGTCAGCCGCAGATGCAACCGCGATCCGGCGGATTTGGCGCGCCGCGCCGCAATCATCCGCGCGACCAGCCGCATCACCAGCGCCATCACGATCAAGATATAGACAAGGTCGATCAGCAGCATGATCTGCAACACGCGCGAGGACGTGCCCTGCCCCAGCGGCCCGACGACCCAATAGGTCAGCGCCGCCAGCACGGGCGCGCAGACGACCAGCGACACCGTCAGCGCATTCTGCACATGACGCTGCCGGAACCAGCGCACCAGTCGCGTGAAATCCATGCTCAGAAGGGTACGCTGCACGCGTGCCGCCTTGTGATTGAGGCGGGGCTGCCCCCGCATGACCGCTTTGCCGTGGCTGTCCCGCCCTGCTGACGCAAGCGGGCCACGGTTCTGTTGCGGTTTTACATCAATTTGCGGCGGCGTGTCACGCGGATATCCAGATCCGTGATCTTCTTGCGCAAAGTATTGCGATTGATGCCAAGCAGATCGGCGCATTTCGCCTGATTGCCCCCTGTCGCATCCAGCGCGATTTCGATCAGCGGGCCTTCGACCTCTTTCAGGATCCGGTTATAGAGCCCGGGCGGCGGCAGCACGCCGCCATGCAGGTCGAAATAGCGGCGCAGGTGCTTGCCCACGCTTGCGGACAGTTTCTCGCCCTCGCCGCCTGAGCGCAGCGGTTCAATGGCGGGCTGGTTGCCCAGCACCATTTCCACTTCGGCGCGGGAAATGTCATCCTCGGCGGCGGTAAAGACCAGACGGCGCACGGCGTTTTCCAGCTGGCGCACGTTGCCCGGCCAGCTATAGGCGCGCACCATGTCCAGCGCGGCAGGCCCGAACCGGCGCGCGGGTGCGCCTTCGCGTTCGGCGCGCGCAAGGAAATGTTCGGCCAGCAGCGGGATGTCATCGACCCTTTCGCGCAAGGACGGCACGGCGACAGTGACGCCGCCCAGACGATAGAACAGATCCTCGCGGAAACTGCCGTCTTCCATGCGGGCCATCAGGTCGTTTTGCGATGTGGCCATGATGCGGGGCGCGTTTTCGCCCAATGTATCCAGCATCCGCACGATCCGGGCCTGATCGACATCGGACAGGTCGCTGACCTCGTCGAACAGGATCGTGCCGCCCCGCGCGCGCGACAGCACGGTGGATGGCCCGTCCATCCCTTCCAGATCGGACGGCGCGACGACAATGAACGGCAGGCTGCGCCGGTCGGAAAAATCATGCACCGCCCGCGCGATCAGCGATTTGCCGGTCCCGCTTTCGCCGGTGATCAGCACGGGCAACTGCGTGTTCATCACCCGCGCGACCAGCCGGTACAGCGCCTGCATCACGCCCGTGCGCCCCACAAGCGGCAGATCACCGCCCTGTTCGGTCGTGTTCACATCCGGCGCGCGCGAAATCCCCGCGCGGCGTTTGGTTTCCAGCGCGCGGGCCGCGCGTTTCATCAGATCGGGCAGATCGAAGGGCTTGGGCAGATAGTCATAGGCATCCGCTTCAGCGGCCTGAATCGCGGTCATGATCGTGTTCTGCGCCGAAATCACGATCACCGGCAGGCCGGGGCGCAGAGCCGCGATTTTCGGCAATTGTTCCAACCCGTTGCCGTCGGGCATGATGACATCCGAAATCACCAGATCGCCTTTGCCCTCGTCCACCCAGCGCATCAGCGTGACCAAAGACGAGGTCGCATGCACCTTGCAGCCCGCCCGCGTCAGGGCTTGGGTCAAAACGGTGCGGATCGTGCGGTCATCGTCGGCAACCAGAATTGTCCCGTCCATCAGTCTTCTCCTGTTTCAGTCTCTTTGGGCGCGAGCGGCAGCGAAATGCGGAAACAGGTGCGCCCCGGCACCGAATCCACCGTGATCCAGCCGCCACCGTCGCCGATCAGTTTCGACACCAGCGCAAGGCCAAGGCCTGTCCCGTTTTCCTTGCCCGACACGAAAGGCTCGAACACATCCGCCGCGATGCTGGGCGGCAGGCCGGGGCCATCGTCGATGATCTCGATCTGCAAAGGCAGCCGCGATTGCGTGCCGTCAGGCCGGCGCACCCGCAGGGACGTGTCATAGAACGTATGCAGCCGGATCGCGCCGCCGTCCCTGTTGGCCTCGGCTGCGTTTTTCAGCAGGTTCAGGAACACCTGCAACAGCTGGTCCGCATCGGCCATCGTGCGCGGCAGGGAGGGATCGTAATCCTCGATATAGAGCATATGCGCGCCGAACCCGACCGAGGCGGACTGCCGCGCGCGGTCCAGAATGTCGTGGATGTTTACCGGCTTGAGCAAAGGCGGGCGCAGGTTGCCGAACTGTTCGACCTGTTCGAGCAGTTTGACGATCCGGCGGCTTTCCTCGACGATCAGATCGGTCAGTTCGCGATCCTCGACGCTGATCCCCATCGACAAGAGTTGCGCCGCCCCCGTGATCCCCGCCAGCGGGTTCTTGATTTCATGCGCCAGCATTTCGGCCATGCCGATCGCGGATTTCGCGGCTTTGGCGGACGAATGGTTCTGGGTCACGCGGCTGGCAATCTCGCGCGGGCTGATCATGACGATCATCACATCGTCGGACCCTTGCAGCGGCGCGAATTGCAGGTTGCACATCATCGGCGGGTTTTCCCCGCTGCCGACATCGACATCGTTCACGAACAGCGACGTGCGGTTCTGCCGCGCGCGGGCGAAAGGCGCCTCGAGCGGCGCGTCGATCATCACCTTTTCCCAGATCCGCTGGCCGACCAGCGACCGTGTGGACAAGTTGAGGAAACTTTCCGCCGCCGCATTGCTGAGGATGATGACATCGTCACCGTCAAGCAGCAGCGCGGGCACCGGCAAGGATGACCAAAGGGCGGTGTCCTGAATCATGCCGCCACCCGCAGGACGAGCGCATCAGCAAGATCGCGCAGCACGGCATCGGGGTCGGTTTCCGTCAGGATCGCCTTGCGCAGACCGGCAGGCGTGCCTGCGTCGTCCATATACCAGCCCAGATGTTTGCGCGCGACGCGACGGCCAAGGTCCAGCCCGTAGAACGACAGCATCGCGGTGTAATGCTGGGCCACCATGTCGATGAAATCCGCCCCTTGCGGAATCGTGGGCATCTTGGTGCCGTGCAGCCGTGCCGCGACCTGTGCCAGCACCCACGGCCGCCCCTGCGCGCCGCGCCCGATCATCACGCCATCGGCCCCCGACAGCGCCAGCGCCTTTTTCGCGGCCTCCGGCCCCGTGATATCGCCATTGGCGATGACGGGAATGCTGACCGCCTCCTTGATCTCGCGGATCGCGGCCCAGTCGGCATTGCCTTTGTAGAACTGGCAGCGCGTGCGCCCGTGGATCGTGACCAGCCGGATGCCCGCATCCTGCGCGCGCCGCGCGACATCGGCGGCGTTCAGGCAATCATGGTCCCAACCCAGCCG
>DAISXL010000045.1:0-14421 GCA_036825855.1 Yoonia sp.
TCAGGCGGAAGGAATTGAACGTCATCACCACAACCGCGATGGACAGCGTGACGATCAGCCCCAGGGGCGCGACCAACGCCTGCACCGTACTGTCGCGCGCATCGGAATCGCCGCCGGTTTCGAGCCTGACCCCGTCTGGCAATGTGAAATCGCCTGCGTCGAGCAGCGCCGTCGCCTCGGCCAAGGCCACGGCAGGCAAGACGCCCGGCATCAGGAAAGCCTGCACATTATTGATCCTTTCACCGTTGCGGCGGGTGATCGTGCTTTCGGACGGCTCCATCCGCAAGCTGCCCAGCGTCGACAATGGCACGCCCGGAAACTGGCCCGTTGCCGCAATCTGTGCAGCCCCCGGTGGCAGGATCGGCATGTCACCGATCGCCACGTGATCACCGCGCAGGCCAGCGCCAAGGCGGACCCGCACCGGCAATTCCTCGGTTCCTTCGAGCAGCGATCCGCCAGTGACGCCTTCCAGCCCCGCCTCCATCTGGCGGGCGATCTGGCCAAGGTCGAGGCCAAGCAGCCGTGCGCGCGCCTCGTCCACGTCCAGCGTCAGCTTGGGTGTGCCACCTGCAACGCCGGTGCGCACCATGGCCACGGACGACACTGTCGCCAGCCGTGCGCGCAGATCGTCGCCAGCAACCCGCAGCGCATCAATATCCTGCCCGACAAGGCGCAGTTCCAAAGGCGCATTGACCGGCGGGCCTTGTGTCAGGCCACGGATCACGAACCGCGCCTGAAGGAATTGCGGCGGCAGGTCGGTTTGCAGATCCTCGAGCAGGCGCGCTGTCGCCGCGGGCGATGCGGTGCGGATCAGCGCTTCGGCAAAGGCAGGGGCCTGATCGCGGCCGCCGACCATGTTGTAGTAGAACGCAGGCGCGGACCGGCCCACGACCTAAGCGACATCGAGGATGTCTTCTTCGGCGGCAAGCACCCCATCGACCGCGCGCACGACGCGCAGCGTCTCATCGATGCCAGTGCCGGGGGGCAGGTCGACCTCGATATGGAATTGGTCACGGTCCACGCCCGGGAAGAATTGCGGGGTCAGGCCCGGCAGCGACAGAAAGCCCAGCACTGGCAGGATCAGCGACAGCGCCACCGTGCGCCACGGATTGGCCATCGACAGGGCAAGCATCGCGCGAAACCCGCGCATCAACAGCCCTTCGCGCGCTGGCTCACCATTGCCCGGCACCAGCCAGTGCCCCGCAATCGCGGGCGTGATCGTGACCGCAACGACAAAAGACCAGCCCAGCATCACGATCACGGCGATGGCGATGGACCCTACGAAATCCCCCGCAGGCCCCGGCAGCAGCAAAAGCGGCATGAACGACAGGATCGTCGTAACGGTCGAGGCCGCAAGCGGCATCGTCAGCCGTCGTACCGACCCCGCGACGGCATCAAGGCGCGACAGTCCCGCGCGCAGTCGTTTGCCGACTTCGTCTGTCATCACGATGGCCGCGTCGACCAGCAGGCCAAGTGCCACGATCAATCCCGTCACGCTCATCTGGTGGATCGGCACGGCCAGCGCGTTCAGCGTCGCCACCGAGGCCAGTGTGACCACCGGCAAGACCATCGCGACGATCAGGGCGGACCGCGCGCCCAAGGTGACGAACAGAACCGCCACAACCAAGGCCACGCCGACGGCCATGTTCATGCCAACCTCGGCCAGCCGGTCGGTGGTATAGCCGCTTTGGTCGAACACCGGCTCTATCGCCAGACCCCAAGGCAACGTTTCCGCCTGCGCCGCAGCGCTGGCACGGATGCTGGTCATCCAGCGGTCCACCTGCAACCCCTCGGCCAGCTTGGCAGAGACAAGGATCGCGAGCTGTCCCTGAAAGAACGCCGCCTCGGCCACGGGCGCGCGGGGGCCGCGCGTGATGCTGGCCACATCGCCCAGCAAGGTGACGCGGCCTTGGGCATCCTCGCGCAGTACGACCGCGCGCAGACGGTCCAGCGACGTGATCTCGCCGGTGATGCCCAGAACCAGACCGGTCGCCGCGCCGCGCAACCGGCCGGCTTGCACCTTGGCATCGGCGGCACGGATCGCGGCGGAGACCTGATCCGCCGTCATGCCAAGGGCGGCAATCCGGTCGGGGTCGAGGGTGACCAGCACTTCTTCTTCGGGCAGGCCATGCAGATCGACCAGCGACGTGCCCGCCACGCGACGCAGAGCGTCGGCCAGGGCTTCGGCTTCGCGCGCGGCGCGGGTCGGGCTGAAGCCGTCTGGCATGGTCAGCGCAAAGATCGCGGCATAGCCACCGGCATTGTCACTGTTGAACGCCGGTTCCTGCACACCCGCCGGAAAGTCGCGCTGCGCATCGGTGACAGCATCGCGGACCTGCGCCCAGATCTGTTCGATCATCGCGGGGTCGATGGTTTCCACCAGTTCGACCGCGATCACCGACACGCCCGTCCCCGAGGTCGAGGCGACCTCGGCGATTTCGGGGATCGTGCGCAGTTCGGTTTCGATCTTGGCGGTGACCAGCGCCTCGACCCGCGCGGGGTCGGCCCCCGGAAAAACGGTGGTGATCGTGGCGAAGATATTGGTGATGGTCGGGTCTTCCTGCCGCCCGATGGACACCAGCGACGACGCGCCTGCCGACAGGATCACCAACAGGGCCAGCAACACAAGGCGCGGCTGACGAAAGAACAAGGTATCCATGGCGGTCACTCCTGCGGGATGGCGGCAAGCTGGACGATCTGGCCGGGCGCGATACGGTCGGGCGCCTCTGCCACGATCCGGGCGCCGGCGGGCAATTGGCCGCGCAGATAGACCTGCGCGCCATCACTGTGGATCACCTCGACAGCGGCAGGCAACGTGCGGTCGCCGTCCGGCGTCGTTTCCAGCGCCATGACCGACCAGCTGCCGCGCGCACCTTCGCGCAAGGCGGACAGAGGGGCCCAGAACCCGGGTTCCGGCACCACCTGCGCCAGAACCAGCGACAGGGTGTCGCCCAGCACAGGGTCAAGATCGGCAGGCAGATCGAGCACGACGGACCGGCTGCGTGTGCCGGGGTCAAGATCGGGGCGGATCTGGCGGATCGTGGCGATATACGGGCTGCCGCCGATCTCGACGGTAAGGCTCTCGCCGGTCTGCAACCCTGCGGCAAGGTCAGGCGGCAGGCCCACGCGCGCCCGTGCGGGGGCGGCATCATAGAGCACGAGCGTCGTCTGTCCTGCCGCCACGGTCTGCCCCGGATCGGCCAGACGCGCGCCGATACGCGCGGCAAAAGGGGCGGTCAACACGGATTTGTCGATCTGCACATCGACCCCCGCGATCCGCGCGCGGGTTGCGGCCATGCCGGCCTCGGCGCGGGTCAGGGCAAGGCGGGCGTCATCCTGCGCCGCCACCGACCGGAAACCACGTTCAGTCAGCGCATCGTTGCGCGCCAGCGTCAGGCGGGCCAATTCAGCATCGGCGGCAAGGGCGGCAAGCTCGGCTTCCAGCGCCGCGCGTTGCGGGACCAGCGCGCTCGTGTCCAGACGGGCAAGAACGGCACCCTGCGGGACCATGTCGCCTTCTTCGACGGGCATGTCCGACAGTCGGCCACCCAGTTCAAAGCCAAGGTCGATCCGCGTCGCAGCCTCGATCTGGCCGGTAAACCTGCGGGTGACGGTGTAGCTGTCTGTCAACGTGACCGCCATCGCACCTACCACGGTTGGCGGAGCGACAGATACAACGCCCGCGTCTCCTTGCGCCGAGACCAGACCCAAGCCGGCGAAAACGGCAGCCCCCGCCCCACCGAAGATGGCAAGTGTAAGGCCCAAGGTCACAGCACGGCGCAAGCGGCGGCGCAGGGCGTTTGGCGCAGGGTCGGTCATCGGGAAGCCTCTTCATAAGTTAGCACCGCTTACTTAAGTGAGAATCACTCACTTTAGCAAGAGGTTTTCTTTGCACGGCAAATCAGCGATGATGCCGGCGGGGCGTCGCTTGCATCCAGATGTTAGCAGTGCTAACTTGTATGGCCCGCATCCCGCAACCTTGCGATCATCGCAAAGAAGGCCGATCAGCATGACCGATGACACCCGTTCCGCGACAAGGCCCGGCAGTGGCGTGACACCAAAGGCCGCCTATCATCACGGCGATTTGCGTGCGCAATTGATTGCGGCCGTGCGCGATCTGGTCGAAACGCATGGTCCCGACGGGTTTTCCGTGGCCGAAGCCGCACGGCGCGCGGGCGTCAGTTCGGCAGCACCCTACAAGCATTTCAAAGACCGTGACGAAATCCTCCGCGGTGTCGCAAGCGAGGCGATGGACAGGCTGTACGCAGCGATGGCTGCCGCGTCCGACCCCTATCCTGCGGGCTCTCTCGAGGCGGTGGCGGCAATCGGTCAGGCCTATATCGACTTTGCCAAAGCCCAGCCCGGCGTGTTCCGGCTGGTGTTCGGCCTGACCGAAGGGCATGAAAACGCCCCCGAGCTGCAACAAAAGGGCGACAACTGCTTTGGCGTCGTGATCGACCATGTCGCCACGCGCCGCAACGCGGCGGTTGACGACCCCGACGTGCTGCGCTGCGCCTATATCCTGTGGTCCTTCGTGCATGGTCATTCGTTTTTGTGCATCGACACGAAGACCAAGGACGTGGGCACCGAAATCGACGACTGGGATTATCTCATGCGGGTCAGTCGCGCTGTGCTGAGCACATGATGCTGCAAATCTAGGGGGAACGTGACCCTTCTCGCCGCGTTGTCGCATGGCAGGCGGCACAGGGAGACAGGGCGCATGGACACACGACCTTGGATCAGGACAGAGACTGTCCTGCTGACGGCCGGGCTTTTGCTGATCGCCTTTCTTCTGGGCAACGTGCTGCTGTTGATCTTTGCTGCCCTTGTGTTGGCGGTCGGGCTGGACGGGGCTGCACAGGCGGCGGCGCGCCGGCTGCATGTTACGCGCGGATGGGCTTTGGTGGGCGTCGGGCTGACGCTGGCGACCCTGGCTTTGACCATGATCGGGCTGTCCGCGCGGCGGCTGTTCGCGCAATTCCGCGAGCTGGCGAATACTGTGATCGACGCGGCCAACCGGCTTGAAAGCTGGCTGGCCGATATCGGCGCACTTGCCGTCATGGAAGACATTGAAGACGCGGGCGACGGCATCGCCGGTGCGGCGGGGAATGTCGTGGCCCAGATGATGACCGTCGGTCTGTCCGTCGCTGGTGCCATGGGCAGCGTTTTGTTTCTGATCGTGATGGGGTTTTTCCTGTCGGCCAATCCGCAGCTTTACCGGCGCGGTTTCGTGCGGCTGGTACCGCCCGACCATCGCGCGCGGATCGATGACACCCTGTCGGCCGTCGCCTATGCGCTGCGCTGGTGGTTTCTGGGCCAACTGGCATCCATGGCGCTCTTGGGCACCACGGTCGGTCTCGGACTGTTCGTCATGGGCGTCGAGCTGTGGTTCGCGCTTGCGGTGCTGACCGCCGTGCTGACCTTTGTGCCGTTCATCGGACCTCTGATCGCGACCGTCCCGATTGTCGCGGTCAGTTTCACCGAAAGCACGCAAACCGGGCTGATCGTGCTGACAGGCTATATCATCATTCAGAACATCGAAGGCAATGTCGTCACCCCGATGATCCAGCACAAGGCGGTCAATCTGGCCCCTGCGCTGCTGATCGGCGTGCAGGTGCTGCTGGGCGTCATCTTCGGAATGTTGGGCTTGATCCTTGGAGCGCCGCTGACCGTGGTCGCGATGGTGGTGATCCAGAAGCTTTGGATCGAACACGGCCTTGGCGAAAAAGTGACCTGACCGGCGGCCTTGCGGGACCTGTCAGTTCCCGCCCAGCACAAAGGTCGATCCGACCCCCCAGGATGTATCGCCCTCGAAGGACTGCGACATCACCGCATAGACATCCGCGCGCGTCGAAATCCCGTAGCGCAGACCGAAGGCCATGGCATCCGCGCCATCATCGGTGCCCGACAGACCGGCCGCACCTGTCCACTGGCCGACCAGCGGCGTCCGGGTTTGCAAGGCGGCCAAGCCGCGATCGGCCGCCGCACGCGACATGCTGACATCGACACCGTCGCGGCCGTCAAGGCCGTCCGCACCATCAAGGCCGTCTGCGCCATCTGCACCCGGCGCACCTGCCGCCGCTGGCGCAGGTGTCGCGCTGAACAGCTGCGTTCCCGATGACTTTGTGACAGAGCTTCTTTCCCCCGCCTCAAAGCTTGCGATGTAAGTGCCGCCTGTGCCGCCCGGTACGACAACCGTCGTTACGCCCGGATTGACGATAAAGGACGTGGTGTCGCCGCCGTGCTTGCGCAGGTCCACAGTCTGCGGGCCGGCTGCCGTGCTGGTGATGCGCCAGGCCGTATTGCCGTTCGCATCCAGCCCCAGACTGGTCAGGTTGTTTGCAAAGCCCGCGTTAGCCGCAAACAGCAGCGCAACTGCAAAAGAGATCGTTTTCATGGATTTACCTTTCAAGGAACCGGCGGCCATAGCCTGCCCGACCGATGCCGGCGCAGCGGCGCGGCGATCGGCGGGGTCGTGGGGAATGACCGGCGTGATGTCGTGACAGGCCAGATTTGGCCGACCGACCCCCCTGTCCTGCACAGAACGTTTCTGTGCCAAGGCAAAGGTTGCTTGAAGATAAGGCAAGTCAGGCGCGCGCGGCGCCAAAGGCAGGCCGTCATGTGCGACGGGATCGAGAATTAACATCGAGTCACTCTTCAAACAGGGGTCGATTACAGGGAATTGACGCCTTTATGGTTAGCAGAGTCTTAATGCACAGTTTAATCTGTCTTTTAGGACAGTCGGACAGAGGCATATGGAAACAGACCGTATTCCCAACAGCGATTGTTTCGCAGAAATTGGTAAATTACCGTATTTCCGCCACATCCGGTGGTTGCTTTTTCGAATCACGGCCTGAGGGGCTGAAAACTCAACCAAAGCGCTTGTTCGCCGCAACTATGCACAACAGGATCGGCCACAGCCGCTGTCAGGCAGGTCACGCCCGGGACAGGCGCCTCCGCAATACGTCAAGTCCGGCCCGCAATGTCGCCTGCGCCAGGGCCATGCTTTCCGCTTCGACGTAAAGTCGCAGTTCCGGCGCATTCCCCGATGGGCGAAGGTGGACGACCCGCCCCTGCGTGCAGGTGATCCGCAATCCATCCGTCAGATCGATTGCCTGCGCGGCAAGGTCAAGCTCGGCCAGAAAAGCCGCGCGTGCTATCTCGTTGTCGCGAAGTGTGGCGACCAGATCGGCAGATACCTGCGTCGGCACCTCCTGCACCCTGTCGGCAGCGGTAAAGCGCGCAGGCTGCGCCGCGACCAGCCGTGACAGAGGGCCTGACCCCCGCGCGGCCAGCACCGCCAGCATCGGCAGCACCGCATCCCGCGTCATCAGAGCAGGCAAGGGTCCCGCCGGTCCCGCCGCATCGAAGCCCAGCAGAAAGCCGCCGTTCGCTTCATAGCCCGCGACCTTGCCGCCCAGCGCCTGCATTCCCGCGATCACATGGGGCGAGCCGATCCGCGTGCGCAACACCTTGTCAAAACCGAGGGAATCAACTCCCGAATTCGAGGATATCGGCGTCACGACCCGCTGCACCCCAAGGCGCGCGGCAGCGATCTGCCCCATGATGTCACCAGTAATGATCTGTCCGGTCTCGTCCGTCATCAATGGGCGGTCCCCATCCCCGTCCGTCGACAGGATCGCCGCGACGCCATGGTCGCGCGCCCATGTGGCAAGCTGTATCCTGATCTGCGGATCGACCGCTTCTGTATCGACCGGCACGAAAGTCTCGGAGCGGCCCAGCATCACGACCGTCGCCCCCAGACCGCGCAGCAAGTCCGCCGTCAGGTCGCGCCCCACCGCGCTATGCGCATAAAGCCCAAGCCGCAGACCGGACAAGACCGTGCCAAAAGCCTGCAGATACCGGTCCTGATAAGCGCGACCGACATCGGCGGATTGCGGCGAGGGACCGGCAAGATTGGCACGGTCCTGCCCGAGCGCGTCGAGGATTGCGGCCTCATGGTCCTTCGTGATCTCGCCTTCGGGCGTGTAGAATTTCAACCCGTTGCGATCCGCAGGAATATGGCTGCCTGTCACCATGACGGCCGCAGCACCGGCCCGCATCGCGCCAAGCGCAAGGGCAGGCGTCGGCACCGCCCCGCAGAGCGTGACCGCAAGCCCCGCCGCCCGCCCCGCTGCCGCGACGGTTGCGGCAATGGCAGGTGACGATCCCCGCAGGTCATGCCCCACGAACAGCCCGGTCCCCACAGGACAGCTGGCTGCAAAGGCGCGCACATGATCGGTGACAAGCGCGGGCGTCAGGTCAGTGACAAGTCCGCGCAATCCGCTGGTGCCGAATGAAGGGGGCATCGTCTCTCCTGCTGGTGTCGGGCCGTTCTAGCGCGGCGGGGGATCAAGAGCAATTGAACGAAATGCGCGGCAAGAGTCATCAGCTTGCCGCAATTCCGCCACGGGTCATCCCCGCCTTTCCGTCACGAAAGGGCTCTGACAAGGCCGATCCTGGGGGGATTGACGATGTCCACACTCTTTTCGGTCACATATCTGACCGCGCCTGACGATCTTGCATGGTCCCGGATCACCGATCTGGACATCGTGCAGTTCGACGGCGCGGAAATGCTTGTCGGCATCACCCGCTTTGACGGCGTCCTGCAAGGCTGGACCATTGGCAGCGCGGGTCTGACCACAGGTCCGGTGCTGGCGCTGGAGGGCGGCGACACGGCGGGCGGGCGCGGGTCCATCGTGACGATCACAACGCCGGACGGCCCAGCGCTGTTGATCGGGGGCGGCGCGGACGGGGCGTTCCAGCAGGTCGGGTTGGCAGGTGGCCAATGGACCAGCCATGCAACCTATCCCATTTTGCCGGGCTTTCTGCCGGGGCTGGCCACATCCGCGGGGGACGACCAGATTGTTTTGGGCGCAGTGGCGGGCCGTGACGGTCTGGCCGCCTTGCGGCTGGACGCGGACGGGCAGGTCATCGCACAGCTTGCGACCACACCGACCGACGGACCTGTCACCGCAATGACCACGGCGGCGGGGTTTCTTTACACAACGGACGCGACCAACAGCCTGACGGGATGGCAGGTTGCGGCCAACGGCACGCTGTCGCAAGTGGCATCCCTGACGCCCGCCACCGGCCTGTGGATCGCCGATCCGACCGCGCTGGACAGTGCCGTCGTCGATGGCGTCACCTATCTGGTGGTCGCTGCCGCAGGCAGCAGCAGCCTGACCGTGGTCGAGGTGGGCGCGCAGGGCCAACTGGCGATCCGCGACCATCTGATCGACACGCTGCACACGCGGTTCAGCGGTGTGACCGCGCTCGATATCGTGACCGAAGGCGGGCGCAGCTATGTCATCGCGGGTGGCGCGGATGACGGGATTTCGCTGTTCATGCTGTTGCCGGGCGGGCAACTGGTGGCGCTTGCCCATATCGAGGATACCACCAGCATCGGTCTGGACAATATCAGCGCAATTGCCGCGCGCGGGCGGCTTGGCGGGCTCGACATCTATGCCGCCAGCAGCAGCGAACCCGGCGTGACACAGTTGCGGTTCGACACTGGTCCTGCGGGCGTCACGCTGACCGCCATGCCGCAAGGCGGTCCGCTGACAGGCACAGCCGGTGCCGATGTGCTGATCGGCGGCGCAGGTGCGGATGTGCTCAACGGGGGTGCCGGTGCCGACATCCTGCGCGACGGCGGCGGCGAGGATGTGCTGACCGGCGGGGCAGGCGCGGACCTGTTCATCCTGACCGCCGACGGCAGCCCCGACACGATCACCGATTTCACGCTGGGCGAGGATCGACTGGACCTGTCGCTCTGGCCGATGCTGCGCGACATCAGCCAGTTGACGATGACCATCACGCCGACGGGCCTGAACATCCGCTATGGCGAGGAAGAGCTGATCATCCACAGCGCCGATGGCAACCCGATCGATTACCGGCTGTTGACGAACGCGGATGTGCTGGGCGGGATGCGCCTGCCTGCCACGCTGGCCCCCGGCTTTGCCGGACCTGACACGCCCCCGCCTGCCGTGTCGCCCGCGCCGCCCGACACTGTGCCGGATCAGGGTGGCGATTTCTCGATGCAGGTCGCGATGCGCAGCCTTGTCTCCGACAACATGGCCGACCTGCGCAGCGCATTGCAGGGGCAACAGAGCCCCGCCCCACCGCTGGACCGCGAGTTCACCGGCGCAGAAGGGAACGATACGCTGATCGGTGGCAGCGGTGCCGATCTGCTGCTGGGTCGCGGGGGGAACGATATCATGATCGGCGGAGCCGGTCCCGATATCCTGATAGGCGGCGCAGGCCATGACGATCTGCGCGGCGGCGACGGGCATGACCTGCTGATCGGCGGCGACGGCGATGACCGGCTGGACGGCGGCAACGGCAACGACGTGCTGATCGGCGGGGCGGGCGCGGACACGTTCATCTTCAACCGCGGGCATGACCATATCGTCGATTTCGAACAGGGGATCGACCGGATCATCCTTGATGCGCGGCTGTGGACGGGGCTGACCTCGGCCGAAGACCTGCTATTCGTCTATGGCCGCCACGAAGATGCGCGCGTCACCATCGATTTCGGCAATGGCGACATACTCTGGATCGACGGGGTCACGGATTTTGCCACACTCGCTGATGACATTGCCCTGTTCTGACTTCAGTTCGCGACAGCGCGCAACCTGTTGGCCAGTCCGAACACCGTCAGCGCGGGGACCAGCGCGCTTTCGGTGCCATAGATCAGGTCGCCGTCCTGCACCATGAACTTGCCCGCCGAAAACAGCCCGTCCGCGGTTGTCAGATCGATGGTAAAGACGACGCGTTCCTGCGGCGGGCCGGACACACCGTCGCGGACCTCGGCACGGTCGTATTCGCGCAGGATCAGGATACCCTTGGGGTTGGCGGTGCTGGCGGACACCCCGCCGATCAGCGCCATGGCTTGCAAAGCTGACACGTCGGTGGTCGGGAATTCGATCTGCGATTGCAGGCCCGTGGCGCCCAGCGCCAGAAACTTGCGTTCATCGGGCACGATCAGCACACGGTCGCCCCCCTGCACGGCCACATCGAGCCCCGGTTCTTCCAGCAACCGCTTGAGCGAGACGCCATAAACCTGCCCGCCGCGCGTCAGGCGGACCTGCGGATTGACGTAGGTGGGGTTTGCCCCTCCTGCCAGCGATATCAGGTCCAGCAGCCGGAAATTGCGGTCGGGGATCTGATAGATCCCCACAGCCCCCACTCCGCCTGTCAGGTTCGCGGAATTGCCGCGCCCCGGCTCCACGACAAGCTGGACCTGTGCGGACGGGATGGTGCGGACCAGTTCTTCCTCGATCCGGGCGCGGGCGGTGTCGGGTGCCATGCCCGCGACGGCCAATTCACCAATGTAAGGGACAAAGATCCGACCGTTCGAACTGACCTGCGCTTCTTGCAGCGGGGTCGCGCGCTGGCCGACCCCCGCAAGAAGCGAGTTTTCCTCGGCATCCCAGATCGTCAGCTGGATGGAATCGCCCGGCGCGATCAGCAACGACGCAGGTTGCTGCACCGCAGACAGCCACGGCAGCTGCGTGACACCACGGTCAGGCCAAGCCGTGAGAACTGGCAAAGTCGCGCGATTAACCTCGTAGACGGTGAAATCATAGGCGGGGGCTTCGCCTTCGGCCGCAATATTGGCATCGGCGGCGGCCAGAACCTCGGATTGGAAACCGGCACTGCGCGGCAGGCTGCAACCAGCAAGAGCAAGGCACGCCGATACTGCCAGTATGCGCTGCAAAATCAAAACCACTGCCCCTTATGACGTATTGGAGCCATTTACGCAGAAGTTTCGCGTCGCGACAATATCGGCGACATTTAAGTCTGGCGCGGTGTTGCCTGCGCAACAGACACAAGACGCATAGGGCGGTCAGAAATCGATCGCGATGCCCTTTTTCTCCCAATCGCCAAAGCGGACAGGTTCCGGCCCGTCGCGCCCGCCCAATTCGGGCGGCAGGTCGAGTTTCGCGGCCTTGCGGCGTTCGGCGGCCTCTGCCAGTGCGCGCCGGGCGGCGGGGGGCAGGTCCTTGGGGGCGTCGTCGGTCATGGCGCTGTCCTTGTCGGCGGTCATGGTTTGATATACGCCGCCCTCACCCAGCTTCAAGAGTGACCCAATGGACCAATCCGGCCTTCTGCCGCGCCGCAGCGCCCATCACCTGCTGATGCAGATCACGACCGAAGGCCGCCTGATGGCCGAACTGATCGCAGGCGGTGCGCTGGCGCAACTGGCGCCCGACGATCGTGCGCGCGCGCAACGGCTGGCGACAGACGCGCTGCGCGGGCTGGACCGGGCCGACCGGATGCTGAAGCCATATCTGAAAAAACCGCCCGCCGATCATGTGATGAACGCCCTGCGGCTGGGGCTGATCGAACTGGTGCAGGGCGAGGCCGCGCATGGCGTGGTGAATGCCTATGTCGAGATCGTCGCGCGCAACAAGCGCACGCAGACGATGAAAGGGCTGGTCAACGCCGTCCTGCGCCGCATCGCCGACGAAGGACCCGCGGCTTGGGCCAAACGCCCCGTGCCGCTGACCCCCGGCTGGCTGCGTCAGCCGCTGGTCGCCGCCTGGGGCCGCGACGCTGTGACAGGCATGGAAGCTGCGCATTTCGCAGGCGCGCCGCTGGATCTGACGGCGAAAGGCGATCCTGATGCCTTGGCCGCATCCTTGGGCGGCGTGGTTCTGCCGACCGGCACGGTGCGGCTGGCGCAGGTGGGCCAAGTGTCCGGTCTTGCGGGCTATGACGCGGGTGACTGGTGGGTGCAGGATGCCGCCGCCGCTGTGCCCGTCAAGCTGCTGGGCGATGTGGCTGGCCTGCGGGTGCTCGACCTCTGCGCCGCCCCCGGCGGCAAGACGCTGCAACTGGCGGCGGGCGGTGCCGAAGTCACCGCCGTCGATCTGTCGGAAAAGCGGATGACGCGCCTGTCCGAGAATTTGGCCCGCACGGGGTTGGCCGCCACCACGCTGGTCAGCGATGCTTTTGCGATCACGGACGGCGGTTATGACGCTGTCCTGCTGGACGCGCCCTGTTCGGCCACCGGCACGATCCGGCGACATCCCGACCTGCCCTATGCCAAGGACGGGTCGGAATTCGGCGCGCTGATCGCCCAGCAGGAAACGCTGATCGACCATGCGCTGACCCTGCTGCGCCGCGGCGGACGGCTGGTCTATTGCACCTGTTCGCTTTTGCCCGACGAAGGCGAGGTGCAGGTGGAAGAGGCGCTTTTCCGCCACCCCGGCCTGCGTGTCGTGCCCCCCGCGATGGCCGGTCTCGACCCCGCTTGGATCACCGAAGAAGGCGGGCTGCGCCTGCGCCCCGACTATTGGCCCGATCTGGGCGGCATGGATGGGTTCTATATCGCCGTGCTGACAAAGCCCGCGTGACTTGACCGGCCAGCTTTCCTATGGTTCCGCATGAACCGGGCTGACCAGCCTGCAACATTTGGGCCGCAGTCGATGGCAGAGCATCTTACATGGCGGGGCCGTATCGCGGCATTTGTTGACCGGCACCATGCAAAACGGGCAGGCCGCGCTGCGGTAACCACGCATTTCACGCGACCACCGGAACCGCTTCACATAGGGCTGCCGGTGCGAGGCCAGCACCTTGTCGCGGGCGAATTCCTGTTCTGCGGCCTGCGGATCACCGCACCCGACCTGGCGATCTGGGACCTTGCGCCGCAGCGCCCCGATGTGGTGGCCGAGATTCACGGCTGCGACTGGCTGGCCGATCTGGCCGCCCTTGGCGATGAGGCCGCGCGCGCCAAGGCGCAGGTCTGGGTGCAGGATTGGATCACGCGGTTCGGCGCGGGCACCGGGCCGGGCTGGCAGGCGGGCCTGACCGCGCGCCGTTTGGGCCACTGGACCCGCCACAGCGATTTTCTACTGCGCAAGCAGGACGCAGCCACAAAAGCCGCTTTCATGCAAAGCCTTGCGCGGCAGGCCCTGTTCCTGATGCGGCGCTGGGAACGGGACGCGGACAACATCGGCACCCTGGCGCGCACGATCCATGTGGGGCTGATGCTGGACGGCATGGACAGTTCGGTGGATCAGGTGACCGAGGCTCTGGGTGCGGCCTGCCAAGCGCAGATCGATGCACAGGGGGGGATTGCGTCGCGGAACCCTGCAGAGCTTGCCGCTCTGCTGTCGCATCTGGTGGACAGCAGGGATTTGCTGACCGCCTCCGGCCGCGCCGTGCCTGCCGCCATGACCGATGCCATCGCGCGGATCGTGCCGGTCCTGCGTGGCCTGCGCCATGCCGATGGCGCGCTGGCACGGTTTCATGGTGGCGGTCGTGGCGCGCAAGGGCAGCTTGATGCAGCACTGGCAGCGGCGGGCATCAAGACACCGGCCACGGGACCGACAGCAATGGGTTTCGCGCGGCTGACAGCAGGACGCAGCACGCTGATCGTCGATGCCGCCGCTCCACCCACGGGGGCCGCATCGC
>DAISXL010000046.1:0-14317 GCA_036825855.1 Yoonia sp.
AATCGCCGCGGCGTGTGGTGTCGGGTTCGCGCGCCATGATCAGGAACCGCGTGGTGTTGCGGTCGTGATCCTCGATATGGCGGGCCAGCACCTGCAACCCATAGATCTGCGCCGCAAGCTCGGATGCAAGCGCGGCGGTCGTCACATCCGTGCCCTGCGCCACTTCGCGCGCGGCACGGGCGTTGTCGGTGCTGGTGCGCCCCGTGATCCCGTTGCGGCGCAGGAACCCCGCGCATTGCGGCAGTATCACCGGATGACCTACGGCCACGGTGATATCCGACAGTTTCGCCTCGGGACGGGCCAGCAGGTTGATATGCACCCGCACGAAGGTTTCGTCGACGATATGCAACCCGCTTTCGGGCAGCAGCGAATGCACGTCCGCGACACGGCCATAGGTCGAGTTTTCGACCGCGATCATGCCCAGATCGGCGTCACCGCTGCGCACGGCCTCGATCGCATCCTCGAAGGTGGCGCAGGGCAGGGGGGCATGGTCAGGGCGCGCCGTGGCGCAGGCTTCGTGGCCATAAGCCCCCAGTTCCCCCTGGAATGCGATTTTGCGCGACATGACTGTGTCCTCCGGACGGCAACGGCAAAAATTGGGCGTTTCGTCGCGCCACTATACCTTGCAACAGCGGGGGGGAAGCGGATACACGTGCCGAAACCTTGACTTTGGATGGACCGCGACATGTTCGACACAATGACAATTACAAAGGCCGTTGGTGCGCTCTGCGCGACTTTGCTCGTTTATCTGCTGGGGGCCTGGCTTGCGTCCTCGATCTATTTCGGCGGACACGGCGACCATTCCGAACAGGCCTATATCATCCCCGTGGAAGACGCCGAGGTCGCTGAAGGCGAGGTTACGGAAGAAGTCGATTTCGAGGTGATCCTCGCCTCGGCCAGTGCCGCCGACGGCGAGACGCTGTGGCGCAACTGCCGCGCCTGCCACGTGCTGGAACCCGGCGTGCATGGCACCGGCCCTGCCTTGCACGGCGTCGTGGGGCGTCCGGTGCAATTCTATGACAACTTCGCCTATTCGGGCGCGCTGATCGCCGCTGCCGATGTCTGGACACCGGAAAACCTGAACGGATTTCTGGAAAATCCCCGCGGTTACGCCCCCGGCACCTCGATGGGCTATAACGGGATGCGGTCGGTCGAGGATCGTGCCAATCTGATCGCCTACCTCGCCACTTTCGAATAATCGCGCAGCGAACCAATCAACAGGCCGCCCATCATCGGGCGGCCTTTTTATTGGCGATGGCGCATGAACACCGCGTGATCACGCATTCTCAACTTGAATGTTTGCCCTCGCGCGCCGTAGCGTTACTTCAGTTAAAATTCTTGTCGCAACCGGAGTTCACGATGTCCCATAGCCCCAAGGTCCGCGCCATTGCACAGCGACAGCAGGATGCCGCGCCGCGCTTGCGTCTTTGGACAGCGGGGTCCATTGCAGCGCTCGCGCTACTCGCCGCGCAGGATGCGCGCGCGCAGGCAGAGCCAGAGATCATCGTCTCGCACGGGTTCAACGAATACGGCGACCTGAAATACCCCGCCGATTTTGCGCATCTGGACTATGTGAACCCCGACGCGCCCAAGGGTGGCGAGATCAGCGTTTCCGCTGACGGGTCGTTCGACAGCATGAACCCTTTTGCCACACTGTCCGGCACGCCGGGGTCTTTGTCCTCGATCATGTACGAGCGGATTATGGACACCACCGACGACGAGGTCGGTTCCTATTACTGCCTGCTGTGCACGACGCTGGAATATCCCGCCGATCAGGCCTGGGTGATTTTCAACCTGCGTGATGACGTGACCTTTTCGGACGGCACACCGATGACGGCGCAGGACGTGATTTTCACCCACGAAATTATTCGCGAACAGGCAACGCCATCCTTTCGCACCGGCATCACCCAACTTGTGACAGGCTGGGAGGCGCTGGACGATCACACCGTCAAATTCACCTTCAACCCGGACTCGCCGCGCCGTGGTCGCGTAAGTCAGATGGCCAACGCCATCGTCATGCCGCAAGCCTGGTTCGAGGAAACTGGCGCGCGGCTGGATGAAAGCCGTCTGGAGACCGCCCCCGGCACCGGCCCCTATCTGGTCGGCAGCGTCGATCCGGGCCGCCAGATCATCTATCGCCGCAATCCTGATTACTGGGGCCTGACCCATCCAATGAACATCGGGCGCGCGAATTTCGATGCGATCCGTGTCGAATATTTCGCCGACAGTTCCGCCGCCTTCGAGGCGTTCAAGGCGGGTGAGTTCACCTTCCGGCGCGAAAATTCGTCGATCAACTGGGCGACATCCTATGATTTCCCCGCCATCGACCAAGGCTGGGTCGCGCGCGAGACGCTGGCGGACGGCACCTTGCCCGGCGCGTCGGGTTTCGTCTTCAACCTGCGCCGCGAAAAGTTTCAGGACCGCAATGTCCGGCTGGCGCTGGGACTGATGTATAATTTCGAATGGACCAACACCAACCTGCAATACGGGCTGTTCCAGCAACGCACGAGTTTCTGGGAAAACGACCGCCTGCGCGCCGCTGGCCTGCCAGAAGGGCGCGAGCTGGAAATGCTCGACACCGTGCGTGCCATGCTGCCCGAGGCGATTTTCACCGAGGACGCTTTTATGCCGCATACCAGTGGCGACCGCCCGCTGGACCGCGACAACCTGCGCCGCGCGCTCGCGCTGATGGAAGAGGCTGGCTATACGCCGGGCAATGACGGGTTGCTGCGGGACGCCAACGGCCAGACGCTGGATGTGGAGTTTCTTTCGACCAGCCAGTCGTTCGACCGGATCATCACGCCCTATATCGAAAACCTGCAGCGGCTGGGCGTGAACGCGCGCTATAACCGCGTCGATCCGTCCCAGTATCAAGCGCGCACGCAATCCAACGATTTCGACATGCTGGTGGGCGGCTATAACGCGGGCCTTCAGGAAGGCAACGGCCTGACCCAGCGCTATGGCTGCGAGGACCGAGATGATGTGTTCAATCCCGCCGGTTTCTGTCTGGAGGCCGTTGATGCTTTGGCAGAATTTGTCATCAATGCCGATGATTACGACGAAATGGCCGCCGGTGTGCGCGCCATCGACCGCGTGATGCGGCACGAATATTTCATCGTGCCCACATGGTTCGCGGGTGCCAACTGGGTCGCCTATTTCGATATGTTCGAATACCCGGAAAACCTGCCCGAATTCGGCCTTGGGCATCTGGATTACTGGTGGTTCAATCAGGACAAGGCTGATGCCTTGATCGCTGCCGGCGCGTTGCGGTAAGGCAGTTTTATGGGCGCCTATATCCTTCGACGGCTGTTGCTGGTCATTCCGACGCTGCTCGGGATCATGATCATCAACTTCGCGCTGGTGCAATTCGTGCCGGGCGGCCCGATTGAACAGATCCTCGCCAATCTCGAAGGTCGCGGTGACGTGTTCGAGGGCTTTTCAGGCGGGGCAGGCGACGCCGATTTCGGGAATGACAGCGGCAGCGATTACGTCGGCGCGCGCGGCTTAACGCCCGAGTTCATCGCTCAGCTCGAACGCGAATTCGGCTTTGACAAACCGCCGCTGGAACGGTTCCTCAACATGATGTGGAACTACATGCGGTTCGATTTCGGCGACAGCTATTTCCGGTCGATCAGCGTGTTCGATCTGGTGCTGGAAAAGATGCCGGTGTCGATCACGCTGGGCCTGTGGTCCACGCTGATCGCCTATCTGATCTCGATCCCGCTGGGCATCAAGAAGGCCGTGCGCGACGGCACGCCGTTCGACACTTGGACCAGTGGTGCGATCATCATCGGTTATGCGATCCCCGGTTTCCTGTTCGCGATCCTGCTGATCGTTCTGTTCGCAGGCGGGTCGTATTTCCGCATATTCCCGCTGCGCGGGCTGACATCGGCGAATTTCGAGGATCTGAGCCTGATCGGCAAGGTGCTGGATTACCTCTGGCACATCACCTTGCCAGTGCTGGCCTCGACCATTTCGGCGTTTGCGACATTGACGCTGCTGACGAAAAACAGCTTTCTGGACGAAATCAAGAAGCAATATGTCATCACCGCCAAGGCCAAGGGCCTGTCCGAATCCCGTGTGCTCTACGGCCATGTCTTCCGCAACGCGATGCTGATCGTGATCTCGGGCTTTCCGGCGCTATTCATCGGCGTGTTCTTCGGCGGGTCGCTGATCATCGAAAAGCTGTTCTCGCTCGACGGTCTGGGGCGGCTGGGGTTCGAAGCGGCGATGGAGCGTGATTATCCGGTCGTATTCGGGACACTCTTCGCCTTTTCCCTGATAGGGCTGGTGGTCGGTATCCTGACCGATATCACCTATGTCTTCATCGACCCCCGCATCGATTTCGAGGCGCGCAACACATGATGCGCCTGTCCCCCCTGAACCAGCGCCGCTGGCGCAATTTCAAGCGCAACCGCCGGGCTGTCTGGTCACTGATCATCTTCGGCGTGCTGTTCGGTCTGTCCCTGTTTGCGGAAGTGCTGGCCAGCGACAAGCCGATCCTTGTCAGCTATCAGGGCGAATGGCGGATGCCGATTGCGACCTTCTACACCGAGCGTGATTTCGGCGGCGATTTCCCCACGCAGGCCCGCTATCAGGATATCGAGGTGCAATGCCTGATCAAGACTGGCGGCATGGAGGATTGTTTCGACGATCCTGAAGCACTGGTCGCCGCCGTGGACGCGGGCGAGGATTTGGGCGAGGGGTTCCAGCGTGGCTGGATGATCTGGCCGCCGATCCCTTACTCCTACAGCACCATCGTCGACCGTCCCGGCGTGGCGCCCGCACCGCCGTCCGCGATGAACTGGCTCGGCACTGACGACACCAAGCGCGATGTGATGGCGCGGGTGATCTACGGGTTCCGGCTGTCGATTGTCTTTGCGCTGATGGTCACGATAGCGGCCTCGATCATCGGGATCGCGGCAGGCGCGGTGCAGGGGTATTTCGGCGGCTGGACTGATCTGGCCTTCCAGCGGTTCATCGAGATATGGACGGGCACGCCGTCGCTTTACGTCATCATCATTGTTTTCGCCATTCTGGGGCGAAGTTTCTGGCTCTTGGTCTTCCTGACGGTCCTGTTCGGCTGGCCCGCGCTGGTGGGCGTGGTGCGCGCGGAATTTCTGCGCGCGCGCAATCTGGAATATGTCCGCGCGGCCAAGGCGCTGGGCGTGCCGGACCGCACGATCATGTTCCGCCACATGCTGCCCAATGCGATGGTGGCCACGGTGACGATGCTGCCGTTTCTGGTCACAGGAGCCATTGGCACGCTGGCGTCGCTCGACTTTCTGGGCTTCGGCCTGCCATCCTCGGCCCCCTCGCTGGGCGAATTGACCCTGCAGGCCAAACAGAACCTGCAGGCGCCATGGCTTGGCTTCACCGCCTTCTTCACCTTCGCGATCATGCTGTCGCTCCTGGTGTTCATCTTCGAGGGCGTGCGCGACGCGTTTGATCCGCGCAAGACCTTCATCGCCGACGGGTCCGTGCCTGTGGTCGCACCCCAAGACCTTGCCGTCGCGCAAAAGGCCGCTGTGAAATGACCACACCCCTGCTTGATGTGCGCGACCTGCGTGTTGCCTTCCGGCAGGATGGTGCCACGACCCATGCCGTGCGCGGTGTGTCGTTCCAGATCGGGCGCGGCGAAACGATCGCGATTGTGGGCGAAAGCGGGTCGGGCAAATCGGTCACCGCCCTGTCCACGGTGCAATTGCTGGGCGACAGCGCCGTCATGGCAGGGTCCATCACCTATGACGGCGTTGAGATGGTCGGCGCGACCGAGGCTGCCCTGCGCAAGGTGCGCGGCAATGACATCAGTTTCATCTTTCAGGAACCGATGACATCGCTGAACCCGCTGCACACGCTGGAAAAGCAACTGGCCGAAAGCATCGAACTGCATCAGGGCCTGCGAGGTCCTGCCGTGCGCACGCGGATCATCGAACTGCTGACCCGCGTCGGCATCCGCGACCCCGAAACCCGGCTTGGTGCCTATCCGCATCAGTTGTCCGGCGGGCAGCGGCAGCGCGTGATGATCGCCATGGCACTGGCCAACGGGCCGGAGTTACTGATTGCGGATGAACCCACAACCGCGCTCGATGTGACCATTCAGTCGCAGATCCTCGACCTGCTGGCCGATCTCAAACAGCGCGACGGCATGTCGATGCTGTTCATCACCCATGACCTGACCATCGTGCGCAAGATCGCCGACCGCGTCTGCGTGATGAAGAACGGCGAGATCGTGGAAGAGGGGCCGACAGCCGACCTCTTCGCCAATCCGCGCCACCCCTATACCCAAACCCTGCTCGCCGCCGAATCGACCGGCGTGCCGGCACCCGTGCCCGCCGATGCGGCCACCGTGCTTGAAACCGATGCCGCGCGGATCTGGTTCCCGATCACGGCGGGCCTGCTGAAACGCACCGTGGGGCATATCAAGGCCGTCAACAGCGCCACGCTGTCTTTACGCGAAGGCGAAACACTGGGCATCGTCGGCGAAAGCGGGTCCGGCAAGACAACCCTTGCGCTGGCCGTGATGCGGCTGATCCGGTCGCAAGGGCGGATCAGCTTCCTCGGCCGCGACATCCACACCCTGACCCAGCGCCAGATGCGCCCTTTGCGCAGCGACATGCAGATCGTGTTTCAGGACCCTTACGGCTCGCTCAGCCCGCGCATGACGGTCGAACAGATCATTGCCGAAGGTCTGGGTGTCCACGGTGTCGATCCCGGGCGCAACCGGCGCGACATGGTGGCCGAGATCATGGATGAAGTCGGGCTCGACCCCGCGATGATGGACCGTTACCCGCATGAATTTTCGGGCGGGCAGCGCCAGCGCATTGCGATCGCGCGCGCGATGATCCTGCGGCCGCGTTTGCTGGTGCTGGACGAACCCACCTCCGCGCTCGACATGACGGTGCAGGTGCAGATCGTGCATCTGCTGCGCGAACTGCAGCAAAAACACCGGCTGGCCTATCTGTTCATCAGCCATGACCTGAAAGTCGTGCGCGCGCTATCGCACAAGGTGATGGTGATGAAACAGGGCGATGTGGTCGAAGCGGGCGACGCCGATGCGATCTTCGATGCCCCGCAAGACCCTTACACACGCCAGTTGATGGCCGCCGCCTTCGAAGGGCGCCCCATTTCGGCTTGACCCCCCACTTCTTTTTTCCAGAAATACTCCCGCCGGAGGCCAGAAAGTCCTTGTCCGGCGGTGCGTCTTACCCGTCGGCCCCGATCATGAAACAGGTCGTGCCGCGCGCCTGCAACCGGCGGCAGGCCAGATCCGCGCCTTCGCGCGTCAGCCCCACGAAATTGGCGTCGAACCCGCCCGACCGCTGCACGACGCGGCGCAAGGACCCGTCAAGCGTGCTCATCTCGTTCAGCGCGACCTGCAACAGGACGCGTTCGGCATCGAACCGGCTGGGATAACGGCCCACGTTCACACCCCAGTGCCGCCCGCCCGAGGTCGACACGCGGGTCACAACTTCCGGCTCTGCAGGCTCGAAACTTTCGACAGGCGGTGCGACGGGCGCAGTCGCGGCCATCGCGGCCATCTGCACTTGCTCTGGCGCGGCCGGACGCGGCTGTGGTGTGACGGCAGGGGCGGCTGCGGCCACCTGCACAGGCGCTTCTTCGGCCAGCACCTCCATCAGGGTGGCATTCACGGCATCGGCCAGCACAGCGTTGATGATGTCCTGATCCACCAGAGGCGCGACATCGGCCTCGGTCGCCGAGGCGGTGGCAACGGCAACTTCGGCCTCTGCCCCGGCTGTGGGTGCGGCGGACAACAGCAGTTCGGGCGCCGGTTCCGCCGCCACAGGGCGACCGACCGGGCGATAGCTGCGCGTGACCAGCCCGTTCACGCGGATCGTCTTGCCGGCACTGCCGCGCACGCTGTCGCCTGCGGCCACAGTCTGCTCCGCGCTGGGCGCAACAGGCGCTTCGGCCATGGCACCGGGCGGTGTGGGGCGGTTCACATTGGCGCTGTTCGGCGCCATGGCAAAGCCCATGTCCATCAGTTCGGTGATCCGCGCATTGCGCGCTGCCGTGGATGTGCCACCAAAGACAGTCGCAATGATCCGCTGGTTGCCGCGTTGCGCAGAGGCGACAAGCGTGAACCCGGCCGCATTGGTAAAGCCGGTCTTGATCCCGTCACCGCCCGGATAGCTGTCTAGCCAGCGGCGGTTGGTATGCTGCACGGTTGCGACACCGGCATCGGCGGTTCGGCGCGAGAACAGGTTGTAATATTGCGGGAAGTCATAGATCACATGCCGCCCGAGGATCGACATGTCGCGCGCCGTGGACATATGCCCCGACTGGGTCAGCCCGTGGGCGTTCAGAAACGTCGTGTTGGTCATGCCCATGGCGGCAGCGGTCCGGTTCATGCGTGTGGCAAACGCCTCTTCCGACCCCGAAATCGCGACACCGATGGCGGTGGCTGCGTCATTGGCTGACCGCACGGCCGCCGCACGGATCAGATAGCGCAGGCGGATGCGCTGGCCTGCACGCAGACCCAGTTTCGACGGCGGCTCGTTGGCGGCAAGCGGCGTGATCGTCACCTCGGTATCAAGCGAGATTTCCCCCCGTTCGATCGCCTGAAAGGCCACGTAAAGGGTCATCATCTTGGTCAAGGATGCGGGATGCAGCCGTGTATCGGCATTCTGCGCATGCAGCACCTCGCCCGTGCGCGCATCCATGACCAGCGCCGCATAGGGGGCCGCCACCGCGCGCACCGGAGCGGAGATGATACCAAAAATCAGAACGCAGATATAAAGCCCGTAAAGGGCCAACTGTCCCGGACGACGTGCCATGTCGTTTGCCTCTTGCTGCCTCTGGCCCCGGATTTTTCCGGTGGCCTTATTATTATTTCAAAACGCTAGCACAACTTTGCTTTGCCGAAAACACCCTATTTTCAAACACTTTGCGGGTGATCATCAGGCGGTTTTCACAGATGTGGTAGCGCTGCGCCGTCAACCCGCTATATCCGCGATTGGCGGGAATCCACTTTCTGACGCACCCCCTTTTCTCTGGGCGGGCATGGTTTATATGTATGCGGTATGACAGGACCCTTGATGCACGCACCGTTTCACATGATGGCTGACAAAACGGACCGCGACGACGGTAACCTTGGTGTTGCGCTTGAGACAAAGCCAAAGACCAAGCGCCCGCCGATGTACAAGGTGCTGATCCTGAACGACGATTTCACGCCGATGGAATTCGTGGTGCATGTGCTGGAACGGTTTTTCGGCCTGTCGCACGCCCAGGCGTTCGAACTGATGCTGACCGTCCATAAGAAAGGCGTCGCCGTCGTCGGCGTGTTCAGCCACGAGATCGCGGAAACAAAGGTGGCGCAGGTCATGGATTTTGCCCAACGCCACCAGCACCCGCTGCAATGCACGATGGAGAAAGAATAGCGCGCCCGCGTTATTCGTAACACATATGCCACAGTCACGCCTCAGCACGGCCATCCAAGACGGCCTTCTGGTCTTGCGCGCGGGCGATATCGGCCTGATGCGTCCATCCGCCACCTATGACCTGTCGGACCTGCCGCGCGATGCGCTGCGCGTCACGCATGGCTATTTCCCCGATGTGGCCAATTGGCAGATCGCGGGCCATACCGTCACCCAAGACCTGCCGCCCTGCGGGACTGCCATCGTCGTTGTGCCGCGCGCCAAGGCGCTGGCGCAGGCGATGATCGCCGAAGCTTGTGCCAAGGCCGATCTGGTCGTCGTCGACGGCCAGCGCACGGATGGCGTGGACAGTCTGTTCAAGGCCTGCCGCGCCCGTCTGGGCGACCTGCCGTCGATCACCAAAGGGCATGGCCGGCTGTTCTGGTTTCCCGCAACCACCGCCTTTGCCGATTGGGCGACGGCGGGGCCGGTGCAGGGCCCGCACGGGTTTTACACCACCGCCGGCGTCTTTTCCGACGGGGCGGTCGATGCGGGTTCTGCGCTGCTGGCCGATGCGCTGCCGCCGAAACTGCCCGCACGCATGGCCGATCTGGGCGCAGGCTGGGGTTATCTGGCGCAAGCGGTGCTGGCGCGGGACACGGTTGCCTCGCTTGATCTGATCGAGGCCGAGGCGCTGTCGCTGGACTGCGCGCGGTTGAACGTCACCGACCCGCGCGCCCGTTTCCATTGGGCCGATGCGCTGCGGTTCAGCCCTGAAAAACCCTATGACGGCATCGTCATGAACCCGCCGTTTCACACCGGGCGCGCCGCCGATGCGGGGCTGGGCCGTGCGTTCATCCAAGCGGCGTCCCGCCTGCTTGCGCCGCACGGCAAGCTCTGGATGGTCGCAAACCGGCATTTGCCTTATGAACAGGCGATGTCGGAAAGTTTCCGCAATGTCGACATCATCGGCGGCAACAACGCGTTCAAACTGTTCCACGCCACCAAACCGCTGCGCTGACCGCGTAAGGGAGCACCGCCATGTCCTTTTCCATCCGCGGCAAGACCGCGATCGTCACGGGGGCGGCAAATGGCGTCGGTCTTGCCATCGCGCGGCATTTCGCCGAAGGCGGGGCCAATGTCGTCTTTGCCGATATGGACGAAAAGACCCTGCGCGCGCAGATGGGCGAAGAGGCCGAGAAAGCCGCGAATATCCGGCTTTTCGCGGGTGATCTGCGCAAGAAGCTGAGCATCACCAACCTGTTGTCGGCGACCATCGATGCGTTCGAGCGGGTCGATATTCTAGTCAACGCCTCGCGGCAGGTGATGACGACCGATCCGCTGGACCCTGACGATACGTCGATGGACGAATTGCTCCAGCAGAACATGCTGACTGCGATGCGTGTCAGTCAGGCCGTGGCGCGCCGGATGATCAAGCAGGCGGGCAAAGGTGGCGGTGGCGCTGTCGGGTCGATCGTGAACATCTCGTCCATCGCATCACGACGCACCCATGGCGATCTTTTGGCCTATTCGGTCAGCACGGCGGCTTTGGACCAGTTGACGCGGTCGATGGCCGTGGCTTTTGCCCCGCACGGTATCCGCGTCAATGCCGTGGCCTTCGGCAGTGTCATGAGCGCAAGCCTGAAAGGGTCACTGAAAGACGATGACGAAATGCGCGATGCGATCCTTGAAAACACCCCGCTGCACCGGATCGCAAGCCCGGGCGAGGTGTCGGATGCCGTGCAATATCTGGCGTCGGACGCGGCCGGATTCGTGACCGGCCAGATCATCACCGTGGATGGCGGCCGGACCCTGATCGACCCGGCCTGCGTGTCGGCACACTGATTATTCAGGGTGAGTGGCGATGCATTGCAGCACCACCTGATCCGATGACGCCTGCTGCTGGTTGCGCCGTTCGACCAGTGACGCAAGCTTGGCCTGTTCGGCATTCAGGTCGATGGCAACAGGGCGGCGCGTCGTGAATGTCTCGGTCTCGTCGCACCGATAGCGGAAGGTCGTGCCGTCGCTGTTTTCACCGCGGCAGGTCTGGCGCACGGTGCGGACTTCCTGCTGTTCGTCGATCGCATAGCCGCGCGCAAGGTTGCCCTGCGTTTCCGCGATCAGGCTGTTCAGCACACGCAGATCGCGGGTCGCCTGACTGATGCATTGTTCGCGTGGCGTGGCACAGGCGGCCAACGCCAGAAGGGGCAGGATCATCAGGGCAGGGCGCATCGTCTTCTCCGGTTTTGGTCTGGAACATCGGGACGTGTTCGGTATGGTATTCAGACAGTATCACGCATCGCTATGCAATATCAGGGGCCAAGCCGTCACATGGCAGAAGAATTCTCAGCACAAAAAGCCAAGGCATCGGCATGGTTCCGCACATTGCGCGACGACATCGTCGCAGCGTTCGAGGGGCTGGAGGACAGCCATGCAGGCGACACCCCCGCAGGCCGGTTCGCGGTGACGGAAACATCGCGTCATTCTGACGACGGGTCCGATGCGGGTGGCGGGCTGATGTCGGTGATGCGCGGGGGGCGGGTGTTCGAAAAGGTCGGCGTCAATATCTCGACTGTCTATGGCCAGCTGGGCGAAGCCGCGCAGCGCGCGATGGCCGCGCGCGGTGTGCCGGGCATGGCGGATGATCCGCGGTTCTGGGCCTCGGGCATTTCGCTGGTGGCGCATATGCAGAACCCGCATGCGCCTGCGGTCCATATGAACACGCGCATGTTCTGGACC
Source organism: Yoonia sp. (assembly GCA_036825855.1). Taxonomy (GTDB): domain Bacteria; phylum Pseudomonadota; class Alphaproteobacteria; order Rhodobacterales; family Rhodobacteraceae; genus Yoonia. The sequence goes on from DAISXL010000046.1 coordinate 12,117, forward strand.
CCGCATGCCTGGTGGTTCGGCGGCGGGTCCGACCTGAACCCCTGCATCGAATATGCCGAGGATACCGCCCATTTCCACGCCACGCAAAAGGCGCATCTCGACCCGCACGGGGCAGATCATTATCCCAAGCTCAAGGCCTGGGCGGATGAATATTTCTACATCCCCCACCGCAACCGCGCGCGGGGCGTGGGCGGGATTTTCATGGATGATTACTGCACCGGCGATTGGGAGGCGGATTTCACCCTGACCCAGGACATCGGCCGCGCCTTCCTGCCCGCCTATGTGCCGCTGGTGGAAAAGCGCCGCGATACGCCGTGGAATGACGCCGATAAGGACACGCAGTTGATCCACCGCGGGCTGTATGCCGAATACAACCTTGTCTATGACCGCGGTACCAAGTTCGGGCTGACCACAGGCCATGATGCCAACGCCGTGCTGATGAGCCTGCCGCCGCTGGCGAAATGGGTCTAATCGACCGTCACGAATTTTGCGCCACCAGCCTGTCTTTCGGAGGCGGGGGTGTCGGGCGGCGCGGGCGTTTCGCCCGCGATGTCGCGCAGGATCAGCGCGGCCAGTTCTGGCGTGATCTCGCCCCCGCTTGCACGGCTTAGCATCGCTGCGGACCGTTCGGGGGCGAAATGGATCATCGCGCGCGCGATGCGCAATTCCAGCAACCCGTCGGGTGATGTCGCGCCCAAAGGCGCGTTCAGCGCCGCGCGTTCGGCGGCAGTGGCGGGCACCAGCGTAACCCACCCCAAAAGTGTGATCGTCAGCGCCAGCAGGGCCCCGCGCAGACCGTGAAAGATCAGGCGCAGGGTCAGTGGCATCCGGTCAGGCCCCGCGTACCGTATCGATCATCAGTTGCACATTGGCGGGGTCCGCCTCTGGCGTGATGCCGTGGCCAAGGTTGAAGATATGCGCGCCACCCGACAGCGCATCACAGATCCGGCGGGTTTCATCGACCAACCCCTGACCGCCTGTGACCATATGCGACGACGCAAGGTTGCCCTGCACGCAGCCGTCTGTCTGGACGTGCTCCGCGACCCAGGCCGCATCGACACCGTCATCGACGGCGACGCAATCGGCCCCTGTCGCGGCATGGACGCCGGCATATTTCGTGCCTGCCCCGCGCGGAAAGGCGATGACGGGGATGCCGGGATGCTTTTCCTTCAGCGCGGCCGTGATCCGTTGCATCGGCTTGATCGAGAATTCGGTGAAATCGTCGCCTTCCAGCGATCCTGCCCAACTGTCGAACAGTTTGACGCATTCCGCCCCTGCCTCGATCTGTTTTGACAGATAGGCGATGGAGCCTTCGGTCAGGCGGTGCATGATGCCTTCGAACACGGGGCGGTTTTCGGCCTTGAGCGCATGGGCGGGCCCTTGGTCGGGCGTGCCTTTGCCCGCGATCATATAGGTCGCAACCGTCCATGGCGCGCCCGCGAAACCTATCAGCGTGGTCTCCTTGGGCAGTTCCTGCGACAGAATCTTCACCGTCTCGTAGACGGGGTCCAGCGTCTCGTGGATCTCTTCCACGGGCTTCAGACGGCCCAGTTCCTCGGGCGTCGTAATGGTGGACAGGCGCGGCCCTTCGCCGGTGACGAACCACAAGTCTGCCCCCAAAGCCTGCGGCAACAGCAGGATATCGGCGAACAGGATCGCCGCATCGAACCCATAGCGGCGGATCGGTTGCAGCGTCACTTCGGCAGCAAGTTCAGGGTTATAGCAAAGCGACAAAAAATCCCCCGCCTGTTCGCGCGTCGCGCGATATTCGGGCAGGTAACGCCCCGCCTGACGCATCATCCAGATGGGCGGCGTCGAAAGCGTTTCGCCCGCAAGGGCCCGAAGGATGGTCTTTTGCTGCGCCATGGTCTGTCCTTTTTTAACCCGTCTGTCGTCCCAATTGCGGAACATGTTGTCAAGGCAGTTGTCAGGCCAGATTGACACGTCTAACAATCGCGCCATGAACATTGCTTTGCCCACACCCGCCTCGCCTTTCAACATCGGAACCCGTGGATCGCCGCTTGCGCTTGCGCAGGCGCATGAGACGCGCGCAAGGCTGATGGCGGCCTTCGATCTGCCGCAGGAGGCTTTTGCCATCGTCGTGATCAAGGTGACGGGCGATGCGATTCAGGACCGTCCGCTGAAAGAAATCGGCGGCAAGGGCCTGTTCACCCGCGAGATCGAAGAGGCGCTGCTGGACG
>DAISXL010000047.1:0-4129 GCA_036825855.1 Yoonia sp.
CGCACCTCCAGCACCCCGCGTGACCCAGCGCCTCCTGCGGCGGCATAGCCGAAACCGGGGTCGAAAAACCCCGCGTAATGCACGCGGAATTCGCCCACCATCGCCAGATAGGGCGCCATTTCGGCGGCTTGCATCGGCGGAATGACAATCGCCTCGCGGCTGACAAGGATGTAAAACGCGCCCGGATCAAGGATGATCCAGCCGGTATCGGTATGCACGGGTTCCCAGAATTCGGCCGGATCATAGTGGTTGAGCTTGCCCAGATCGATCACGCCCGTATGCGGCTTGGCGCGGTAGCCGACCAGATTGCCCGCCTCGGGGCGCAGATCAACGGAAAAGCCCAAACCCTCCGATATCACCGGATCGCCCGACACAATGGGTGTGGTGCCATGCAGCGCGCGCAGGTCCTCATCGGACATGATGGTCTTGCCCTGGCGGAAAATGATCTGGTTCAGCATCTGCCCCAACTGGGCCACGACCGAAAACGACCGCGGGCAGATCTCGACATAAAGCGGGCCGTCATAGCCTGCAGGCACGCGGTCGAATTCGACGCCGTGATCGGTGATGATCCGCGTCAGCAGGTCCAGCCGCCCGATGGACGACTTCGCCGAGGCTGCCCCCGTCATCCCCTGCGGCAAGGACAGGCTTTCCATCAAGGGCACGACATAGACGCAGCCTTTTTCCAGAACGGCCCCGCCGGTCAGGTCGATGGCATGCATCTGGAAATCCGCGAGCCGTTCGACCACCGTCCGCTGGCGGCCCGCCAGAAACGACGCGCGCACGCGGTAGGCGACAGCCCCCAGCCGCAGATCAAGCGAGGCAGGCTGGATCTGGCCTGCATCAATGGGTGCATCAGCACGGATCGCGCCTGTGCCGATCATCGCGCGGATCTGATGGTCTGCCAGAACGCCGTTTTGCATGAAATCGCCCCTTTGCGGATATCAAAACGCCCGCTGCGCGTAAACGCAAGCGGGCGGTGATGATTGGTCGGGCTAGCAGGACTCGAACCTGCGACCTTCCGTCCCCCAGACGGACGCGCTACCAGGCTGCGCTATAGCCCGACTAGGCGTGTTCATACTGGAAACTGGCGCAGGAACAAGCCCGAAAAGCATCATCTTCCGAGCCTAAATATCCCCGCCGGAGGCATCAAAGTTCTTTGGCGCGACACGGGCGTCAGATGCGACCCATCCGCTCGCGCACAGCCTCCAACTGGTGCAAAAGCGGCCGAATACGCGCGGCCTGCGTCTGCAAATCCGACGCCTGCACAGGCGCGCGGCCAATGATCCGGGCAGGCACGTCGGGCAGGTCGCGCGGCGGTTCGGCAAAGACGGCGATCGGGCGTTGGCGCGCAGGCAGATCGTCGAAGGGCAGGGCCGTCTGGGCCGGTGGCGGGCGCATTGCAGGCGCAGAAGGGAAGGCTTGCGGCGCTTGTGCGGGCGGCGCTGCTTGTGGTGCGGCGGCCAGTTCCTCGGCAGTCTCGCCCGTCACGCTCGCCCCGAGTGAGGCCACGTATTTCACGCCCTTCTCGCGCAGCAGTTTCTGGGTGCCCTTGATGGTCAGCCCGTCCTCATGCAGCAACTGCTTGATCCCGCCCAGCAAGTCCATGTCACTGGGGCGGTAATAGCGCCGTCCACCCGCGCCTTTGACGGGCCGGATCTGGCTGAACTTGGTTTCCCAGAATCGCAGCACATGGGTCGGCGTGTCCAGCCATTCCGCGACTTCGGAAATCGTGCGAAAGGCTTCGCGGGCTTTGGCCATGGCTCAGGACTTGTTTCCGGCCGCGACGCGATCCTTCATCAGATGCGATGGCCGGAAGGTCAGCACGCGGCGCGGATGGATCGGGACTTCTTCGCCGGTCTTGGGGTTGCGCCCGACGCGGGCGGCCTTTTCGCGGACCGAAAACGTGCCGAAGGACGAAATCTTGACGGTATCGCCCGCCACCAACGAATCGGAGATATGCGTCAGCACGCTTTCCACCAGATCGGCGCTGTCGTTGCGCGACAGCCCCACTTCACTATGGACAGCGTCCGCCAAGTCCATGCGTGTCAAAGTCTTGTCCGCCATAGATCACTTCCTCGCGATTTCGCCCCAACATTGGCGCGCGGCAATTTCAGAGTCAATAACAAGGACTTGGCAAAGCCACTTCAGTGCGCGGTTTCACCCTACCAGCGCAGGACGACCGACCCCCAGGCCAGGCCGCCGCCGATGGCCTCGGTGACGACCAGATCGCCGCGCTTGATCTGGCCGTTGGCGACACCCACCGACAGCGCCAGCGGGATCGAGGCGGCGGATGTATTGCCATGGTCCTGCACGGTGACGACCACGCGGTCCATGCCGACGCCGAGCTTTTTGGCGGTGGCCTGAATGATGCGGATATTGGCCTGATGCGGCACGACCCAGGCGACGTCATCTGCCGTCAACCCGACCTTGTGCAGGGCGGCATCGGCAGTCTGGGCAAGCTTTTCGACAGCGTGGCGGAACAGTTCGCGTCCTTCCATGCGCACGACGCCCGTTGTCTGGGTCGAGACGCCACCGTCCACATAAAGCATGTCCTTGTAGCGCCCGTCCGAATTGAGATCGACAGACAGGATGCCGCGGTCGTTCGTGCTGCCATCGCCGTCTTCCGCCGACAGGATCAGTGCACCCGCGCCGTCACCGAACAAGACGCAGGTCGCCCTGTCGGTCCAATCGAGGATCTTGCTGAAGGTTTCTGCGCCGATCACCATGACAGTGTTGGCCTGGCCTGACGTGATCAGCGCGTTGGCGGTTGACAGCGCATAGACAAAGCCCGCACAAACCGCTTGAATATCAAAGGCATAACCTTTGGTGTTGCCGATGGCATGCTGCACCATCGTCGCCGTCGAGGGAAAAGTCAGATCGGATGTCGATGTTGCCAGAACGATCGCATCGATGTCATCGGGGTCGATCTTGGCCATAGCCAGCGCGGCTTTGGCGGCATGGATCGCAAGGTCGGATGTGGTCTGACCCTCTGCCGCGAAATGCCGCCGCTCGATACCGGAACGGGTCTTGATCCACTCGTCCGATGTGTCCAGCGTCTTTTCAAATTCACTGTTCGGAACAATACGGTCGGGGAGGTAATGCCCGATGCCCCTGACCACTGCGCGCCGTGTCATCGTGTTATTTGCCTGTGTTGTCGCTGCCCGCTTCGGCAGCACTTTCTTGTCCGTGATCTTGCGCAAGTGCGGCGGCGGATGCAACCCGTGCTGCCAGTTTGTCCGAAAAGCCGGTCTGCGCCAGCCGGTAAGCCAGATGCAGGGCCGCAGCCACGCCGGTTTCATCCGCAGAGCCGTGGCTTTTGATGACCGTCTGGTTCAAGCCCAGAAATACGCCGCCATTCACGCGGCGCGGGTCGATTCTTTTACGCAGGCGGCCCAGCGATCCGCTGGCGAGCAAGGCGCCGAACATCGACAGGGGATTTCCCATCATCGCACCGCGCAGAAATTCGCTGATCAACGTGGCGGTGCCTTCGCCGGTTTTGAGCGCGACATTGCCGGTGAACCCGTCGGTCACGATCACATCCACCTTGTTGGACGGCAGATCGCCGCCTTCGACGAATCCGACGTAATCGAATTCGCCTTTTTCGGCGGCGCGCGCGATCAGTTCATGCGCAACCTTGAGTTCGGCGCGGCCCTTGTGTTCCTCGGTCCCGACGTTCAGCAACCCGACGCGCGGGCGCGCGATCTCCAGCCCGTTGCGTGCATAGGCCGCCCCCATCAGCGCATAGGTCAGCAAATCATCCTGATCGGCGCGGATATCGGCACCGGCATCCAGCATCACGTTGAACCCCGCCGGATTGCGTGACGGCCACAGACAGGCGATGGCGGGGCGGTTCACGCCTTCGGCCTTGCGCAGGCGCAGCATCGACAGCGCCATCAGCCCGCCGGTATTGCCGCAGGACACGCAGACCGCAGCCTGACCGTCGCGCACGGCATCAATGGCCGACCACATGGAGGTGTTCCTGCCGTGCCGCAGCACGTGACTGGGCTTGTCCGACATCTTCACGACATCGGATGCGTCATGCACGCTCACGCGGTCGGTGATTTTGTGCGATGCGACCAGCGGGTCAAGCTCGGCCTTGGGGCCGTGCAGCAATGCGCGGGCGTCCGGT
>DAISXL010000047.1:4229-5909 GCA_036825855.1 Yoonia sp.
GACCAGCGGGTCAAGCTCGGCCTTGGGGCCGTGCAGCAATGCGCGGGCGTCCGGTGTGGACCTCAGGAACTTCGCAAGGCCCGCAACCACGGTTGCAGGCCCTTTGTCGCCACCCATGGCATCAACAGAAAGAACGTTGGCCGATGTCGAGACTGATCCCGTCTGGCGCTGTATCATGCTGTTGTGCCTGTGATGCAGCTTATGCTGCGTCTTCGTCCAGATCGACCTCGGTCGTGTTGGCGATGACTTCACGCGTCGCATAGTGGCCGCAGGACGGGCACACATGGTGCGGGCGTTTCATTTCCCCGCAGTTGTCGCATACGTTGGGGTTGGCAGCGACAAGCGAGTCGTGCGCGCGCCGGTTGTTGCGGCGGGATTTGGAAACTTTATTCTGCTGGACGGCCATGACGGAACCCTATGATAGACGGGCGCGCGGCCCTGATTTGTGCATCTGTCGGGGGTCCTACGCCAATCTGGCAGCCCTGTCGAGACGCTGTATGAAAGAGGCCGCGAACATACTGCGATTCCCGCGCGGCGCAACCCCTTTTCGGGGTGGTGGAAAAGCGGTCAATCGTCCTTGTTTTGCAGGCTGTCGCGCAAGGCGCCAAGCCCTGCAAAAGGGCGTGCATCTTCGTCCGTCAAAGGGGTGACACCTTTGCGGGTATAGACGGTTTGCCCCAATTCGGCCCCGTCAGCGCGCGGATAAAGCGGCAAGGCCAGCGCCAATGCTTCGGTCAGCACGCCATAAAGATCGATGGCGTCGGGCAGGGGTTCAAGCGTGTCATCCTCGGGCATCTCGACCTCGGTGCCGGTCGTCTCGGGCAGGTCGGCCAGATACTGGCGCGTCACCGGCTCGTCGATCCGCGTCGTGACAGGGTCAAGCGTGACCACGCAATCCTGCACCACCGTCGCGCCCAGCTTTGCGGTCAGGACCCAGTCCTTGCGACCCTGTGGCGTCAGTTCGCCTTCGAACCGCAGTTTCTTGATGCCCACGATCCCCAAGGTTTCGGCGATGGCCGCGCGCTCTGCGGCATCCGGCGTCAGCGCAAAGGTCGTGCCGCGCGACGCGGCAAGCTCGGCCAAACGCAAGAGTGATTGTGGCATCTGGGGCAAGGCTGCTTCCATTCTTGATCAGGGGCGGGCGGTGATGTAGGGGGGATAAAAGGCATCAGATGCCAAAGCAAGGGGCCTGACATGAACATGACCAAACTGCGCGCCAGCCTGCGGGCTTCGGGTTTTGTGCTGGCGGTCGTGGCGATTGCAGGCTGCACGCCGATGACCAGTTTCAACGGCTTTGCTCCCAGCGACCGCGAATTGGCACAGGTGCAGGTCGGCCAGTCCACGCGCAGCGATGTCGTGACCCTGTTTGGCCCGCCTACATCCGACGGCGGTCTGCGCAACGACACCATCTATTACGTCGCCAGCCAGTTCGACCGCATCGGCCCCTTTGCCCCGCAAGAGGTGGACCGCACCGTCATCGCCGTCAGCTTTGACGCCAGCGACCGCGTGCGCAACATCAGCCGCTATACGCTGGAGGACGGGCGCGTCGTGCAACTCGACCGCCGCGTCACCGACGACGGGATCGAGGATATCGGCGTGCTGGAACAGCTTCTGGGCTCCTTCGGGCGGCTTGACGCGGGCACGCTTCTGGGTGCGGACGACAGCGGCGGCGATCTTTAA
>DAISXL010000047.1:6009-14173 GCA_036825855.1 Yoonia sp.
GACATCATCGACGGGCAGTGGGTCGCAGACCTGACAGCAGGCGAAACGGTCACGCGCCAGCAAGGTGTCATGGGCATGGGACCACGCTTTGACCGCTCCGTGCCGCACGACGCACCAGACGCCGAGATTTCTTTTACGATGGGGAACGCTGGGTCACAAATGCAGGGTGGCGAACGACCATCATATTTCCGAATGGAGCTGACCAAGATACCGGTCAACCTGCCCGAGGTTGGAGCGCAAACCGCTCGACTTCAAACCGATGTCATCGTCTTTCCCACGCTGCACGGATCACCGTTGTGCAAAACGGACGACTGTAATCTGGCATTCACAAGGAATATCTTTCGCCAGTGACAGGGTGGGATTGGACCGTTCGGACCTCCGTCAATCCGCCGGTTCAAACGTCAGCGCCACCCCGTTCATGCAATACCGCAGCCCCGTAGGTGCAGGCCCATCGGGAAACACATGCCCCAGATGCGCGTCGCAGCGGGCGCAATGCACCTCGGTCCGGGTCATGAAGAACCCGCGATCCACCGATTCCCCGACCTGCTCGGGCGAGAGCGGTTCATAGAACGACGGCCAGCCGGTGCCGCTTTCGAACTTGGCGCGCTGGTCGAACAAGGGCGCGCCGCAGCACACGCACAGGTAAGTGCCGGGGTCTTTGGGGAAATTGTCATGGGTGCCCGCGCGTTCGGTGCCATGCTTGCGCGTGACCTTGAACGCCAGATCGGACAGCTGTTCGCGCCATTCGGCATCCGATTTGATGATTTTATCCATGTCATATTCCTTTTTCGTCTGTTGCGCATAAAGTAGGGCGCAAGCACCCTATCGCCAAGGCAGGCCATGACAATCGCATTCGAAATCGGCCGGTATCGCGCCCGACTGGCGGCAACGCCCGACGATCTGGCCGCTTGCCAGCGCTTGCGGCATGCCTGCTTTTTCGGCCACGCCGGTCTGGACAGCGACGACTTTGACGCGCGGTGCCGTCATATGATGATCGAGGACGGGGCGGGCCGGCTGGTCGCTGCTGCACGCCTGTTGCTGATCGCGCAAGGCGCAGAGCTCGCGCAAAGCTATTCCGCGCAGTTCTACGACCTGTCCGGCCTGACCGCCCAGCCCGGCCCCCTGATGGAGTTGGGGCGGTTCTGCATCGCGGCCGATGTGCTCGATGCCGATGTGGTGCGTGTGGCTTGGGGCGCGCTGACGGGCATCGTGGACGAGGCAGGCGTGCAGACCCTGTTCGGCTGCACCAGTTTCACAGGCACCGATCCTGTCCGCTATGGGCTGGCCTTTGCGCGGCTGGCGGCCCAGCATCAGGGGCCTGCGCACCTGCGCCCCAGCATCAAAGCGCCCGAGGTCGTGGCGCTGGACGGGCAGGGGCATGGCACCGCCCCTTTGCCATCACTGCTGCGATCCTATCTGGCGATGGGTGGCTGGGTCGGCGATCATGCGGTGGTGGACCGGCAGATGAACACGCTGCATGTGTTTACCTGCCTCGATATCGCAGCCGTCCCACCCGCGCGCGCGCGCGCCTTGCGCGCCGTGATGGGGGCGCGTTGAAACCCCTTGCGCTGGCGCAAGCCACGCAATAGCAGGCGGGCATGGCACGCGCACCCCTTCTCCAGATTTCCGACATCGCCCTGACTTTCGGCGGCGATCCTGTTTTTGCCGACCTGTCGCTGGTGATCCAGCCGGGCGACCGTGTGGCCCTAGTCGGGCGCAATGGTTCGGGCAAATCCACCTTGATGAAGGTGATGGCGGGCCTTGTGCTGCCCGACAGCGGCACGCGTGTGGCCTCGCCCGGTGTGCAGGTCGGCTATATGGAACAGGACCCCGAGATGAAGGGGTTCGCCACCTTGGGCGATTACGCAGCCTCCGGCCTGCCGCCCGAGGAATCCTACAAGGTCGACATGGTCGCCGAAGGGCTGAAATTCGATCCCGCCGGTGCTGTGTCCACCGCATCTGGCGGGGAACGCCGCCGCGCGGCCCTGGCCAAGCTGATGGCCGAGGCGCCCGAACTGATGCTGCTCGACGAGCCGACCAACCATCTGGATATCGAAGCCATCGCCTGGCTGGAAAACGAGCTCAAACAGACCCGCGCCGCTTTCGTGCTGATCAGCCACGACCGCGCCTTCCTGCGCGCGCTGACCCGCGCGACGCTCTGGATCGACCGGGGGGCCGTGCGCCGTGCCGAACAGGGATTCGATGCGTTCGAGGAATGGCGCGACAAGATCTGGGAAGAAGAAGACCAGCAGCGCCACAAACTCAACCGCAAGATCAAGGCCGAGGCCCGCTGGGCTGTCGAAGGCATCTCTGCCCGCCGCACCCGCAACCAGGGACGTCTGCGGGCCTTGCAGGACCTGCGCGCCGAAAAGGCCGGCCAGATCCGACGGCAAGGCACGGCCGCCATGGCGTTCGACGGTGGCAGCACATCGGGCCGCAAGGTCGTGGAATGTGTCGGGCTGACCAAAGCCTTTGAGGGCAAAAACATCGTGCAGGGGTTGGACCTGACCGTGCAGCGCGGCGACCGGATCGCCTTTGTCGGGCCGAACGGCGTGGGCAAGACCACGCTGATCAAGATGCTGCTGGGGCAGGTCGAACCTGACGCGGGGCAGGTGAAACTCGGCACCAAGCTTGATATCGCGGTGTTCGACCAGACCCGCGCAGCGCTCAACCCCGATATGACGCTGTGGGAAAATCTTGCCAGCGACCCCGAACTGGGGGTCAGCGGCAAATCCGACCAGATCATGGTGCGCGGCACGCCCAAACACGTCGTCGGATACCTCAAGGAATTCCTGTTCGACGAAGCACAGGCGCGCGCGCCTGTCCGCTCGCTCTCGGGCGGTGAAAAGGCACGGCTGCTGCTCGCCCGCCTGATGGCGCGGGAAAGCAACCTGTTGGTGCTGGACGAACCGACCAACGATCTCGATATCGAAACGCTCGATCTGTTGCAGGATATCCTAGGCGATTACGACGGCACGGTTCTGCTGGTCAGCCACGACCGCGATTTTCTGGACCGCGTCGCCACCACCACCATCGCGATGGAAGGCAACGGGCAGGCCGTCGTCTATCCGGGCGGCTGGACGGATTACCGCGACCAGCGCGGCGGCGATTTCACCGAATCAGCAACGGCCACCAAGCCATTGGCCAAAAAGGACAAACCCGCCGAGAAGAAATCCAGCGGCGGGCTGAGTTTCACCGAAAAGCACCGGCTTGACGCGCTACCGGGCGTGATCGCGACCTTGACCGCGGAAATCGGCAAGCTCGAAGAACTGCTCGCCGATCCCGCACTTTTCACGGAAAATCCCGTCAAATTCGCCAAAGCCACTGACGCGCTGATCGCCCGCCAGATGCAGCTGTCCGATGCCGAGGATGAATGGCTGGTGCTGGAAGAAAAAGCCGCCGGCTGATCACGGCATCCGCAGGGCGCCGTCCAGCCGGATCGTCGTGCCGTTGAGGTAGTCGCATTCCACGATGAACCGCGCGAGGGCGGCATATTCCGCCGGATCACCAAGGCGCGCAGGATAGATCACATCGCGCGCCAACCCCGCCATCACCTCCTCGCCGAGTGATTCGAGCATCGGTGTGCGGAAAATCCCCGGAGCAATCGCCATCACACGAATGCCGTTGCGCCCCAGATCGCGCGCCATGGGCAAGGACAGACCGGCGATGCCCGCCTTGGACGCGGCATAGGCCGCCTGTCCCTTTTGCCCGTCAAAGGCCGCGACAGAGGCGGTGTTGATGATCACACCACCTTGCGTCATGCGCGCGGCGGCAAGGCGCGCCACGTTGAACGTGCCGCAAAGATTGATGTCGATGGTGCGCGCAAAGCTGTCCTGCCGATGCGGGCCATCACGGCCCAGCGTCTTTTCCGCCGTGGCGATCCCTGCGCAATTCACCGCGACATTCAGGCCAGAGACCTGATCCAGCCCCGCCGCAACGCTATCCTCATCGGTCACATCGACCTGCACAAAACCTGCGCCGATCCTTTCGGCAAATTCCGCACCCGCCGGATCGCGGTCGAAGATCGTGACCTGCGCGCCCGCCGCCACGAATGCCTGCGCCGTGGCAGCACCCAGACCTGATGCACCACCCGTCACGATCACCACTGCTGCTGAAATATCCATGCATTCCTCCCGTTGTGGCTAGACTGCCCAAGCAACCAAAGAATGCCAACCCCATCTTCCGAGCCTAAATATCCTCGGGGGGTCTGGGGGGCCGACAGCCCCCCAGCTTTCTTGCCTTAGCCGTCGAAGTTCACTTCTTCCATGATCCGCACCGCTGCCGGGCGGTTGTTGGCCAATTCGTTCAGATCGACAGTGTCAGGCGTGAATTCGCCCCAGCTTGCGACCAGATCCGACTGCGCCGCACCTTCAAGCACGGGGTATTCGTGGTTGGTCTCGGCATAGATCGCCTGTGCTGCGGGCGAGACAAGGAATTCCATCAGTTGCAGCGCCTCGTCACGGTTCGGGGCGGATTGGGTCATCGCCACGCCCGACACGTTCACATGGGTGCCGCCATCCTCGAATGTCGGGAAGATGATGCGCACGGCATTCGCCCATTCCTGCTGCTCGGGGTCGGCCAGCATCGCGCCCATGTAATAGGTGTTGGTCAGCGAGATGTCGCATTCGCCCGCCCAGATCGCGCGGACCTGTGCGCGGTCGTTGCCTTCGGGGCGGCGGGCCAGGTTTTCGCGCAGGCCGGCGGCCCATTCACGCGCGCCGTCTTCGCCCTTATGCGCGATCACGGCGGACAGCAGCGCAAGGTTGTAATTGTTCAGGCCAGAGCGCGAACAGATGCGACCGGCCCATTTTTCGCTGGTCAGGTCTTCGTAGGTGGTGACTTCGCCATCGGCCACACGCTCGTTGGAGGCATAGATCACGCGGGCGCGGGTGGTCAGACCGAACCAGAGGTTCTCGTCGCTGCGCAGCTCGGCAGGGATCGCCGTGGTCAGCACGTCGCTTTCGACGGCCTGCACGACACCGGCATCCACGATCTGCTTGAGGTTCGCGATATCGACCGTCATCACCAGATCGGCAGGCGAGCGGGTGCCTTCGGCTGTCAGGCGTTCGACCAGACCATCCTCGATGAAGGACAGGTTGACGGGAATGCCGGTTTCGGCGGTGAAAGCATCCATGACGGGCTGGATCAGGCCGGGTTCACGGGTGGTGTAGATGTTGACATCGGCACTGGCAGGGCCGGCGATGGCGGCACAGGTGCTGGCCAAAAGGATGTTGCGCAGGGTCATGGGAAGGCTCCTTGGTTGAACTGGCGCCTTTCAGCCTGAGTCTTTTACTCGGGTCAATACCTGAATATTTTTGTCGGACTATTTTTGACCCTTCTCCAGCGCCTTCTGTGCATCCCACAGCGCGTCCATTTCCGCCAGATCGCTGTCGGCGGGTGTCTTGCCCTGCGCGGCAAGTGCCGCCTCTATCCCCTTGAACCGGCGCGTGAATTTATCGTTGGTGCCGCGCAGCGCGGCCTCCGGATCAACACCCAGATGCCGCGCGAGATTGGCCAGCACGAACAAGAGATCGCCCATCTCATCGGCGATTTCAGCCTCGGACAGCCGATCACGGGCGGCGATCAGCTCGCCTGCCTCCTCGATGATCTTGTCCAGCACATGCGACGTGTCGGGCCAGTCGAAGCCCACCTGCGCCGCGCGCTTTTGCAGTTTGACCGCGCGCAGCAGCGCGGGCAGGCCAAGGGCCACACCGTCGAGCACGCCGCCTTGCGCCTTGCCCGCCCGTTCGGCGGCCTTGATCTTTTCCCAATCGGCGACCTGCTGGTCAGCGGTCTTGTCGCGGTTCTCGTCGCCAAAGACATGCGGATGCCGCGCCACCATCTTGTCGGCGATATTGCGCACGACAGACTCGAACGTGAAATGCCCGGCCTCGGCCCCCATCTGCGCGTGATAGACGGTTTGCAGCAGCAGATCGCCCAGTTCACCTTCGAGCTCGGGCCAGTCGGCGCGGGCGATGGCATCGGCGACCTCATAGGCCTCTTCGATCGTATAGGGGGCGATCGTGGCGAAATCCTGTGCGATGTCCCAAGGGCAGCCCGTAGCGGGGTCGCGCAGCCGGCGCATGATTTCCAAAAGACGCGGCATGCCGCCGTCGGGGTCATGGATCAGGGCATCTTCCGCCATTGCAGCCACCTTCAACTTGGGATCAACTGACCCTATTGCGAAGTTACCGAAAGCGCCATCCCATGCCCGTCATCAACCGTATCGCCGATTTCAGCCCCGAGATGACCGGCTGGCGCCGTCACCTGCATGCACATCCCGAATTGCGGTTTGACTGCCATAAGACAGCGGCCTTTGTCGCCGACAAGCTGCGCGCGTTTGGCGTGGACGAAATCCACGAGGGAATCGCCACCAGCGGGATCGTCGCCATCATCAACGGGCAGGGTGCGGGGCGCACCATCGGGCTGCGCGCCGATATGGATGCGCTGCCGATGGACGAGGTGACGGGGCTCGACTACGCCTCGACCGTGAAAGGCGCGATGCATGCCTGCGGCCATGACGGGCATACGACCATGCTGCTGGGGGCGGCGAAATACCTGGCCGAGACGCGCAATTTCGCGGGGCGCGTCGCGCTGATCTTCCAGCCTGCCGAGGAATCAGGCGGTGGGGCCGAGGTGATGGTCAACGAAGGCATCCTCGACCGTTTTGATGTGGCCGAGGTCTATGCCCTGCACAATGCCCCCGGCACGGCTGTGGGTGCGTTCTATACCACCCCCGGCCCGATCATGGCGGCGGTGGACACGTTCCATATCCATGTCCAAGGGCGCGGCGGGCACGGGGCCATGCCGCATGAAACCGCCGATCCTGTGGTCGCCTGTGTGGGCATCGTCAGCGCGATCCAGACCATCGTCAGCCGCAACCATTTCACCTTTGACCAGCTGGTCGTGTCGGTCACGCAGATCCACACCGGCACGGTCGATAATGTGATCCCCGACACGGGCTATATCAACGGCACGGTGCGCACATTCGATCCGGCGGTGCAGGCGATGGTGAAAACCCGTCTGGCCGAGATCGTGGCGGGGCAGGCGGCGTCCTACGGTGTGACAGCGACGCTTGACTACGAGATCGGCTATCCCGCGACAGTCAATGACGCGGACAAGGCCGCCTTTGCCGCCGAAGTCGCGCGCGAGGTATCGGCCGATGTGGTCGCTGACGCCGCCCCCGAGATGGGGGCCGAGGATTTCGCCTATATGCTGAACCAGCGCCCCGGCGCCTATCTGTTTGTCGGCAATGGCGACACGGCAGGGCTGCACCATCCGGGTTATGATTTCGATGACGCAGTGGCCCCTGTGGGTGCGTCGTTCTTTGCCCGCATCGTCGAGCGGGCCTTGCCGGTTGCGTCCTGACTTTTGGGCCTCCGGCGGGAGTATTTCTGGAAAAAAGAAGGTGTGAAGAATGGCATTGGAAGATGCAAAAGGGCAGGTCGATCTGGCCTTTACACGGGACGACCGGCGCGGGCTGGCCTATGAGAATGCCTTCGGCGGGGCGGTGTCGTTCTTGCGACGCAGCTATACCAAGAACCTGACCGGCGTCGATCTGGCTGTCACGGGCATTCCGTTCGATCAGGCGGTGACCCACCGCCCTGGTGCGCGCTTTGGGCCGCGCGCGATCCGCGAGGCGTCGTGTCTGCAGCCCTATGATCCGCCTTATGGCTGGGACGGGTTCGATCCTTTGTCCGAATTCGCCATCGTTGATTATGGCGATATGCCGTTTGACTACGCCAATGTTGCCGGCGTGCCCGCGCTGGTCGAAGCGCATATTGCGGGCATTCTGGCGGCGGGGGCAGCCAGCGTCACGCTGGGGGGCGATCATTTCATCACCCTGCCGATCCTGCGCGCCTATGCGGCGAAATACGGGCCTTTGTCTGTGATCCAGTTCGATGCGCATTCCGATCTATGGGCCGACGATGATATGGCGCGGATCGATCACGGCACCTTCATGTACAAGGCGGTCAAGCTGGGGCTGGTCGACCCCGCGCGGTCCGTGCAGATCGGCATCCGCACGGACTGTGACGATTATTGCGGGGTGCATTATATCGATGCGCGGTCCTGCCACGAGCGCGGTGTCGCCGATGTGGTGGCGCAAGTGCGCGGGATCGTGGGCGATCATCCGACCTATGTGACCTTTGACATCGACGCGCTT
>DAISXL010000048.1:0-13886 GCA_036825855.1 Yoonia sp.
TTGGGCAAACATTCGGGCCGTGCCGCCCTGCGCGCGAAACTGGCGGCACTCGGGTTCGATCTGGCCGATAACCAGCTGAACGATGTCTTCGTGCGGTTCAAGGATTTGGCCGACCGCAAGAAGGAAGTGTTCGACGACGACCTGATGGCGCTGGTCTATCAGAACGACAGCGGCGATGACCGGATCAAGCTGAAATCGCTGCGCGTTGTCTGTGGCACCGAAGGGCCGCAGCAGGCGGATATGGTGCTGGATATCGACGGCGAAGATGCGACAACGACCGCCACGGGCGACGGTCCGGTGGACGCGACCTTCAACGCGGTCAAGGCGCTGTTCCCGCATGGCGCGCGGTTGCAATTGTATCAGGTTCAGGCCGTCACCGAAGGGACCGATGCGCAGGCCACCGTGATGGTGCGCATGGAAGAGGACGGGCGCATCGCGACCGGCCAGTCCGCCGATACCGATACCGTCGTGGCCAGCGCGAAAGCCTATATCAACGCGCTCAACCGTCTGCTGGTGCGGCGCGCGCATTCGCAGCCGGGCTATGACACCAAGGGTGTCAGCTACAAGGACAGCTGA
The DNA here is from genome assembly GCA_036825855.1 of Yoonia sp. Lineage (GTDB taxonomy): Bacteria > Pseudomonadota > Alphaproteobacteria > Rhodobacterales > Rhodobacteraceae > Yoonia. The sequence continues at coordinate 577 of DAISXL010000048.1, forward strand.
CCCAAACGACTCGGATGACATACACAGGCGGCCCCCGCAACGGGGCCGCCTGTTGCGTTTGTGCTATCCGGCGGGACGGTACAAAGTTAGCGATGTTGCAAAAGTCTGGCTGTTCCGCTCAGATCCCCATCAGTTTGGCTTCCGAGGTTGCATTTGTGTAACCGGCACGATGCCGCCGCCTTGCCTGAAACGAGGGGCTTCTATCCCTGCCCCGCAGTCTTTATAACATCGTCCAACCGGGCGCAGCGGGACGGCGCGGGATCTTTGAATTTGAATAGGAAGGCCACATCATGTTTGGCTTCGGCGGGATATTTTCCTCGGACATGGCGATCGATTTGGGCACGGCCAACACGTTGGTCTATGTCAAAGGCAGGGGCATCATCCTGTCGGAACCCTCGGTCGTGGCCTATCAGGTCAAGAACGGCGTGCGCAAAGTGCTGGCCGTGGGCGAGGATGCAAAACTGATGCTGGGCCGCACCCCCGGCAGCATCGAGGCGATCCGCCCGATGCGTGACGGTGTGATCGCCGACTTCGACACCGCCGAAGAGATGATCAAGCATTTCATCCGCAAGGTTCACAAACGGTCGACCTTCCGCAAACCCAAGATCATCGTTTGCGTGCCGCATGGCGCGACACCCGTGGAAAAGCGTGCGATCCGGCAGTCGGTTCTGTCCGCAGGCGCGCGGCGTGCGGGGCTGATCGCGGAACCCATCGCGGCGGCCATCGGCGCGGGCATGCCGATCACCGACCCGACCGGCAACATGGTCGTCGATATCGGCGGCGGCACGACCGAGGTGGCGGTTCTGTCGCTGGGTGACATCGTTTATGCGCGGTCCGTGCGCGTCGGCGGCGACCGGATGGACGAGGCGATCATCAACTACCTGCGTCGTCAGCATAACCTTCTGATCGGGGAATCCACCGCCGAGCGGATCAAGACCAGCATCGGCACCGCGCGGATGCCCGACGACGGGCGGGGCCAATCGATGCAGATCCGGGGTCGTGACCTGCTGAACGGTGTGCCGAAAGAAACCGAGATCAATCAGGCGCAAGTGGCCGAAGCCTTGGCCGAACCTGTCCAGCAGATCTGCGAGGCGGTGATGACCGCGCTGGAAGCAACCCCACCCGATCTGGCCGCCGATATCGTCGACCGTGGCGTCATGCTGACGGGGGGCGGTGCATTGCTCGGCCAGCTCGATCTGGCGCTGCGCGAACAGACCGGCCTTGCGATTTCGGTCGCGGACGAATCGCTGAATTGCGTGGCGCTGGGCACGGGGCGCGCGCTCGAATACGAAAAGCAACTGCGCCACGTGATCGACTACGACAGCTAACCACGGCCTGAGGATATACCCCCCTTGGCACGCGATAAAGCCAGCGAGAATTACATCGCTCCCGTCCGCAATCTGCTGGTGGGGGTGCTGGTGCTTGCGCTGTTGGGGGTGTTCGCCGTTTGGCGGATCGACAGCCCAAGGGTAGAACGGTTGCGCATGGCGGTGATCGACCGTGTGCTACCGTCCTTTGACTGGGTCATGGCGCCGGTCAGTGCCGCCGCCGACCTGATCGCCGATTTCCAGAGCTATCAGCGGCTGGCAGCCCAAAACCAGGACCTGCGCCGTGAATTGCAGCAGATGAAGGCCTGGCGCGAGGCTGCGCTCCAGCTGGAACAGGAAAACGCCAAGCTTCTGGATCTGAACAATGTCCGCCTCGATCCCAAGCTGACCTTTGTGACCGGCGTCGTGATCACCGACAGCGGTTCGCCCTTTCGCCAGTCGGTCCTGCTGAATGTCGGCGCGCGCGACGGCATTATCGACGGCTGGCCCACGATGGACGGGATCGGGCTTGCGGGCCGGATCGCGGGTGTGGGCCGCGAAACCAGCCGCGTGCTGTTGCTGACCGACACCTCCAGCCGCATTCCGATCACGATCCTGCCGTCGGGCCAGCGCGCGATCCTTGCAGGAGACAGCACCCAGAACCCGCTGATCGAGTTTCTGGAGGACCGCGCCGTCGTGCGTCCGGGCGACAGGGTCGTGTCATCGGGCGATGGCGGCGTCTTTCCGGCTGATCTTCTGGTAGGGCAAGTGGCGCTAGGGACCGACAACCGCCTGCGCGTCAGGCTGGCCGCCGATTACCAGCGGCTGGAATTCCTGCGCGTCCTGCGTGCGCGCCCGCACGAGGTGATCAACGACCCCGGCCGCCTGTTGACCCCGATGCCAGAGGTGTACGGCCCGTCCGCCCTCAATCCCGCCACCCTGCCAACGGCAGAGGCCGCCGAGGCCGCCGATGGCTGAGTTCGCGGATCCGGCGACATGGGCGCGGCGGGCGGTGTTCATCCTGCTGGCCTGTATCATTGCCGTCGCGCAGCTTGTGCCGCTGAACCTTGAACCCGCGACATGGGCGGCGCCCGACCTGCTTTTGGCCATGACCTGTGTCTGGGTGGCGCGCAGGCCCGATTATGTGCCGGTCTATGTCGTGGCGGCAGTGTTTTTTGCGACCGACCTTCTGTTCCAGCGCCCGCCCGGTCTTTGGGCGGCATTGGTCGTGCTGCTGACCGAGGCGATCCGCAACCGGCACCGCGAATTGCGCAGCATGGCCTTTGTCGCGGAATGGGCCTTTGTCACGCTGGGGCTTGTCGGGATCACATTGGCGAACAGGGTGATCCTTGCTATTGTCATGACACCGCAGGCACCCTTGGGTCTGACGCTGATGCAGCTTGGTGGCACGGTCGTCATTTATCCTCTGCTCGTGCTTGTGGCGCTATACCTGTTCGGCGTGGCGCATCCCGCCCCCGGCGATCTGCGAAAGATGGGACAACGGCCATGAAGCGCCCCAAGAAAGATATGATCCAAAGCAGCCGGATCATCGGCCGACGCGCGCTTGTGGTCGGGGGGCTGCAGTTGGGGATCATGGGTGCGATCGGGTTCCGCCTGCACGACATGCAGGTCGAACAGGCCGACCAATACCGGATGTTGGCCGAGGAGAACCGGATCAGTATGCGGCTGTTGCCACCAGCGCGCGGCATGATCTTTGATCGCAACGGGATCGCCATTGCGGCCAACGAACAGAATTACCGCGTCGTGATGGTACGCGAGGATGCGGGCGATATCGAACAGGTGCTGGCCCGCCTGTCCGAGATCATCGAGATCCCGCCCGATGCCATCACGCGCGCCATCGAAGAGATGCGCCGCCGCGCGCCCTTTGTGCCGGTCACGATCCTTGAACGCGTCTCCTGGGATGACGTGGCGCAGATCAACCTGAATACGCCGGTGTTGCCCGGTGTACAGGCAGAGGTCGGCCTTAGTCGCTATTATCCCTTGGGCGAGGATATGGCCCATGTCGCAGGCTATGTCGGGCCGGTCAGCGACTATGACCTCAGCCAGATCGAAAATCCCGACCCGCTGTTGCAGATCCCCAAGTTCGAATACGGCAAGACCGGCGCCGAAAACCGGCTGGAAGAGGAATTGCGCGGCAAGGCCGGAACCCGCCGGATCGAGATCAGCGCCGCGGGCCGCATCATGCGCGAACTGGACCGGCAAGAGGGCATCCCCGGCAAGGACGTGCAACTGACCATTGACGCGCGGCTGCAATCCTATGTGCAGGCGCGGCTGGGCGAGGAATCCGCCAGCGCCGTGGTGATCGATCTGGAAAACGGCGATCTGCGGGCCGTCGTTTCCTCGCCGTCGTTCGACCCTAACATGTTCGTGCGCGGCATTTCTGTCGCGGACTGGCGGGCGCTGATGGACAACAAATACCGCCCGATGGCGGCCAAGGCGGTGCAAGGCACATATCCGCCCGGATCGACCTTCAAGATGGTGACGCTGCTGGCCGCGATGGAGGCCGGCTTGGTCGGCGCGGAGGATACCGTCTTCTGCCCCGGCCACGCCGATATCAGCGGCATTCGTTTCCATTGCTGGAAACGCGGCGGCCATGGCAACATGAATCTGCACGAATCCATGAAGCAAAGCTGCGATGTCTATTACTACGACATCGCGCAGCGCGTGGGCATCGACAAGATGGCCGAAATGGCGCGTAAGCTGGGGCTTGGCGTGCGCCATGACCTGCCGCTCTCTGCGGTGGCGACAGGGATTGCGCCCGACCGCGCGTGGAAATCACAGGTGCGCGGCGAAAACTGGCGCATCGGGGACACGGTCAACGCGTCTATCGGGCAGGGCTATGTGCTGACATCGCCTCTGCAGCTTGCCGTGATGACCGCCCGTCTTGCGACCGGGCACGAGGTCACGCCGCGCCTGATCCGGCTGATCGACGGGGTCGAGCAACCCAGCGGGATCGGGCCCAGCCTCGGGCTGAACGAAAACACCCTGCGGCGGGTCCGCGCGTCGATGGATGCGGTCTGCAACCACAACCGCGGCACCGCCTATGGGTCTCGTGTCGTTGCCGAGGACCGCAAGATCGCAGGCAAGACCGGCACGAGCCAGGTCCGCCGCATCACCCCGGAAGAACGCGCATCCGGCGTCATCAGCAACGCCGACCTGCCATGGGAACGCCGCGACCATGCGCTGTTCGTCGGCTATGCGCCGGTAGACAATCCGCGCTATGCCGTGTCCGTGGTCGTCGAACACGGCGGCGGCGGACCGGCGGCAGCCGCCCCCGTGGCGCGCGATATCCTGTTGCAGGCGCAATATGGCGGACCGCCACCGTTGGAGGCCTATCCCAGTAACCTGCGCGACCAGATCGCCGAACAGCAGCGCCGGATTGCTGACCGGATTCCCGCAGGCACCCGCAGCCAGGGCCGCGCATGAGCTATCTTGAATACAACACCAAGTCCGTGCCGGTCGGGCTGCGCAAGCTGCTGTATCTCAACTGGCCGCTGGTGCTGTTGCTGGTCGCTGTCGCCTCGGCGGGATTTCTGATGCTCTATTCCGTCGGCGGCGGGTCGTTCACACCTTGGGTGGAACCGCAGATGAAACGGTTTGCGCTGGGGCTTGCGGTCATGATCGTGGTCGCCATGGTGCCGATCTGGTTCTGGCGGAACATGTCCTTCGTGGCGTTCGGTGGATCGGTTCTGCTGCTTCTCGGGGTCGAGTTCTTTGGCGAGGTCCGCATGGGTGCACAGCGCTGGATCGATCTGGGTTTCATGCGCCTGCAACCGTCGGAGCTGACCAAGATCACGCTGGTCATGTTTCTGGCGGCATATTACGACTGGTTGCCGCTGGATCGCAAATCGCATCCGTTCTGGGTCATGGTGCCTGTCGTGGTGATCCTCGTGCCCGTCGCACTGGTGCTGCAACAACCCGACCTTGGTACAGCCTTGCTGCTGCTGATCGGCGGCGGGGCTGTCATGTTTCTGGCCGGTGTGCACTGGGCCTATTTCGGGACCGTTGTCGCGACAGGGGTGGGCACAATCGTTGCGGTCATCAAAAGCCGCGGCACAAGCTGGCAGCTTTTGCAGGATTACCAGTTCCGCCGGATCGACACCTTCCTTGATCCCACCAACGACCCGCTTGGCGCGGGCTACAACATCACCCAAGCCAAGATCGCGCTGGGGTCAGGTGGCTGGACGGGACGCGGGTTCATGCAAGGGACGCAGTCGCAATTGAACTTTCTGCCCGAGAAGCACACCGATTTCATCTTTACCACCTTGGCCGAGGAATTCGGCTTTGTGGGGGCGATTACGCTTCTGGTGCTTTACACGCTGATCATCCTGTTCTGCATCGCCTCGGCCATGTCGAACAAGGACCGGTTCGGGGCCTTGCTGACACTAGGGATCGCCGTCACCTTCTTTCTGTTCTTTGCGGTGAACATGGCGATGGTGTCCGGCCTTGCGCCCGTGGTGGGCGTGCCCTTGCCGCTGGTCAGTTATGGCGGGTCGGCGATGCTCGTGCTGATGGGCGCGTTCGGGCTGGTGCAAAGCGCCCATGTCCATAGGCCACGCTGATGCTGAAAGTTCTTTTCGCCGCCAAACCGCAGGCTTGGGCCGATTACGAAGAGCCCTTGTCAGAGGCTTTTGCCGCGGCCGGGCTGGATGTCGCGCTGGCGCAGGATCACGCCCCAGCAGCGACCGATTACATCGTCTTTGCGCCAAACGGCCCACTGCGCGATTTCGCGCCTTTTGTGAACGCCAAGGCGGTGCTGAGCCTTTGGGCCGGGGTCGAGACCATCGTGGGCAATCCGACGCTGACCCAGCCTTTGTGCCGTCTGGTCGATCCGGGCCTGACACGCGGCATGGTGGAATGGGTGACTGGCCATGTGCTGCGCCATCATCTGGGGATGGATGCGCATATCCTCGGGCAGGACGGCGTCTGGCGCGACGGGATCAGCCCGCCGCTGGCCGCCGAGCGCCCTGTGACGATCCTTGGCATCGGCGCGCTGGGGGCGGCGTGCGGACAGGCGCTGGCGGGCTTGGGCTTTCCCGTGACAGGCTGGAGCAGGTCCCCCAAAGAGGTGCCCCATCTGCGCTGCCTGCATGGCGCGGATGGCCTGCAAGAGGCGTTGCGCGATGCCCAGATCGTCGTGACGCTGTTGCCGCAGACGGCGGACACGCAGAACATCCTGAACACACAGACCTTGGCGCTGCTGGCGAAAGGGGCCTTCGTGATCAACCCCGGTCGTGGGCCGCTGATTGATGACGACGCTCTGTTGGCCGCACTGGACAGTGGACAGGTCGGACATGCGACGCTTGATGTCTTCCGCCGCGAGCCCTTGCCAGCGGATCATCCGTTCTGGGCGCATCCGCGTGTCACCGTCACCCCCCATATCGCCGCCACCACACGACCCAAGACCGCAGCAAGGATCATCGCCGAGAATGTCCGGCGTGGCCAGGCGGGTCTGCCGTTTCTGAACGTCGTTGATCGCGGGCTGGGCTATTAGGGTCGCATTCCTGCGGAATACGAGGCCTCCGGCGGGGATATTTTTACTCGGAAGATGAGAATGTCTCAGCGCAGTTTGGGCGGCTTTGTCGGGTCCATGCCGGGGGCGGCGGGACCGGGGGCGGCGGCGGCGGGTTCGGGCAGATCGAAGCGCAAGCCGACTTTTGCCAGACGTGCGGCCATCGGGTCGCTGGCGCGCACGAACAGCACATCCATCATTCCGGCCTCGATGCCTGAAAACGTCAGCGCCTCGCCTGCGGCAGAGGCCAGCGCCTTTTCGGCACCGTCGACCGCATCAACGAAAGCCAGCACATGGCCTTTGGCGCCGGTGTCATAGGTGACTTCGGCCAGATAAGCCGCGCGCGCCAGCCCCGCCGCGATGGCGAGCTTGCGGTCAAGTCCGGTGATCACGCTTTGCGGCAGGTGGCGGGGGGCGGCGATGGCAGTCAGCCGCGCCTCGGTTTCGGAGGGGGCATGCAACAGGGTCTGCGCCAGCCAGTCGACCGCATCTGATGGGATCAGCATGGCAGAGGGGGCAACCTCGAGGTTCAGGCCCAGCCCGACCCCCTGCCCTGCCAGCATCTGCACCAGCGCCCGCCCCGGCAAGGCGGCATAGGGGGCGATCCGGCCCACGAAATCGGACAGCCGTTCTTCGCGGTCGAAGATCAGCGCATATTGCCCGTCCTCGACATCGAAAAGCGCGGGCGTGATCTGGTCGCCCTCCGCCTCGCCGCCCAGAAGCAGATAGATTTCGCTATCGGCCAGCCGTTCGTAGAACCGCAACCGCGCGCCATCGTCGTCGGGTGCAGCCTCCATCGCCGCATGGGCGGTGTCGAGATCGGTCATCGCGTCAGAGCGCCTGCAACCGTTTGAACAGCGCAGACGTGTCCCAGCGCCCGCCGCCCATTTTCTGCACGTCCTTGTAGAACTGGTCCACAAGGGCGGTCACTGGCAGGCTTGCGCCGTTTTCATTGGCCGTATCAAGGCAGATGCCCAGATCCTTGCGCATCCAGTCGACGGCGAAACCATGGGTGAAATGGTCATCCAGCATGGTCTTGTAACGGTTGTTCATCTGCCAGCTGCCCGCAGCACCCTGGCTGATCACCTCGATCACGGCATGCCCGTCAAGGCCGGCCTTGTCGGCGAAATGCAGCGCCTCGGACAGACCCTGCACCAGACCTGCGATGGCGATTTGGTTGCACATCTTGGTCATCTGGCCGGCACCACTGTCGCCGATCCGGCGAGCAAGCTTGGCATAGACCGCGATCACCGCGCTGATCGTGTCATAATCGGCCTGATCGCCGCCGCACATGATCGACAGTTGCGCGTTCTCCGCACCGGCCTGTCCGCCCGAGATCGGCGCATCGACAAAGCCGAGGCCCTTGTCCTTGGCGGCGGCGTAAAGCTCGCGCGTGACCTTGGCAGAGACGGTCGTGTGATCGACAAAGATCGCCCCCTTGCCCATCGTGGAAAATGCGCCGTTCGGCCCGGTGCAGACAGCGCGCAGGTCGTCGTCGTTGCCCACGCAGGCCAGCACGATCTCTGCGCCCTCCGCTGCGGCAGCGGGGGTATCGGCGGCGCGCCCGCCATGTTTGCCGACCCAGGCATCCGCCTTGGCGCGGGTGCGGTTATAGACGGTGACGTCGTGCCCCGCGGCGGCCAGATGCCCCGCCATGGGAAAGCCCATCACCCCGAGGCCGAGAAAAGCGAGTTTTGTCATGTTCCGATGTCCTGTTCAGTTGTGGCAAGGATAGGCCGTCACACGCAGGGTCAAGCCCCGCCCCGGTCAAAGCTGCCCGCGCATCATGTCAGACCGCGCCAGAAGGGCAAGCCCACCCAACGCCTGGGGCTTTTGGCGTGTTCACGGCTTTGTCGTTGTATTCAGACCGCATTTCGCGGATATGTTTTCTGTATCTGTGCATCATCAGGGCATGTTAATGTCTTGCCGGCAATCCTGCCCCAGACTGTTTTGACAGGCCCCTTACAGGAACCCCATGCTGGAATTCGCGAATGTCAGCAAATCCTTCTGGACCGGCACCCAGCGCAAGGTGATCCTTGACCGCGTGTCATTTCGCGTGGAACTGGGCAATTCGCTTGGCATCCTTGCACCCAATGGCACGGGCAAGACGACGCTGATCAACATGATGGCAGGACTTGAGAAACCAGACGAAGGCACGATCACCCGCAATTGCCGGATCTCCTTTCCCTTGGGGTTCATGGGCGGTGTGATCGGCAAGCTCAGTGCGATGGAAAACAGCCGCTATATCGCGCGGATCTACGGGCTCGATCCCGATTATGTCGAGGCGTTCTGCCGCTGGCTTTGCGGGATCGAGGAATATTTCGACATGCCCGTAGGCACCTATTCCAGCGGGATGAAACAGCGCTTCACCTTTGCGCTGATGCTGGCGCTGGAATTCGATATCTACCTGATCGACGAAGGCATGCCGAGCGCGATGGACGCCGAATTCAACCGCAAGGCGGGCGATATCCTGCGCGAGCGGCTGGAAAACACAACGATCATCATCGTGTCGCATCAGGCCGCGACACTGGAGCGGTTCGCGCGCTCTGCCGCCGTGCTGCGCAACGGGCAGCTTTACATGTTCGATACCCTCGAAGAGGCAAAGGCGCTTTATGACTATCAAGCCTAGGGTCCAGAAGTTCCGCATCCGCCGCGATGCACCGGCCGCACAGCAGGCCGAGGCTGAACAACCGGCGACGGCCGCCGCAGCGGCCCCGTCGATGCAGGACCAGCTTGACGCCATCGCGCAAGAAGGGCTGACAGGCCGCCAGCTGCGCATGGCCCGCCGTGTCGCGCAGAAACAGGGCCTGATCGTCGGATCCGATTATGACGCCGTCCGGCAGTTGCGCATGGCCGGGATCGACCCGTTCCAGCGGCAATCCGTGCTGGAACTGGTGCAGCCCAAACCCGCCAACCCCGCCCGCGTGCAACTGCCCGAGACGATCGCCAAGGGCAACACGCTGCCCGATGCGCGCGCCGTGCAGCGCGCCAACAAGAACGCGTCCGAGATCATCAAGATCCAGCGCGACATCGCCCGCCGCAGGCGGCGCAAGCTGGTGCTGCTGACGACCCGGCTGGCGGTGTTCATCTTTCTGCCGACCTTTCTGGTGGGGTGGTATTTCTACAATATGGCGACACCGATGTACGCCACCAATTCCGAGATCGTGATCCAGCAGGCGCAGCCGGCCCAAGGCGGGGCGACCGGATTTTCCAACATGTTCCAAGGCACGTCGATGGCGACCCAGCAGGACAGTATCGCGGTGCAATCCTATCTTGCCTCGCGCGAGGCGATGCTGCGGCTGGATGCCGACCACGGGTTCAAGGCGCATTTCAGCGACCCCGCCATCGACCCGATCCAGCGGCTGGAGGCAGATGCCACCAATGAAGAAGCGTTCAAGCTGTTCAAGCGCCATGTCGTGATCAGCTATGACCCGACCGAGGGGCTGATCCGGATGGAGGTGATCGCAGCCTCGCCGGAAAAGGCCTATGAATTCTCGCAGGCTTTGATCGGCTATGCCGAAGAACAGGTCGACCAGTTGACCAGCCGGTTGCGCACCGACCAGATGCAAGGCGCGCAGGAAAGCTATGAAGCCGCCGAACGCCGCCGGTCAGAAGCGCTGGCGGCCTGGCTTGCGATCCAGCAAGAGGTCCAGCAGATCGACCCTGTCAGCGAATCCGCAACCCGGCTTGGCCAGATCGCCTCGCTTGAAGGGGAACGCCAAAGGCTGGAGCTGGTGCTGCAATCGCGGCTGAGCGTGGACCGCCCCAGCGAAGTGCAGGTGCAGGCGCTGCGGGACCAGATCGCCAATATCGACGGGCTGATCGCCAACCTGCGTGCCGATCTGATCGGCAGCACAGACGATCAAGGCTCTCTGGCCGCGCGCAACACCGAACTGCTGACGGCCGAGGAAAACTATACGTTCCAGACCGTCATGGTCCAGCAGGCCCTGACGCAGATGGAAACCGCGCGGATCGAGGCCAACCGCCAAGTGCGTTATCTGTCCGAAAGCGTGCGCCCCGTGCTGCCCGATCAGGCGACCTATCCGCGCGCTTTTGAAAACACCATCCTGGCGTTATTGATTTTTTCAGGGATTTACCTGATGATCTCGCTTACCGCCTCTATCCTTCGTGAACAGGTCAGCTCTTGATGCATATTGTCGATATCGGAAATCTCAAGGTCGGCAACGACCTGCCTCTGACGCTGATCGCTGGCCCCTGCCAGCTGGAAAGCGCGGATCACGCCCAGATGATCGCGGGGCGGATGGCCGAGATTTGCGCCACCCATGGCGCGCAATTCGTCTTCAAGGGCAGTTTCGACAAGGCCAACCGCACGTCGCTCGGCGGCAAGCGCGGGCTTGGTATCGATGGCGGACTGAAGGTCATGCAATCGGTCAAGGACAGCATCGGCTGCCCGGTGCTGACCGATATCCACACCGCCGACCAATGCGCGCCCGTGGCTGCGGTCTGCGATGTGCTGCAAATCCCCGCCTTCCTGTGCCGGCAGACCGACCTGCTGATCGCTGCTGGCGAAACGGGGGCGGTGATCAACGTCAAGAAAGGGCAGTTCCTTGCCCCTTGGGACATGCCCAATGTCGTGGCCAAGATCGAAAGCACCGGCAACCGGCGTATCCTTGTGACCGATCGCGGCACGTCGTTCGGCTATAACACGCTGGTTGCGGACATGCGGTCGCTGCCGACGATGGCGCGCATGGGCTATCCGGTGGTGATGGACGCGACCCATTCGGTCCAGCAACCGGGCGGGCAAGGCGGATCATCCGGCGGGCAGCGCGAATTCGCCCCCGTGATGGCGCGCGCGGCGGTATCTCTCGGGATTGCGGCGGTGTTCATCGAAACCCACGAAGACCCCGACACTGCGCCATCTGACGGGCCGAACATGATCCCTCTCGCGCAGATGGACGCCTTGGTCAAAAGCCTGATGGGTTTCGACGCACTGGCAAAGGCAGACCCGATCCGCGTCTAGCGGATGGGCTTTTCCAAGGTCGGCACAGAAGCTAGGCTGGACCAGAAAGGACCAACCCGATGCGCGCGCTTTTGCTGACCTTGCTGCTGCTGGCAGCCGTCCCTGCCGGTTTCGCACAAGAAGCGACCGGCACGATCACCACCGAAAACAGCGCGGTGCAGGATGTCGCCATCGCCACCCGCATGCGCGAGATCATGACCGAGCTGGGCGATTACGCCGATGTCACCGTGACGGTCAACGAAGGCGTCGTGACCCTGCGCGGCACCACCAATTCGACGGTCGAGGCGCTGGCCCTGCAACCGCTTGCATCCCGCATCGAAGGTGTGGTCGCTGTCCGCAACGAGGTGACCGAAACCACCGATATCGCACGGCGGCTGAACCCCGCCGTCGGGCGCTTTGCTGCGCGGCTGGAACAGCTGGTGATTTTCCTGCCTCTTGCGCTGATCGCGGGGGTGGCATTTGGGATAGTCGTGCTTGTGGGCTTTGCGGTGGCCCGGATGAAACAGCCGTGGGACAGGCTCGCGCCCAATGCCTTTGTCGCCGATATCTACCGCCAGTTGCTGCGCGTGATCTTCATCGTCATCGGGATGGTCGTCGCTCTCGACATCATGAACGCGACCGCCCTCCTCAGCACGATTCTGGGGGCGGCGGGGATCATCGGCCTTGCCTTCGGGTTTGCCGTCCGCGACACGGTCGAAAATTTCATCGCCTCGGTCATGCTGTCGTTCCGCCAGCCGTTCAGCCCCAATGACGTGGTCGAGATCAACGGCGATGTCGGCAAGGTCATCCGACTGACGAGCCGTGCCACCATCCTGTTGTCGCTGGATGGCAACCATATCCGCATTCCCAACGCCACCGTGTTCAAAAGCCGGATCGTCAATTTCAGCCAGAACGCTGAACGCCAGTTCCGGTTTGCCATCCATGTCGATCAGGATGCCGACCTGCATGACACGTTGGCGCTGGTGAACCGCACCGTCAATTCGTTGCCTTTTGTGCTGAAAGAACCCGGCGCACAGGCCTGGATTGAAACCTTGCATCAGGGGTCGGTCGAACTGATCGTGACCGCATGGATCAACCAGAACGACACCTCACTTGCGCTGGCCCGTGGAGAAGCGCTGCGCCAGGTCAAGCTGGCCATCGAGGCGGCAGGTGTCGCGATTCCAGATGGCAGCCAGCGCGTGAAACTGTTGCGCAAGGATGCCGCAACGGATGCAAAGCCCAAGGAAACACTGCAAATTGACGCTGTCGCGCCGTCGCAGGATGCCGCCCTGACCCGCATCGTCGATGCCGAACGCAAGCTTGACGGCACCAAGGATCTGCTGCGCCCCGACAGCCCGAAGGAATAGTCCGCTTTTTGACAAAACGGGGCTTGAACCGCCCCCCGCTTCGCAGTATCCAGCGCCACGCTGATGGGATGTAGCCAAGTGGTAAGGCAACGGTTTTTGGTACCGTGTACCGTAGGTTCGAATCCTACCATCCCAGCCAGCTT
>DAISXL010000049.1:0-13786 GCA_036825855.1 Yoonia sp.
TTCGGACAGCGGCAGATGGGTGCGGATCGTCTCGATCAGCTGTTCGGAAATCCGGTAGAGCGGGTTCAGCGATGTCAGCGGGTCCTGAAAGATCATCCCGATCTTGCGACCACGGATCTTGCGCATCTCGGCATCGGGCAGGTTGTCGATGCGGCGGCCTTGCAGGATCACCTCGCCGTTTGCGATGCGGCCCGGCCTGTCGATCAGCCGCATGATCGCGGCCCCTGTCATCGACTTGCCGGCACCGGATTCACCCACCACGCCCAGCACCTCGCCGGGCATGATGTCGAAGGAAATATCCTGCACGGCGGTCAGGATGCCGCGGCGCGTGGGGAATTCCACCGTCAGGTTGCGGACGGACAATAGCGGTTCGGTCATAACGCGTCCTATCGCAGTTTGGGGTTCAGCGCATCGCGCAGCCAGTCACCCAGAAGGTTGACCGACAGTGCCAGCGCAATCAGCGTGACGGCGGGGAAGAACAGGATCCACCATTCGCCCGAGAACAGGAATTGCTGCCCGATGCGGATCAGCGTGCCAAGCGACGGCTGTGTCGGCGGCACACCGACCCCGAGGAAGGACAGGGTCGCCTCTTCGATGATGGCCAGCGCGAGGGAAATCGTGCCGATCACCAGCACCGGCCCCAGCACGTTGGGCAACACATGGCGCAACAGGATCAGGATCGGATGCACGCCCATGATCCGCGCGGCGGACACGTAGTCTTTCTGCCGTTCGACCATCGTCGCCCCGCGCACGGTGCGCGCGAATTGCGCCCAGTTCGACAGGCCGATGGCAAGGATCAGCACCCAGATCGCCATGCTTTCCTGCTGGCTTGGCGGGATCAGGCCGCGCGCGATCCCGAAGATCAACAGCGCGATCAGGATCGCCGGAAACGACAGTTGCACATCGGTGATGCGCATGATGACGGCATCGATCGTGCCGCCGTTATAGCCGGCAATCAGCCCCAGCGACACGCCCAGCGTCATCGCGAACAGCGTGGCAAGGATACCGACGAACAGCGAAACGCGGCTGCCGTACATGATCGTGGACAGCACGTCACGCCCTTGGTTGTCGGCCCCCATCAGAAAGTAATTGTCGGTAAAAGCCCCCGTGCTGGCGGGCGGCGTGAAGCCGTCCATCAGGTTCAGGCTTGCGGGATTGAACGGATCATAAGGCGCGATCAGCGGCGCAAAGATCGCCATCAGGATCAGCGCAAGCGCAACGAAGGTCGCAACCACCGTCACAGGCGAGGTGCGCCACGAATAAAAGATGTCGCTGTCGAGCGCGCGCGCCAGCCGGCCTTGGGCGCGGACAGGCACGATCAGGTCCTCGGCGGGGACGTCTTTGACAAGGGTACGGTTTTGCATGGTTTACTTCCCTGCCCCGCCATCGACGCGCAGACGCGGATCGACGACGTAATACAGAATATCGACGACAAGATTGATCAGCACGAACACAAGCGCGATGAACATGAGGTACGCGGCCATCACGGGCACGTCCACCACCTGCACCGAGACGATGAAGAGCGACCCGACACCCGGCCACTGGAACACGGTCTCGGTCACGATCGCAAAGGCGATGACCGACCCCAGTTGCAGGCCGGTGATGGTGATCACGGGCACCATCGTGTTCTTCAGCGCATGGCCGAAATTGATCGCGCGCTGGGTCAGGCCGCGCGCCTTGGCGAAACGGATGTATTCGGTGCGCAGCACTTCCAGCATCTCGGCCCGGACCAGCCGCATGATCAGCGTCAGCTGGAACAGCGACAGCGTGATCGCGGGCAGGATCAGCGATTTGAGCCCGCTTTCCGTCAGGAACCCGGTGCGCCACCAGCCCAGATCGACGACATCGCCACGCCCGAAGGACGGCAGCCAGCCAAGCTCGACCGCAAAGATATAGATCAGCCCGATCCCGATCAGGAAGGTCGGCAGGCTGACGCCAACGAGCGACAGCGCCATGATCCCGGCCGAGGACCAGGCCTTTGGCCGCAGCGCGGTATAGACGCCGAAGATCACACCGAAGACCAGCGCGATGCTGGCCGAGACCAATGCCAGTTCGATCGTGGCGGGAAGACGGCTGAGGATCAACTCGGTCACAGGTTGCTGGAGCCGATAGGAAATGCCGAATTCGCCCTGTGCCGCATTGGCGATGAACCGGAAAAACTGCACGAACACGCTGTCGTTCAGCCCCAGCCTTTCGCGCATGATTTCCTGATCTTCGAGCCGCGTATCCACGCCGACCATACTGGCGATCGGGTCACCCACATAGCGGAACACGATGAACGCGATCAGTGCGACAAACAGCATGACGACAACGGATTGCGCAAGCCGTCGAATGATGAAGGCCAGCATCGGGCGACCCCTTCCTGAATGAAAGAACCGCCCTGCATCGGTTGCCCGAGACAAGGCGGTTCATGGTAACGTGACGGATCAGTCTGCGAACGTGACGCTGGTCATCAGCGGCTGGTTCTCAGGGTGAACCGGCAGCGTGATACGGTCGTTCATGGCGTAAGCCAAGACCTGATTGTGGATCGGCAGCAGGACACGGTCCGCCTTGACCACTTCCCAGATATCCGCGACCACAGCGGCCCGCGCCTCGAGATCGGTTTCCGTCCCCAGCGACTGGATCATCGCATCCAGTTCGGGGTTGGAATAAAGCCCGCCGTTATAGGCGCCATAGCTGCCTTCCTTGGTGTGGACCAGATCGTTGAACACATAGGCGGAATCGAAGGTCGGCACGCCCCAGCCCAGCAGGTAGAAATCGGTCTCGTTGCTGGTGACGAGCGGCGAATGCTGTGCCACAGGGCGCGACGCCAGTGTGACGTTGATCCCGATCCGGCCCAGCATCCCGACAACGGCCTGGCTGATCGCCTCGTCGTTGACATAGCGGTTGTTGGGGGTGTCGAGCGTAACGCTGAACCCGTCAGGGTAACCCGCTTCGGCCAGCAGCGCCTGTGCGCGTTCCAGATCGACCGCCAGATAGGCGTTCAACTCTTCGGTCCAGCCGGCGACGAAGGGCGGGTTCGGAATACCGGTGGGGATCGACTGGCCGCGCATCACGACCTGCTGGATCGCGTCACGGTCTATGGCCAGTTCCATCGCTTCACGCACCAGCGGGCTGTTGAACGGGTTGCTGTCGGTGATGTTGGACGAGGCCAGCGGTTCATCGCCGAACTTGTAGCCGAAATAGATCACCCGGTTTTCGGCACCTGTTTCGATCTTGATGCCATCGGTGCCGGCCAGACGGTCGATGTCCTGGACAGGCACGTCCTGCACGATGTCAACCTCGCCCGACAGCAGCGCCGCAACGCGGGTCGCGGCATCGGTGATCGGCAGATAGATGATCTCGGTCACTTCGGGATCGGTTTCAGCCCAGTGGTTTTCGTTCACGGTCAGGACAGAGCGCACGTCGACTTCACGCGACTGCAGGATATAGGGGCCGGTGCCATTGGTGTTGCGCACGGCGAAATTGTCCTCGCCTGCGGCATAGTCCTGCACTTCGACCACGTTGTTGGCCTCGGACCAGTCCTTGTCCATGATGAAGGTGTTGGTCAGGTTGTTGGGATAAAGCGGCGACGGGCCGGTCATGCGCACCTCGACGGTGAAATCGTCGACAGCGGTGACTTCGGCCACATCGACATGCAACTGGCGCATGTTGGATTTTTCCGACCGCGCGCGGTCGAGCGAAAAGACGACATCTTCGGCGGTGAAGGCAGCGCCGTCATGGAAGGTCACACCTTCGCGCAGGGTAAAGACCCAGGTATCCGGCGCGCCGTCCTTGATCGCCCATGCGGTCGCAAGACGCGGCTGCAACGTGCCTTCGACATCGCGGTCCATCAGCGTTTCATAGACGTGATGGGCAAAGTTGTGGGTCGGCCCTTGGTTCTGCGAATGGGGGTCCAGCGTCAGGGCGTCGGATGCCCGCGCCCACCGGATCGTTTCCGCCGAGGCTTGCGACACGATCAGTGTCGAAGACAGCAACATCGCGGAAACGCTAAGAAAACTTCTGGTCATGTGGGGAACTCCGGTTGGTTTTTACTCAGGACTCAGCGCGCGGCGGTCCTTGATGTCCCCTACCAAAGATGATTCATCCGCCATTTGCAATCCCAAAGGACACCGGCGGCGGGCGACGTTCAGGACAGGCCGCCCGTCAGGCGGCGGTACCTGGACCTTGCAGCAAGACCGCGTCAGGGCGTGCAGCGCCAAAGCCGAACGGGTGCGTCGGGCCCACGGGTGATGATCTGCTTTGCCTCCAGATCAAGTTGGACCCCCTTGAGCCACCAGCCTGCCTTGGCCCCGCCCGGAAACAGGTCCTGCGACAGATGCGCCAGCAGCGCCGCCTTGGCCTCGGCCACCGTCAGACCGGGCGGGTGATCCGGCAGCACCGTCAGCAGCGCGTCACGCATCGCGGTGTATTTGGCGCGGTCGACCCTGACGGTGCGCCCGGGCGAGGTGATGCTTTCCATCTCGACCCTGTCATCTTTCGCCGGCATCAAAGGCTCCGTTGTCGGGGACATGTGGGTTGCGGAAACCCATCGCCGCCCATGCGCCCATCAGGCGGGCATAGAAGGCGAGCGAGTGGGTTTTCAGGTTCGGCACATCGTCGGGCAGATCCTTGCGCGCACCGACCATCGTGCGCATCTCGACTGGCGGACGCATGTGCGCGGGCCAGAGTGCCGCATAAAGGCTCAGCCAGTGACCGCCCTTGAAATCGAGAAAAACCGGCGTGTTGCAGCAGGCCGCAATGAACCGGCGCGTCGTGGCGGTGTCCGACAGGCGGTGCGCCTTCAAACGGTCCTGCCCTGCAACGACGCGGACGCGGTCCTTGCGGCACATGACGAATGGGGTGGCCATAAGGTCGGTCAGGACAGGTTCTGCCCCGGGCAAGGCGCCAAGGATTGCCCCCGCCTTTTGGCAACTGTCGCACAGGCATTCGTCGCTCAGGATCGGCCGCCCCCGCACGGTCAGGCGGACAGTGCCGCAACGGCAGGAAAGGTCAGTCGACTGCATGTCACACCTGTTGATTTCCATTGATTAGACTGGACCGTCCAGTTTGATTCGTCAAGCAATTGGTGTATCGTGCCTGCAAGCAAAAGGAGGCCTGCAATGACCAATGGCGCAGAAACCCGCATGTCTCGTAGCCGCGAACGGATTTTCGCAGCGGCCGAGGAGGTCTTTCTGCAACATGGATATCTTGGCACGAACATGGACACGGTCGCCGAGGCGGCTGGCGTGTCCAAGCAGACCGTCTATGCGCGTTTCACCTCGAAAGAGGCGCTGTTCCTGCAAGTGGTCGACCGCATGACAGGCGGTGCCGCCCATCAGATCGGCGAGGATATGGCGGATGATTTTGCCGGTGTCCTGGCGCAGGATTTCTTTCTCAAGGTGGCGCAGGACCAGCTGGGGGTTGTCATGACCCCGCGCCTGATGCGTCTGCGCCGGATGGTCATCGCCGAGGTCGACCGCTTTCCGACGCTTGGCCAGGCGCTTTGGGACAATGGTCCGCAAAGATCGATCACGCGGATCACGACGGCGATTCGGCATTATTGCGCCACGGGTGATCTTGCCGTGCCCGACCCCGCGCTGGCCGCCGCGCATTTCAACTGGCTGGTCATGGGTGGCCCGACCAGTGCGGCGATGTTTCTGGGCGACCGGGGACTCCCGTCGCAAGAGGCGCTGACGCGCCATGCAAATGAATGCGTGCGCATCTTTCTGGCGGCCTATCAGGCGCAGAGGCGCTGACCTTCCGTTGGAACCTGCGGGCGGTCGCCGTGTTGCGACCTGTCATGACCAGACAAAACCTGCAAACCCCGCGCACCCACCTGTCCCGGCTCGCCCACCGCTTGCGACGCGAGAAAAGGGAATTGCTCCGCATTGCGCTTCAGACGGGGGCGGCAACGCTTGCGACCTATCTGCTGATTGCAGGGATCGAACCGTTGAACCTGTCATGGGCCATCATCTCGGCCTTGCTGACGATCGGGATGAGCGCGGATCTGTCCTATCGCAATGCTGTCAACCGGACGGCAGGGGCCTGTCTGGGGGCGGTTCTGGGGCTGGTCCTGGGGTTCTGGATCGGGGGGCCGGCGATCTATGCCCTGCTCGTGGCGGTCATCCTTGCCAATATGGTCGCGACGCTTTGGCCAAGCCTGCAATATGGCGCGGTGACGGCGGCGATCGTGGCGCTCGAACCCGACCCCGAACTGGCCGCAGCGCTGGGGCGGACGGGTGCAATCGTGGCGGGCACAATTGTCGGAGCGGTGGCCAGCTTTCTGATCTGGCCGGTGCGCGGACGTGCGCGCGCGACTTATGCCGTGCGCGAGGCGCTTCGGGATTGTCAGGACCTGCTGGCGCTGATCGACGAGGGTGTCGGCACCGACGATCACCGCCAAAGAGACGCGGTCCACCGCCGGTTTCTGCAGCATCTGGATATCGCGCGCGCGCGGGTCAGCGAAACCCGGTTTGCGCCGGAAATGGCGACGGGCACGGACCTGCGCGACGCTGTGCGCGGGGTGGACAATCTGTGGCACGCGCTGCGCATTCTTGACCGCGCCGTGACCGCCGAACGCCAGGACATCAGCCAGAATGCCCTGACCTCGCTTGCGCCAGCCATCGACGCGGTCGAGGCGGCCGCCCAGCGCCGACTGGCGGCCATTATCGGCCAGTTGGATGGATCCGAGGATGACATGCCCGACACAGACGACCTGCGGCGTTCCATCGCCAAGGCCCGTGACCATGCCGACGCCTTGTCCAAGGAGGATACGGTCGATTGGCCCGGTCAGGCGCGCGCGCTGCATGCCGTGATCTTCGGACTGGATGAGACCGAGCGCCAGTTGCACCGTCTGGCACGGATTTTCGGGGACTGAGCGGGCCTCGCCCCCGCCACGTCAGTCGCGTGGCAAGATGTAGGCCACGGCCTGATCCGACACTTCGGGCTTCAGGATCGAATTGCCACCGACGGCAAAGACAACGTAATCCTCGCCTTCATGGGTAAAGACGGCGGGGTTCGACACGGCCGGCGCTTCGACCAGATCGGACCACAACTCCTCGCCGGTGGCCGCATCCAGCGCGCGGACCCGCGAATCCATCGAGGCCCCGATGAACACCACGCCGCCCGCTGTCACGACCGGCCCGCCAAGGGTCGGGGACCCCCAGTCGCGCAGGCCGTAAAAGCCGTTGAACTGGGCCATGCCGAATGGCACGTCATACAGCGTCTCGCCGGTTGTGAGGTCGATGGCCGAGAAGGTGCCGAAGGGCGGTTCCCAGCAGGGAATGCCAAGCCAGTTGCTCCAGTCGGTCAGATAGATGCCATAGGGGCTGTCCAGTTGCGGTGAAAAGCCTTCCTCGTTGCCGCCGCCGCCATCGTTGATGCGGTCGTATTCCTCGCGCGGGATCAGGCGGATGAATTGCACGATCCGCGAGGCGTTGACATACATGATGGCCGTGCGCGGGTCGATGGCGACGCCGCCCCAGTTAGTGGCCCCTGCCGTGCCGGGAAAGAACAGCGTCCCCTGTTCGGATGGCGGGGTGAAGATGCCTTCGTAAAGATATTCCTCGCGCTCGCGCGAACACTGGCCAAAGCTGATCAGATCGGACAGCGCCCAGACGTCGGGCAGCTGCTCTGCATTGCCCAAAGGTGCGGGCAGCGTCGGTCTGGGCTGTGGCGGCAAGGGCGCTTCGCCTTCGGCGGTGCTTTGCGGCACGGGGCGGTCCTCGATCGGGAAAAGCGGCTCTCCAGTGCGGCGGTCCAGCACGAAGACGTAGCCCTGCTTGGTGGACTGTACCAAAGCGGGGATGGTTTCGCCGTCGCGCGGAATGTCCACCAGCGACGGGGCGGATGGCGTGTCGTAATCCCAGATGTCATGGCGGATATGCTGGAAGGACCAGACAATCTCGCCGGTTTCGATATCGAGCGCCGCGACGGATGTCGCCAGCGGGATCGGATCAACGCGGTTGCCGCCCCAGTAATTCGGGCTGGGCGATGACACCGGCGCATAGACCAGCCCGAGTTCAACATCCGCTGTCATCGCGGTCCAGATGTTGGCCGTGCCGGTATTGGGGATCAGCTCCTCGGGGATAAAGCCCGTGTCCCAGCGCAACTCGCCCGTGCGCGCGTCGATGGCCAGAAGGTTGCCGGGTGGCGCGACGGAATACTCCCAATCCATCCCCGCCCAGCCCATCAGCAGCGTATCGCCCGCCACCAGCGGCGGTTGCAGCAGCGAAAAAGGGAAAACGTCGTTCACGTCGTTCCACTGGTTCACGTTCAGCACACCGCCGTCGGCGAAGTCGGCGCAAAGTTCGCCGGTGTGGGCATCGACCGCATGCAATTCGGCGTCCATCGTCCCGATAAAGACGCGTTTTTCGCAGACACCGTCCAGCCCGCTTTCCCAATAGGCGACACCGCGGTTCTTCAACGCGGGCTGGGTGAGCGGTTCCAATTCAGAGTCGCTGTTATAGGACCATTGTTCCTGCCCCGTTGCCGGATCAAGCGCGATGATGCGGTAGAAAGGTGTGCCCAGATAAAGCGTCTCGTTGGCGTAAATCGGCGTGGCCGACCAAACCGTCTCGGACAGCTCGCCCGACCCGTCCGAGACATCGCCGGTGCGGAAATCCCACGCCCGTTCCAGCTCCGTGACAGTCTCGGGGGTAAAACTTTGCGCGTTGGAGAATTTCGTCGACCCCACATCGCCATGAAAAGAGGTCCAGCTGTCCTGCTGGGCAAGGGCTGCACCAGCGTTCAGCGCAACCAGCGCGGCGGGGATCAGGGGTGTGTTCATCAGGGTCTCCGAGCGTGGATCGTCAAGGGAATAAGCACCAGAAACGCCAGCGCCATGGCACCGGCGAGCAGGTATTGCATCAGGAAAAAGGCCGCGATGGCGGTCAGGATGGCCGCGAGCATCGCAAGGATGCAGACCGTCAGGCCCAAGCCGCCGCGAGGGCGCCAGATCATGATGATCGCGACCATCAGCAGCGCACCGACGCTGCCTGTCAGGGCAAGCCCCGCGCCGACGGTTCCGTCGACGCCAGTGTTACCAAAAGGCCCGACAAAGGCGATCACCGCGAGGATGGTGCCGACGACGGACAGGATCAGGGCGGGGGAAAAAAGGCGCTGCATGGCAGGTTAACGGCGGCACCTGCTGTTAGTTCCCGAAAAATCGCGCCCTGTTGCGATCTCCGGTCAAAACTGGCGCAAAAACAGCATCGCGGTCACGCTGCCCCATGTCGCCACCGCGCTGAGCACCATGCCCCAGATCATATCGACCGCCACCATCGACGGATGCCAGTCGCGCATCACGGTCCAGCTGACCAGTTCATAGGTGCCACAGGCAAAAAGGCCCAGAACCGCCCCGTTGATCAGGCCAACCATGGGTTCTTCGATGACCAGCGCAGGAAAGCCGCCGAACCAGACAAGTCCGCCCACATACAGCAAATAGAACAGCACGGCGGGCAGCTTGCGCGGTGATGACAGGACGGCGCTACCCAGATGCCGCTCGAACAGCGGCTTGACGACCTTGGGCAGCATGATCGCATCGCCGATCAGAAAGATAAGGCCGGTGACGACAACAAGTCCGAGAATTTCCATGGTATGTCCTATGATCCAGTGATGACACCCCAATCATCCGGGCGCGGTTTGGGTTCCCTTGGGCCTTCGGAATTTGCCTGTCATGGGGCGCGGCGGAACCTTTCCGCGCGTAGCGGCGTTCAGGGATCAACCAGACAGTCGGGGGAAAACCACATGCAGCAGGTCAGTCAACAGGAAACGCGCTATCGCTGGATCGGCGTTGCGGTCGCAGGTATCGCCTTGCTGGGTTGGCTTTTCGGGCTTTATTTCTGGTCTGTCGCCAGTGACGCGCAAGACCGATTGGCGGCACAAACCGCGCTTGAGGGTACCGCGCAGGAGCTGACGGGCCAGATCGCAACCCTGCGCGACGAGGCAGAAGAAGCGACGCTGATGCGCGACGAAAACACCGTCGCGCTGGACGCGGTTTCTGCCGAACTCGAACAGGCGCGCCGCGCTTTTGCCGCTTTGGAAGATGACGCGACGACGGTGCGCACCGCGCGCGACACGATGCAGACCGAGCTTGACGAGGGTCGCGCCGAACTTGCCCAGATCGAAGACGGCCTGACCGAAACGCAGAACCGGATCACCGAGTCGACGCAAGAGCTGTCCGCCATCGGCGAAAGGCTGGAAGGCGCGCGCCAGCAGGAAGCCGATCTTCAGGCCGTCATCGCGCAGTTGTCCGCCGAGGCATCGCAATTGTCCGAAGAAGCGGCCGGTGCCGAAGAACGTGTGCAGGCCGCGCGCGACGCCGAGGCCTCGCTGGAAGAGCGCCTGCAAACCGCGCAGGCCGAACAAGCCGCCATCGCCGAGACACGCGACAGCCTGCAACAATCGGTCGACACGCTGACCCAACGGCAGGAGACGCTGGCCAGCGACACGCTTGCCGCCGAAGAGCAATTGCAGGCCCTGCAAGCGATGACAGGCGAGTTGACAACGCTTCTCGCGGACCGCAGCGCGCAGTTGCAGACGATAGAAAACCGCATCGGCGGTCTGCTCGAAGAGGCAGGCACTGTCATCCGTGCCGATGCATCGGGACTGGCAACCGGCACGCCCTATATGTTCGAGAATGTCGCCCTTCTGTTCCAGCCCGACGGCATGTTCGATATGACCAACGACCGCACCGACAAGACCGTGACAGGTGGTTATGCCCTGGCCGACGGTGTCATCACCTTCAGCGATGCGGAAGGCGACACAGGTGCGGCGGATTTTCCGATGGTCTGCGGCATCACCATCTCGGAGGCAGAATTGACGCTGACTGATACCGACGGGTCTTGCGCGCTGTTGGACGGTGCCACCTTTGCCAAAGGCGACAGCTGAAACCGTGCCTAGGGGGCTGACAGGTAATCCGCCGAGACATACCCTGTCACCCCCGGCGCATCCGCCAGCGCGACGCGGCACCAGCGCTGGCCCAGTTCGGTCACGCAATCCTGCCGGATCAGCCGGGTGCCATCGGGCAGCCCTATGATGATGTTAAAGGCAAGCCCCGGCCCCGCGCGCAGTTTCAAAAGATCATCGGGGCCCGCACCCGATACGACGGCAGGGGCGCTTGTGCATCCGGCGACCAAAAACAGGGCTGTGACGGAAACGGCGATTGTCCGGCGCATGATGTGACCTCGGCTTGGGCTATTGTCAGCCCCCGTATTGCATCCGGACCTTCGTGGGTGAAGCCCAAAAAGCGGCACCTGCGCGATTACCAGCGCAAGACCCGCGGACCCACCAGCGCACCGATCACGGCAAGGCTCAGGATCGCCGTGCCATAGGCAAGGATGACGTAAAGCACCATATCGGTGTCGCAATAGGCCGAATAGACCGATGCCGAAGCCCCGCCCGCCATCAGCCCTGCAACCGCACCTGTCAGGCGGGGGCGCATGACGGCCCCCGACGAGAGAGACCACAGGATCGCAGCCAAAAGCGGCAGGCCTAGCAAGGGGATGGAAACAAGGCAGGTCGCCAGGCTGGGCTTTGACAAGGCCATGGCGACGCCCGCGACACCATCGCGCAAAAGATAGGCCGCAAGTGCCACGGCCAGCGCCGCGACGAACAGGCCGATCAGTCCCAGTCGCCGGTCCGTCCGCATACCGGGATGCGCCAGTGCCAAAACGCCCGCCCCCGCCAGCACCACCAGCAGCGCAGGCACCAGCGTTTTCAGCACGGAGGCCGAGGCAAGTGCTGCGGCAAGGTCGGGACGCGTGCCCCAAAAGACCACAAACACGGCCACGCAGACCGCCAGCGCCGCCGGAAAGGACCGCGCCAGACGTTGCGCGACCGTTGGCTGCGGCAGCGTATCGGCGGCAAGAGCCGCAATCAGGTCGTCGGTCTTCATTCGATCATCCTTTCGCGCAGCTGCGCCAATGTGCGCAGCGCCCGGTGCAGCGCCACGCGCACCGCCCCTTCGGTCATGCCCAGACGCGCCGCCGTCTCGGCTGTCGTCTCGCCGCGCAGGCCGAAGCCGCGCACGATCTCTGCCGCGCGCGGTTCGAGTGCGCCCAGAAGCTTGTCCATGTCGCGCCCGTCCAGCGGGTCAGGCCCCTGCGGCGCGGCAAGCGCATCCGCAAAATCCTCGATCGCGACCTCGACGCGGCGGCCACGGGCGCGGAAGGCATCGACCACCTTGTGCCGCGCAATGGCATAAAGCCACGGGCGCAATGGCGCGGTTTCCACCCATGTATGCCGCTTGGTGTGGATTGCCAGCAGCACGTCCTGCAAGACATCCTCGCAGGCATCCGGCCCGAGCCCGCCGCCACGCGCCTGCACAACACGACGCAGCACAGGCGAAATCGCCTGCAACAGCTGTCGGTAAGCGACGGTATCTCCACGGATGGCAGCGCGCATCAGGTCTTCCCAAGGGTCTTTGGTTTGCAAGGTCTGATCCCTATTCGCCACGCGTCCGGCGAATGTTACAGCCACCGACAGCATTTTGCCCAGAAACAATTGGCGCAGCCTTTCAGCCGTTCACGTGCGCGTGACCGCCGTAACAGATCGCCCCCGTCGTGCGAATTGCTTTGCGGGACTGCACTGACGCAGCCCGACAACAGGAGTTACCTCTCATGACGACCAAAACGCTTTCGCTTACTCTTGCCGCTTCGCTCGCCTCTGCGCTGACCCTGTCCGCCGGTGCCGTGCATGCCCAATCCGACGCCATGGAAAAGTGCTTCGGCATCTCGCTGGCCGGTGCCAATGACTGCGCCGCCGGTCCGGGCACATCCTGTGCAGGCACATCGACCGTCGATTACCAGGGCAACGCCTGGACACTGGCCGCCGCTGGCACCTGCGCCGAGATCGAACTGCCCGCAATGGCTGACGGCTCCGAGCGCATGGGTTCGCTGGAAGAGCTGGACCGCGACCTGCCACCTGCATGATCTGACCTGTCGGGGGCGGGGATTTCTCCCCGCCCACCTCATCACAAGGATGCCGCCATGCCCGCACTTCCCCGCACCACCGGCCTCGGTTTCAAGCCGCAGCATTTCGCCGACATGATGGCTACCGACACGATCGGCTTCATCGAGGTTCATGCCGAGAATTACATGGGTGATGGCGGCGCACCGCATGCGATGCTGGCCGCCCTGCACGACCGCCATGCGGTGTCGATCCACGGGGTGGGCCTGTCTATCGGCAGCGCGGGCGGGCTGGACCCCGACCACCTTGCGCGGCTGCGCCACCTGATCGACCGCTATCAACCCGAGAGCTTTTCCGAACATCTGGCATGGTCCAGCCACGGTGCCGCATGGCTGAACGATCTTTTGCCCCTGCCCTATACACCCGAGACGCTGGCCACGATCTGCGCCCATGTCGATCAGGTGCAGGACACATTGGGCCGCCGGATGCTGCTGGAAAACCCCGCGACCTATCTGACCTTTGCCAGTTCCACCCTGTCGGAAACCGATTTTCTGACCGAGCTTGTGCGCCGCACGGGCTGTGGCCTGCTGCTGGATGTGAACAACGTCTTTGTCTCGGCCACCAACCACCGTTTCGACGCCCGCGCCTATCTGGCCGATTTCCCGCTGTTTGCTGTCGGTGAGATCCATCTGGCCGGTCACGACAGCGAGGAATTGCCATCGGGCACGCTGCTGATCGACAGCCATGGCGCGCCTGTCGCGGACCCTGTCTGGACGCTTTATGCCGAGGTGCTGGCCCGCACCGGCCCGTTGCCCACGCTGATCGAATGGGACAATGACGTGCCCGATTTCGCCACCCTGCTGGCCGAGGCCACCCGTGCGAATGCGATCCTGCA
>DAISXL010000050.1:0-7041 GCA_036825855.1 Yoonia sp.
AGGCTAGGTTGTCTGTCTTAAAATCTGATACATTTCAAGCGACTATGCCTTTATATTGGCGGAGAGACAGGGATTCGAACCCTGGGAGGACTTGCATCCTCAACGGTTTTCGAGACCGCCCCGTTCGACCACTCCGGCACCTCTCCGCGATGCGAGGCGGAATAATGCGGCGTGGAACGCAGCGCAAGGGGCAAAACGCACTCACCGAGAATTGCATGGGCATTGCTGCAAAAATCGTGTTTGTCGGGACGGATACCGCCCAAGACCCGAAAGGACCCTATTATGTTGCGCCGCCTTTTCATGTCGCTTGCCGCCTCGCTGACCTTTGCGGCGGCGGGCTTTGCCCAGAGCGGGGATGCCGATGCCCTGTTTGATGCCGTGGGCATGCCGGAGATCGTCGTTGTCATGGGCAAAGAAGGCGCAGACTACGGCGAGACGATAGCCCGCGACATGTTCCCATCCGGCATGACGCCGCGGTGGGCCGATCACCTGGCGCGCATCTATGACACCGACGCGATGACCGCCGAAATGCGCGCGGCTTTTGTCGCGGCTCTCGACGGGCAGGACGTAACCCCGATGCTGGACTTCTACCGCTCGGACCTTGGCCAGCGGATCGTCACGCTGGAGGTGGGCGCGCGCGAGGCGATGCTGGACCCCACGCTGGATGCCGCAGCCAAAGCCTTTGCCGCCGAAGAGGCGCTGGCTGAGACGCCGCGCTTTGACCTCATCACCGATTTCATCACCGCCAACGACCTGATCGAGGCCAATGTCGTGGGCGGGCTGAATTCCAACTATGCGTTCGTGGATGCGCTGGTGGCGGGGGGCGCCACCTTGCCGGGTGTGACGGCCAATGATCTGCTGGCCGATGTCTGGGCGCAGGAAGAAGAGATCCGCGCCAGCACCACCGAATGGCTTTATGCCTTTTTGCTGCTGGCCTATGCGCCGCTGACGGACGACGAACTGGTCGAACTGACGACCTTCAGCCAGACGCCCGAGGGGCGCGCCCTGACGGCGGCCTTGTTCACTGCCTTTGACCAGATGTTCCTGCGCGTGTCACGCGATCTGGGGACGGCAGCTTCTGGCTTCATCATCAGTCAGGACCTGTAAGCGGACTTGGCAAGCGGGCGAAACGCGGTATGGTGCAGCCTGATCAAAAAGAGGGAACAGGACTTTGCAACTGAAACTGACTGCCGCACTCGTTCTTGGACTTCTGGCCGGATGCAGCGCACAGGCGCCTCTGGTCTCGGTCGATCCCGCCTTGCCGACGGGCGATCCGCGTCAGGAACGGCTGGTGTTCAACGAATGTGCGATCTATTTCGCGGCCGTGCAGAAACTGCAGGCCGACGGCCGCCGCGCCAATGGCGACCCGACCCGTGGGTGCCCCGCCGAAGCGGCGGCGCGCCCGACCGACATCAACCCGATGGTCAGCGTGCCTTCCGTATCGCCGGGCTTCCCGCAAGAGCTTTATGGCCGCATGGTCGCGCGTGGTGTGCCGACCGATCTGGCCGATGACATTGCGCGGTCCAAGGCGTTCTGGGATCTGGTGGCGTTCCGCGACAGCGTGGTGGGCACGTTCTAGCCGCCGAATACCATCAGCGCCGTGACCAGCGCGCCGGGGTTCGCATCGTAAAGCCCCATGTCGGATTGCAACTGGATGATGCGGGTGGGCCGGTCTTGCGGCGGCACACCCGCCGCATCCATCGCCGCCGTCAGCGCAGGCCCGCCGCCTGCGTCGATGTCGCGGCGGATCGCGTCGTAATTCGTCTTGACGATAATCTCGACCTGCCCGCGCTTTTGCGCATAGCCGGGGTCGGTCATGGCGGTCAGCGGCGTGAACACCGGCACACCGGGATTGCTTGGGTCCGTGGCACAGGCGGCAAGGATCAGTGGCAGGATCAGGGCAGGGCGCATGGGGGGTTTTTCACCTTCTTTTGGCTTGACTTACAGGGGCATTGGACTGATAAGCCGCCATCTCGGCAAGGGTCTTGTCGGGAATTGTGCGAAATGACGCCTACGGGCGCGCTGTCCACAGGCACCAAACGCCGGATCATCCCGGGGCCTCAGTGACGCGGAAAATGAAGGAATAACATATGTTTGCGGTTCTCAAAACCGGCGGCAAGCAGTACAAGGTCGCCTCTGGCGACGTTCTGCGCGTCGAAAAGCTGGATGCCAAAGCTGGCGACAAGATCCAGTTCAACGAGATTCTGATGGTCGGCTCGACTGTTGGTGCTCCTTTGGTTGCAGGTGCAGGCGTGCAGGCCGAGGTGATCGACCAGATCAAGGGCGAAAAGACCATCAACTTCGTCAAGCGCCGTCGTAAGCACGGCAGCCAGCGCAAGAAAGGCCACCGTCAGCAACTGACGCTGGTGCGGATCGCCGACATCCTGGAAACAGGTGCCGACAAATCCGGCGTGATGGCCGCTGTGTCCGGTGCTGGCATCAAGATGGACATCACGCCCCGCGTGAACCCCAAAGGCATCGCCAAGCCCAAGAAAGCCGCAGCGCCCAACGCCGCCGCAGCGCCTGCCGGTGGCGACGACCTGAAACTGCTGTCGGGCGTCGGCCCTGCACTGGAAAAGAAACTGCATGCCGCCGGCGTGACGACATTTGCGCAGATCGCAGCCTGGTCCGAAGAGGATATCGCTGCCTTCAACGAAAAGCTGTCGTTCAAAGGCCGCATCGAACGTGAAGGCTGGGTTGCGCAAGCAGCCGAGCTGTCCAAAGCTTAAGGAGAGACGAGATGGCACATAAAAAAGCAGGCGGTTCATCCCGTAACGGACGCGACTCTGCGGGTCGTCGTCTTGGTGTGAAGAAATTCGGCGGCGAAGCCGTCATCCCCGGCAACATCATCATGCGCCAGCGCGGCACAAAGATGTGGCCAGGCATGGGTGTCGGCATGGGCAAGGATCACACGATCTTTGCAACAGCCGAAGGCGCCGTGACCTTTCACAAGGGCCTGAAAGGCCGCACCTTTATTTCGGTTCTCCCTGTGGCGGAGGCCGCAGAGTAAGCCGAAAGTCTCAAGCCTAAAATTTGAGGGGATCGGTATAGCCGGTCCCCTTTTTTATTCACAAAATCGCCACCATGTCGGTCTAGACAGCGCCAAACTGGCTTGTTTTCGAGGAGGGAAAACATGATCCACGAGGAAATCGCAGTGCAGCAGACGATTCAATCGGATCGTTTCATCCTGCGCCCGTGCCGCAAATCGGATGCAGGGCTGATCGCCATGTATGCCAGCGACGACCGCGTCGCGCGCGGCACACGGTCCGTGCCCCATCCCTTGCCCCCCGGCACGGTCGAGGCCATGATCGAACGCGCCCTGCGCCCCGACCGGACCGAGGATGTCTGGATCATCGACGGGTCCGCCAATGGCCATGCCGAGGCACTGGGGCTGATCAGCCTTGAACGCATGGACCGCGCGCAATCGGAAATCTTCTACTGGATCGCACCGGCTTTCTGGAACACGGGCTATGCGTCAGAGGCCGTGCGCGCCCTGATCGCCGCGAACCCGCACCAGTCCGAACGCATCTTTGCCGAGGTGTTTCAGGACAACCCCGGTTCCGCCCGCGTGCTGACCAATTGCGGCTTCGACTATCTGGGCGATGCAGAGGCTTTCTCCGTCTCGCGCGGGGCGACGGTGCCGACATGGACCTATACGCTGAAAACAGGTGCGTGATCGGGCCGATGGCTTGAGAAGCGCGGCACAATAGACTATCGCCTGCGCTGAACAGCCCAGAAAGCCCGAACCTATGAAGTTTCTCGATCTTGCCAAGGTCTATATCCGGTCCGGTGCCGGGGGTGCGGGTTGTATTTCCTTCCGCCGCGAAAAGTTCATCGAATATGGCGGGCCGGACGGCGGCGACGGCGGCAATGGCGGCGATGTGATTGTCGAGGCTGTCGACGGGCTGAACACGCTGATCGACTTCCGTTATCAGCAGCACTTTTTCGCGGGCAACGGCCAGCACGGCATGGGCAGCCAGCGCACCGGCAAGGATGGCGAGGACAAGGTCCTGCGCGTCCCTGTCGGCACCGAGATCATCGACGAGGACGAGGAAACCGTCATCGCCGACCTGACCGAGGTCGGCCAGCGCGTCATCATCGCCAAAGGCGGCAACGGTGGCTGGGGCAACCTGCATTTCAAGACGGCCACCAATCAGGCCCCCCGCCGCGCCAATCCGGGGCAAGAGGCGATTGAACGCACGATCTGGCTGCGGTTGAAACTGATCGCCGATGTGGGTCTTTTGGGCATGCCCAATGCGGGCAAATCCACCTTTCTGGCGGCAACCTCCAACGCGCGCCCCAAGGTCGCGGATTATCCGTTTACCACTTTGGTCCCCAACCTCGGCGTCGTCGGTGTGGACGATGTGGAATTCGTGGTCGCCGACATCCCCGGCCTGATCGCGGGTGCCAGCGAAGGGCGGGGTTTGGGCGATATGTTCCTTGGCCATGTCGAACGCTGTGCCGTTTTGCTGCATCTGATCGACGGCACCTCCGGCGATCCGGCGGGCGATCTGGTGACGATCATCCACGAGTTGGAACAATATGGCGGCGATCTGGCCGATAAACCCCGCATCACCGTGCTGAACAAGATCGACGCGCTCGACGACGAAGAACGCGCCTTCCTGCGCGACGAGCTGGCCGCGGTTGCAGTCGGCCCCGTGATGCTGATGTCCGGCGTCAGCCGCGAAGGGATCACCGACGTGCTGCGCGCCTTGCGCGCCGAGATCGACGACAACCGCCTGCGCCACCGCACCGCAGACGCTGCTACGGATGACCCCGAATGGCAACCTTAAGCGGCGCCAAACGGCTGGTCGTCAAGATCGGCTCGGCCTTGCTGGTCGATGCCGCGACGGGTGCTTTACGGCAGGACTGGCTGACATCACTTGCGGCTGACGTGGCACAGATCAAGGCGCGCGGCGCGGATGTGATCCTTGTCTCTTCCGGTTCTATCGCTTTGGGGCGCGGTGTTCTGGGCCTGCCGCAGGCGGCACTGGCGCTGGAACAGTCACAGGCCGCCGCCGCCGTCGGTCAGATCAGGCTGGCGCGAGCCTATGAACAGGCGCTTGCGCCGCATGGCATCATCGCGGGTCAAGTCCTTGTCACGCTTGAAGATTCGCAGGACAGACGACGTTACCTCAACAGCCGTGCCACCATGGAAACCATGCTGGGCTTTGGCGTTGTGCCCATCGTCAACGAAAACGACACCATCGCCACCGATGAAATCCGCTATGGCGACAATGACCGCCTTGCCGCACAGGTCGCCGTCACCATCGGCGCGGATCAACTGGTGCTGTTGTCGGATGTCGACGGGCTTTACACCGGCAACCCCAAGATCGACAGCACCGCGCAACACCTTGCCATTGTTGACAAAATCACGCCCGAGATCGAAGGCATGGCCGGCGATGTCGGATCAACCCTGTCCAAAGGCGGGATGATCACCAAAATCATGGCCGCGAAAATCGCGACCGAAGGCGGCTGTGCCATGGCCATCGCCCTTGGCACGGACCTGCACCCGCTCAAGGCTTTGGCGGATGGCGCGCGCAGCACATGGTTCACCGCACAGGTCGACCCGCAGGCCGCGCGCAAACGCTGGATCGCCGCGATGAAACCGCGCGGCACGGTGACGGTGGATGCAGGCGCGGGCAAGGCGCTGTTATCAGGCAAAAGCCTGCTGCCCGCCGGTGTGACGGCAATCATCGGCAGTTTCGGGCGCGGCGAGGTCATCACCATCGCCGATGCGGCGGGCGTGCATCTGGGGCAGGGCCTGACCCGCTATACCAGCGCCGAGGCGCGTCAGATCATGGGCCGCCGCTCGACCGAGATTGCGGCGATTCTGGGGTACGAAGGCCGCGCCGCTTTGGTGCATCGCGACGATATGGTGCTGTGAGGACAAGACATGACTGACATTTCCGCCCTGATGGCACAGATCGGCGCCGATGCGCGCGCGGCAGCGACCGTTCTGGCCACCACAGGTTCAGAACGCAAATACGCCGCGCTGATCGGCGCCGCCGATGCGATCTGCGACAACATCATGGACATCCTCGACGCCAATGCCGAAGATCAGGTCTATGGCGAAGAAAAGGGCCTGTCGCCCGCGATGATGGACCGCCTGATCCTGACCGAACCGCGCATCCGCGCCATGTCTGAAGGCTTGCGCAATGTCGCGGCCCAGCACGACCCCGTAGGCGAGGTGATTGCCGCATGGGACATGCCCACCGGCCTGCATATCCGCCGCGTGCGCACGCCTTTGGGCGTGGTCGGTGTGATCTATGAAAGCCGCCCCAATGTGACCGCCGACGCTGGTGCGCTTTGCCTGCAATCGGGCAATGCGGTGATCCTGCGGGGCGGGTCGGAAAGTTTCCATTCCTCGACTGCGATCCACAAATGCCTGCAAACGGGCCTGCAACAGGCGGGCTTGCCTGCCACCGCGATCCAGCTTGTGCCAACGCGTGACCGTGCCGCCGTGTCGGCGATGCTGACCGCCACCGACCATATCGACGTGATCGTGCCACGCGGCGGCAAGGGGCTTGTCGGGCTTGTCCAGCGCGAGGCGCGCGTGCCGGTCTTTGCCCATCTCGAAGGCATCTGCCATATCTATGTCGGTGCCACAGCCGACCCCGCCATGGCGCTGGAGATCGTGCTGAACGCCAAAACCCGCCGCACGGGGATCTGCGGTGCCATGGAATGCCTGCTGATCGACTGGCGGTTCTATACCCAGCACGGGCCCTTGCTGATTGATGCGCTGCTGAAAGCCGGGGTCGAGGTGCGCGCCGATGGCGATCTGGCCAAGATCCCCGGCACGACCAAGGCGCAACCCGCGGATTTCGGGCAGGAATTCCTCGACATGATCTGTGCCGCCAAACTGGTCGACGGCGTGGATGCCGCCATCGCCCATATCCGCGAGTTCGGGTCCAACCACACCGACGCGATCATCACCGAAGACGCGCAAGCCGCCGCCCATTTCTTTGCCCAGCTCGACAGCGCGATCCTGATGCACAATGCCTCGACCCAGTTCGCCGATGGCGGCGAATTCGGCATGGG
>DAISXL010000050.1:7141-13656 GCA_036825855.1 Yoonia sp.
TCGGCCAGACGATCCCACAGGCAGGGGTCGATCTTGAACCGCAGGCTTTCCGCGCTTAGCACCCAGCGGTCATCGATGAATTTGACGTGGATATCGCCGCCGACGGGCATCGCCGCCTCGAAACACTGCAGCAACAAGAGCGCGCAGCGTACCTCGCGGCGGGGGCGGTCCTCGGCGACCTGCCAGAAATAGGTGAACCGCCCGCCGCGTGCCAAAACCGAGATGAAAGACAGAACCTCGGCACTGCTCAGCATCTGATCGGCGCTGGCGGCGCCATAGGCGATGCGATAGAACCGGATCCGGGCATTTGCGTTCTGGACCGAGTCAGAGATCAGGTCCATTTCCGCCCCCTGATCGCCATCCGTCAGCGACAGCAACTCGAGCCCATTGCCGATGGCCCCGATTGGGCTGATAAGGTCGTGACAAATCCGCGAGCCGACGAGTGTGGCAAGATCAGGCTGCATGGCGTAGGCTCCAGTAAGGGGAAACAGGTATGTCAGGAATGAACGCCATTCTGGAACCAGGTATGCTGGTGCGGCATCCCCGGCAGCCCGATTGGGGCGTGGGGCAGGTCCAGTCCAATATCGCGGGCCGGATCACCGTGAACTTCAGAGAGGCGGGTAAGATCGTCATCGATGGAAACCACATTGTCTTGGAAATCGTTACCGCAAACCAGTTACAACCCTGAGTAGTCTATTTTCAATTCCTGTCAACCATTTGCTTCGTAGGCTCGTCCAACTCATGCGGCGAAAAAGTTAACCAAGTCTTAATGACCAATATCAGCGCCGATCCCCAGACCCTGTACCCGCGGCCTTCGCCGCAGTTCGCGGTGGCCATCGCCCGGACGCGGGCCGACCTGCGCGCGGCGCAGCGCCTGCGCTACGATGTGTTCGTGGCCGAATTGGGCGGCGACGGCCCGCTGGTCGATCATGCCGCGGGTCTTGAACAGGATGAATTCGACCCGCATGCCACCCATCTGATCCTGCGCGATCTGGCACGGCCAAACGCGGATCAGGTTGTCGGCGTCTACCGTCTGATGGACGCGCAGGCCGCGGCCGCAGCAGGACAATTCTATTGCGCGAGCGAATTCGACCTTGCGCCGCTGACGCGGTCGGGGCTGCGGTTGCTGGAGCTTGGCCGGTCCTGCCTGCATCCGGACTATCGCGGCGGCATGGCCATGATGCATCTGTGGCAGGCGCTGGCCGATCATGTGCAGGCGCGTGGCATCGACGTGCTGTTCGGGGTCGCCTCGTTCCATGGCACCGACCTTGACCGTCTGGCCGCACCGCTCAGCCTTTTGTTCCACCGCCATGCCGCCCCGCCACCCTTTCAGGTGCAGGCGAATGGTGCGGGCGCGCGGGATTTCACGCCGCTGCCGCTGGACAGGATCGACCGCGTTGCCGCGATGCGCGACACGCCCGCGCTGATCAAGGCCTATCTGCGGATCGGGGGCGTCGTGGGGCAGGGCGTCTATGTGGACGCGGCGTTCAATACCACCGATGTCTGCTTGATCCTGCCGACCTCACACGTCAGCACGCGGCACAGGGATCTTTACGCAAGGCCGCTTTCAAATGGCTGAGACATGGCGCGGCGCGGCGGCGCCTGTGCATCCGCCGCTGTCCTGGGTCGACTGGCTGCGCGTGGTGCGGCGCGGTGCACCTTTGGCGCTGCTGGTCTTTGGCGGGCTGGTTGTGCTGCTGCTGATCCGTCTGGTCGAGCGTCCGCTTTGCGGGCTGCGTCGCCCCGTCACACCCTATGTCACCCAAGGCGTGTGCCGCGCGGCCTTTGTGCTGTTGGGCCTGCGGTACCGCATGCAAGGCGCGCCGATGCGCAGTCCGGGGGCGGTGGTCGCCAATCATGCAAGCTGGCTGGATATCTTTGCGCTGAACGCGCGAAAGCGGATCTATTTCGTGTCCAAATCCGAGGTGGCGGGCTGGCCCGGAATTGGCTGGCTGGCGCGCGCGACGGGCACGGTGTTCATCCGCCGTGACCGGCGCGACACGCTGAGCCAGATCGACACGTTCCGCGCGCGGTTGCAGGCGGGGCACAAGCTGCTGTTCTTTCCCGAAGGCACATCCACCGACGGTCTGCAGGTGCTGCCCTTCAAACCGACGCTGTTTGCGGCCTTTCTGGACCCCGCATTGCGCGATCATCTGCAGGTGCAGCCCGTCACCCTGCGCTATCACGCCCCCGCAGGGGCGGATGCACGGTTCTATGGCTGGTGGGGCGATATGGAGTTCGGCCCGCATCTGCTGCACACGCTGGCCGCCAAGCACCAGGGCGGCGTGACCGTGATCTATCACCCGCCCGTGCAGGTCCGCGATTTTGCCGACCGCAAGGTTCTGGCGCGTGCCCTGGAGGAGCGGGTGCGCGCGGGGTTGGCCAGCTAGGGGCGCTGCCCCTCGTCGCTGCGCTCCTCACCCCGGAGTATTTTTGGAAAAAAGAAGTCGCTAAGAGCTCATCGCCTTCAGGAGCGTGCCGAGTGCCGCCACGGCATCGTCTTCGCGCCAGATCTCGTCGCCGATGCCGAAGAAATCCGTGTGCGGGGTCAGGTGTCGGATCAGTTCGGCGGTCAATGCGCCTTCGGCGACGACCGGCACTTCGATCATGTCCGACCACCAGGCGAAAAGGTCCAGATCAGCGGTGCGCCCGTCGCCCAGGCCGGTGGCGCCGACAGGGCCGAAGCTGATGTAATCGGCGCCAAGTTCGCCCGCGGTCATGCCGTCATGGCGCGAATTGCCGCAGAAGGCCCCGACGATGGCGTCATCGCCCAGATCCTTGCGGATCTTCTTCACCGACCGCGCGGCATCGAGCAGATGCACCCCGTCAAGGCCCAGCCTGTCGACCATCAGCACATGGCTTTCGATCACCAGGGCCACATCGCGTGCATGGGTCACGGCGCGCAAAGCGTCGGCCGCGCGGGCGATTTTGGCGTCGTCCTTGGTTGCGAGCGCCAGCCGGACGCAGCCGATTTCGATGCTGTCCAGACAGGCAGACAGCCGGTCGGGAAAGGTTTCGATGTCGAAATCCGTGGGTGTGATCAGGTAGATTTGCGGTGTCTCTGCGGCGTCCGACATCTGGCTTGGTCCGGTCTGGGAAAGGTTCGCCCGTATCTAGCGGGGATCGCGGGCTTTGGCCATGCCTTGCTTGCCTTGAGGCGGGGGGCAGCGTAACAGGGCGCAGTTTCAGCCAAGGATCCCCGATGCCCGTGACGACCCCGCAGCCTGCCTTTGTCCTGATCCGTCCGCAGATGGGCGAAAACATCGGCGCCGCCGCGCGCGGCATGTGGAATTTCGGGCTGGACCGGATGCGCGTGATCGCCCCCCGCGACGGCTGGCCCAACCAGCGCGCTGTGGCCATGGCCAGCGGCGCGGGCCGTCTACTGGATGAAGCGCAATTATTCGCTGATACACCCGCCGCGATTGCCGATTGCGATTTCGTCTATGCCACGACCGCGCGGCCGCGCGGCTTGACCAAGCCAGTCATGTCGCCCGAGGCCGCGATGCAGGACGCCCATGCGCGCATTGCCGCAGGCGGCAAGGTTGCCGTCATGTTCGGCCCGGAACGCGCGGGCATGGAAAACGATGATATCGCGCGCGCTAATGCCATTATATCCGTGCCGGTGAACCCGGACTTTCCGTCGCTGAATCTTGCGCAATGCGTGCTGTTGCTGGGCTATGAATGGCGGCGGATCGCAACCGAGGTCGTGCCTTTGCGCCATGATGCGCCGGGCGACTGGGCGACGCAGGTCGAGATCGAGAAGCTGGCCGATCATTATCAGGACCGGCTTGATGAGGCGGGGTTCTTTTTCCCTGCGGACAAGGCCCCCAATATGCAGATGAACCTGCGCAACCTGTGGTCGCGGATGCCGTTGACGCGGGCGGATGTGCAGATGCTGCACGGAATCCTGCGCCAGATGGTGCGCTGGAAAGACCGCAGTTAGGACCTGTGGCACCCTGACGCTTGCGCTTGGGGTGTGCTGGACCTAGGTTCCGCGCAACACAAGGAAGACGGCCATGGCAACCAAACGCAGCATTTTCGAAGAGGTCGGCGACAGCCCGAAGCAGGCGGCAACCCCCGGCGGGATCGCCCTTGCGGGGCAAGGCGCGCGGCGCGCGATCAGGGCCTGGCTGATGGCGCTGTTCGCGCTGGTCGTGATCATGATCGCGGTCGGCGGGCTGACGCGGCTGACCGACAGTGGGTTGTCGATCACCGAATGGGCACCGGTCACGGGGGCCTTGCCGCCGCTGTCGGCCGAAGCCTGGGAGGCCGAGTTCGAGAAATACCGCCAGATCCCGCAGTACCAGCTGATGAATCGCGGGATGAGCATGGATGAGTTCAAGGTCATCTATTATTGGGAATGGGGTCATCGGCAGCTGGGCCGGTTCATCGGCCTCGTCTGGGCTTTGGGGTTCCTCTATTTCCTGCTGCGCCGTCAGATCCCTGCGGGCTGGACCGGACGGCTGTTGTTCCTTGGCGCCTTGGGTGGATTGCAGGGCGCGATCGGCTGGTGGATGGTGGCCTCGGGCTTGCAGGAAGGGATGCTGAGCGTGGCCTCCTACCGGTTGGCCACACATCTGGGGCTGGCTTTTGTGATTTTCGGCTTTATCGCCTGGTATGTCTATCTGCTGGGCCGATCCTCGGCAGAGCTGTTGCAGGCGCGCCGGTCGGGGGATCCGCGGCTGGCAAAATGGGGCGGCGTGCTGGTCGGGCTGGCCTTTGTGCAGATCCTGCTCGGCGCGCTGGTCGCTGGCATCGACGCGGGCCGCGCTTTTCCGGATTGGCCGCTGATGGCGGGCGGGTTTTTTCCGCCCGAGCCTTTCAACCTTGACCCGCTGTGGCGCAATTTCTTCGAGGATGCGGGGCTCGTGCAGTTCATGCACCGGATGGCGGGCTATATCCTGTTTGCCAGCGCGCTGGTGATCTGGTGGATCGCGCGCAAATCGGCCAACCGCTATATCCGTGTGGCCTTCAACATGATGATGGCGGTGATGGCTGTGCAGGTCGTGCTGGGCATCGTGACCGTGATCTACATGGCGCCCGTGCATCTGGCGATCACGCATCAATTCGTGGCCGTGATCCTCTGGGCCGCGATCCTGCGGGCGCGGTTCATGGCGCGCTATCCCAAACCCCAATCCGTGAGGACTGCATGATGACTGCCTATAGCGATCTGATGGCCTTTCAGCGCGACACCGAGGCGCTGGCGCAGGTGGCGGGCCGTCTGGGGTGGGATCAGGAAACCGTGATGCCCGATGGCGCAGGCACGCAGCGCGCCGAGGAACATGGCGCGATGGCCAGCATCCTGCACGCGCGCCGCACGGACCCGCGGGTGGGCGACTGGCTGGAGGCAGCCGAGGCGGCGGATGATGTCGCGGCCGCCAACCTGCGCCATATCCGGCGCAGTTT
Source organism: Yoonia sp. (assembly GCA_036825855.1). Classification (GTDB taxonomy): domain Bacteria; phylum Pseudomonadota; class Alphaproteobacteria; order Rhodobacterales; family Rhodobacteraceae; genus Yoonia. The sequence goes on from DAISXL010000050.1 coordinate 12,548, forward strand.
CGACCGCGCGACCAAGGTGCCGGCGCGGCTGGCCACCGCGCTCGCGCAGACCACATCGCGCGCGCACCGGATTTGGGCCAAGGCCCGCGCGGAAGAGGATGTCGCGGCGTTTCTGCCGGTGTTGCAACAGGTGCTTGATTTGCGCCGTGAAGAGGCCGCCGCCATCGCGGGCAATGCCGATCCTTATGATGCGCTGCTGGACGATTACGAACCCGGCGCGACGGGGGAGAGCCTGAGCGCGATGTTCGCCGCCTTGCGTCCGCGCTTGGTGGAGTTGCGCGCCGCCGTGCTGGACCGGCCCAAGCCGCCTGCGCTGACGGGTCTTTTTGACGAAACAGCGCAGCTTGCGCTGTCGACCAAGCTTGCGCTGGCCTTTGGCTATGATCTGGACACAGGCCGGATCGACAAGGCGGTGCATCCTTTCTCTTCGGGGTCCGGCCTTGATGTGCGGATCACGACGCGCACCAATCCCGCCGATCCGTTCAACTGTTTCTATTCCACGATCCACGAGGTCGGCCATGCCGCCTATGAACAGGGGATCGACCGCGCGCATCTGCTGACGCCGCTCGGCGCTGGCGTGTCGATGGGCGTGCATGAAAGCCAGAGCCGGATTTACGAAAATCAGCTTGGCCGCAGCCGCGCCTTTACCGGCTGGCTTTACGGGCAGATGCGTGACGCGTTCGGGGATTTCGGTATTGCGGATGAAGATGCGTTCTACGCCTGCGTCAACCGCGTCAGCGACGGGTTCATCCGCACCGAAGCGGACGAGCTGCAATATAACCTGCATGTGCTGCTGCGCTTCGATCTGGAACGCGCGCTGGTGTCGGGCGATCTGGCGGTGAGTGATCTGGAGGCCGCGTGGAACGACCGCTTTGCCGCCGATTTCGGTTTCGCGGTAGACCGTCCGTCCAACGGCGTGTTGCAGGATGTGCATTGGTCCGAAGGGCTGTTCGGGTATTTCCCGACCTATACCCTGGGCAATGTCTATGCAGGTTGCCTGCATCAGGCGCTGCGGGTGGCGGTGCCCGATCTGGATGATGATCTGGCGCGCGGGGATACGTCACGCGCGACAGGCTGGCTGCGCAGCAATCTGCAACAGTTCGGGGGCC
>DAISXL010000051.1:0-7524 GCA_036825855.1 Yoonia sp.
ACATCAGCCGGTGCAGATACCGGCAATGACGGTCGGTCCAGTCCATCATCGGCGCCACAGACAGACGCCACGATCTGGTCGGATGCGAGTTTTTGTCCATGGCTGACGCTTACCGCAGGTCGGCCAAACCTGCCAGATCATCATTTCCTTTCAGTGCCGGCTGCGTTTCGGGGCAATGTCATGCAGGGCGGCGCAGGGCCGCCCGACAAGCCCGAGATTGCGGAACACGCGCGGATGGCGAACTGCAACCACGTCGTCCCAGTCTTGGCATGGCAGCAACGGGTGCGCGGCGGCAGACCAAGACTGTCCTGCGGCCGATACGCAAACCTGGGCGTGACATCTGACACCTGCCGGACGGCGGCGCATGACAGGGCATTGCAACCCGCAGGGCCCAGGCGCACCGCGGCCATGATCCGCCCTAGTCCGGCGCCCCGAACTCCAGCCGGTCGGGGGAATAATTGAACAGCTCCAATCTGGGTGGTTTACCGGCACCCAGGCGAAAAGCGCTCAGGCTGGCGGGTGCGACAGGGATGACCTGAGCTGGCGACAGGCCGACATAATGCTGCAAAAGCGCGCGGATCACCCCGCCGTGGCAGACGACCAACAGGTTGTCACAGGGATCTTGACGTTCATGTTCGATCACCTGCGCCACTCTGGCCACAAAATCCGTCCAGACCTCGCCGCCGGGAGGCGCGCTGGTGCCAGCGCGCCAGCCCTGATAGGCCTGTTCGTCCTCGGCGCGGATCTCGGCGATGGGGCGGCCTGTCCAATGACCGACGTCAATCTCGCGCAGCCCGGCGGTGAAGCGCGGTGCGACTGCACCGATACGCCGGGCGGTCTGCCTGACCCGTTCCAGATCCGATGCAATGGCACGGCACGGCGCCACAGCGGCGATGACGGGGCGCAGCGCCTCGGCCTGCGATTTGCCAAGATCGGACAGGCCAATGTCCGCCTGCCCTTGCAAGCGCCGCGCGGCATTCCATTCCGACTGCCCGTGGCGGACCAGCAAGACCCGCATCAGCCGATCCTCCGGCCGTCAGGAGCGAACCAACTGTCCGGCCTAGCGGGCAGGCGGAACTGGATCGTGTCGCCGACGCGGGCCGCTGGTGCATGATCCACGATCGCGGTCAGGCGCAGACCGTCGCGCAAGCCTGTCACCATGGTGCGCCCCGCGATGGTACTGGTCTCAACAAGTTCCATCGGCAGCGTCATCGGGCCTTCGGTCTGAGCAAGGGTCATATGTTCCGCCCGCACCATTGCCATACAATCGTCTGCCGGAGCCGACATTTCCATCAAACGGCCACCGACCTTGTAGCCGCTGCCATTCTTCACCACCGGGACCATGTTGTTGGGCGGCGTGCCCACGAAGGTCGCGACAAAGGCCGTCTCGGGGTGGGCGACAAGATCGCCGGGCGTGCCGAATTGCTGGACTCGGCCTTGGTTCATCACCGCGACATGGGTGGCCATCGTCATCGCCTCGATCTGGTCGTGGGTGACATAGACGGTGGTTGCGCCGGTCGCGCGGTGCAGGCGCATCAGTTCCGTGCGCATCTCGACCCGCAGCTTGGCGTCCAGATTGGACAAAGGTTCGTCGAACAACAGCACCGAGGGTTTGGGCGCGATCGTGCGGGCAATCGCCACGCGCTGCTGCTGGCCACCCGATATCTCGTTGGGATAACGGTCGGCCAACTGGGCGATGTCGAGCAGGGCCAGCACCTCGCTGACACGTGCGGCACGGTCGGCCTTTGGCATCTTCATCACCTTGAGCGGCCATTCCACATTCCCGGCCACGGACATATGCGGCCAAAGCGCGTAGGATTGGAACACAAGGCCCGAATTGCGATGCGCGGGATCTACCGACCAGGCGCGGTCGCCGTCCGATACGACCTGTCCTTGAAACAGGATTTGCCCGCCCGATGGCAATTCAAGCCCTGCCAGCATCCGCAGCAGCGTTGTCTTGCCACAGCCCGACGGCCCCAGCAGCACCAGAAAAGCCCCGTCCGGCACCGCGATAGAGACGTCCTTGACGGCCTCGAATCCGCCGAAGCGTTTGAACAGGTTGCGGATTTCCAACATGGTACACCTTCAGTTCTGCAGCCAGGGCTGTGATTTGGATTGCAGCCGGTTCGCGATCAGCGTGGCGGCGATGGACAAGAACAGGATCACGACGGTGATCGCATTTGCAAACTGGCCGAACCCCTCGGAGGCATAGCGATACGCCAGCACCGACAGGACCGGCATGGTCGGCGTGAACAAAAGCACCACAAGCGACAGGTCGCGGATGATTTTGACAAAGATCAGGATGCCGCCTGCCGCAAGACCGCGGATCGCAAGCGGCACCGTGATCTGCAAAAGCCTGCGCCCGAAACCGGCCCCTGTCAGGCGCGCGCTTTCTTCCAGCTCGCCCCCGACCTGCTGGATCACGGGGCGCCCCGTCTGCACCGAAAACGGCAGAAGATAGGCTGTCGCCGCGATCACCAGCAGCGCGAATGTGCCGTAAAGCGCAGGAAAGGGTCCGATCGGCGCACCCAGATAGGCGATATAGGCCGCGCCAAAGGCGATGCCGGGCACCAGCAGGGGCAGGAAACTGATCTGCGTGATCGCCGCCGACATCCAGCCATCGCGGTATCGCGCGGTTGTGTAGGAGGCAAGCAATCCGACCACCATCCCCGAAAAGGCAACGGCAAGCCCAAGGCTGACCGTGATGGTCAGGGCGCGCAGGATATCTTCATTATAAGCGATCCCCGGAATACCTTGGGCAAAGGCCGGATTGCTTTGGCCGATCCAGTAATGCAGCGTCCAGTCCGAAAACAGGTTCGCCGAGGATGGCGCAAGGCTTGATGCCGCCAGCACGATGACCGGCACGACCGTCGAACTGAGCAAGATCACCATGGCGACGCCGAACAAGGGCCAGCGCGCGCCGCGCAGGTCGAACCGCTTGGCACGGCCGCCCTTGCCCGTGATCGTGGCATAGGACCGCCGCCCCGAGACAATCCGGTTTCCCGCCCACAGGAAGATGCCTGAGACCAGCACCAGCAGGATGCCGATCACATAGCCGCGCCCGACCTGCCCCACTTCGATCATGCCGAAAAGCCGCGTCGACAGCGTTTGCATCCGCACCGGCAGCCCAAGCAGCGCGGGGGTTGCGAAATTCGACACCGCGCCCGCGAAACACAGCGATCCAGCCGCGACAAGCGCGGGCATGGTCACGGGCAGGATGATCCCGACAAGGATCCGCCGCCCCTTTGCGCCGGCGATCTGCGCGGCCTCGACAAGATCGGCGTTCACGGTGGCAAGGGCTGCGGCAATGATGGTGAAGGCAAGGCTGAAATAGTGCAGCGTCAGAACGATCAGCGTCGGGGCCATCCCCCAGGCAAGCCAGTCCGGCACGTCAAGACCCATGCCTTGCAGCCACCCGACCTGCCCACCGACACGGTCGTTGCGAAACAGCGACCCCCAGGCCAGCGCTGCCGCAAAGGACGGGATCATGAATGGCAATGTCGCCATCACACCGATCGTCTTGCGAAACGGCACGTTGGTCATCACCACAAGCCAGGCCAGAAAGCCGCCCAGCAACACGCATCCCGCCGATACGACAACGCCGATCAACAGCGTATTGGCCAGCGGCTTGTAAAAGAGATTCGGCGCAAGTCGCCCGAACAGGACATCCGACCAGGCCCGGATCGTATCGGCCTGCAGCGTGAACAGCACGGTCCTGAGCAGCGGCAGAACGATCAGCGCAATCAGGATCGCAAGCACAAGTGTCTTGAGCAGCGTGCCTTGGCGAAACAGCACGCGCCTGCCTTGCATTTTCGTCGCAATATCCGTCATCTTGGGGTGTCCTTGCAGGAAACAATCACGATGTGGCGGGGGCCTGCCGCCCCCGCCGTGCACGCTTGCGTTATTGCAGCGTCAGGATCAGGTCACCGACGTCGGCCCGGATCGTGGCCGTGCTGGCGGGATCGATGCTCCAGGCATTGAGGTCCTCCAGCGAGACCGCATCCGGATGGGGCGGGATGTCGCTGCGGGTCATGTAGTCGCCCGCGACATAGAACGGCGCAAGTCCCGGCCCGCCGGTTTCGGTCTCGTCTCCCATCAGAAAGTCGATGGCAAGGCGCGCGGCTGCGGGATTGTTCGGCGTGGCGGACAAGGCCAGCACAGCAGGAAAGATGATGCCCGGCGACGGTGCGACACCGTTTGCGACCTGTAACGCCCATCCCTCGTCCGCGTTGTCGCGGCGATTTGAATAACTGGTAAAGCCGACCGGCGGATTGTCCTGGCCGATCGCACCGACAGCGACGTTCACATCGTCGGTCGACCCGACAAGGATCAGATCGTTCGCGAACAGATCCATGATAAACCGCTCGCCCGCATTCGCGGCACCGTCAAGCGCGATGGCCGTGCCGAACTGGGCCTCGTAAGCGGCAGCCACGTCATCTGCGCGCAGCACGATCTCGGTCATCAGGTCCAGATAATCACCACGCTGAAGCGGGTCGACCATGATCACCCGGCCCCGCCAGTCTTCGGTGGTCAGTTGCCACAGATTGTCGATCGGCGCGCCGTCTGGGTTGGCGTCTTCGTTATACATCAGCACCTTGGTGGACAGGCGCTGCGCCAGAAGCGGCGATTGAAAGGCCGCAGGCACGCGGTCCGCCACACGCGGCGGGACGTAATTGGCGATGATACCCGCCTCGAGCAGCGCAGGCAGCACAACCGGCACGTCGGAAATATAGATGACATCCGCATTTGTGACTCCGGCCTGCGCCTCGGCCGACAGACGCGCGATCTGTTCGGTCGACGAGATGTCGAAGCCTTGGAAATCGATGCCGGGATAGGTTTCTTCAAAGGCCGTCTCGACACGGCCGATCCGGCTGGTGAAGGAATAGACAGTCACCGATCCTTCGGCCTGCGCCAGTGGCAGCAGCGCGTCAGGGGTCATTGCGTCCATCGCGTCATCGGCCAGCGCGGCCGTGGACATAAAAATACCGATCGCGCCAAAGCGCGTTGCAGTCAAAAGTGTCATGTGATCCTCCCTGGGGGTGTTTCGTTAGGCGAAGCGGTCGATCAACTGACCGAGTCTGTCGAGTTTCTTCAGCGATTCCTCTTTCGCTGTGAGTCCTGCGGCGATGACGATGGCATTGCACACGGTCATCGGCACAGTCAGTGTCTGGAACGCGTCGGGGTCTCCCGATCGCGGCGCGGCCAGAAGATGGTCGGGACGCGGCGCCAGCAAAGCGCCGGAATTGCCCGAAATGATGATGCTGACCGCACCCGCCTCGCGGACCGTCTGCATAAGAGCGGCATAGGCACGCGGCGGGCGGCGAAAAGCAAAGCTCAGCACGACATCGCTTGCGTCCAGACCCAACAGCTGTTCGGCCAGACCGCGCGGATCGGCGTCAAGCTGGTGGACGTCCTTGCCGAACCGCCGGAACCGCTTGACCATCATCAGCGCCAGCACGGCGGCGTTCCCATAGCCATAGATATAGATCCGCCGCGCGCCCATCAGCAAACGCGCCACCGTCGCGATCTGGTCGGCGCTGATGAAATCCTCGATCCGGCCCAGGGCCTGCATTTCGTCTTGCGCAAGCTGGCCAAGGATCGTGTCAGAGCTGCTGGTCGCGATGGTCCGCTCGAACCGTGTGGCAGTTTCGCGTGTGGCGATGAATTCCGCGCGCAAGGCATCGCGAAAGGCCGCGTAGCTGTCAAAACCCAGCTTTTTTGCAAGGCGCGAGGCGGTCGCCTCGTGCACGCCCACGGCGCGGGCCAGTTCACCCGCCGTGCCCAAGGCGGCAGATGTCGGGCTGTCGATCACCGTTTCCACCAGCCGCCGCTCGCTGGGTGTCAGGCTGAGCGCCTGATCGGATATCTTGTCTATCAGAGACATGCTGAGTCCTCGCCTTTCTGCACGTCATCTTGCATGATTCTAGATGACTTGCAAGTATTCTTGCGAACGGCCTGGCAGCCGTCAGGTCCAGGCCGGCAGGACCACCGTGACCACCAGACCGCTGCCTTCGGCCTGCGCAAGATCGAACCGTCCGCCATAGGCTGCAATCCGGTCCGCCGCGATGGCAAGGCCCAGGCCATGGCCAGGCACCGCCTCGTCAAGACGTGCGCCTCGCGTCAGCAGGCGGGAACGGTCGGCTTCGGGTATACCGGGGCCATCGTCCGCGACCACGATCCGCACACCGTCAGGACATGCCATGGCGCTGACGCGCACCATGCTGTGCGTCCATTTCACCGCGTTTTCGGCCAAAGCGCCGACGATTTCGGCCAGATCCTCGGCATCGCCGCGAAAATCGGGCGCGCCTGTGGCGTCGATCTGCAACCGCAACCCGCGCGCGCGGGCCTCTGGCGCCAGCACCAGTGCGACATCGTCCAGCACTGGCGCCACGGCGGCATGGGCCTTGGGGTCAAGCCCCGCCGCCGACGCCCGCGCGCGTTTGAGATGCCAGCGGATGTTGCGGTCCATCCTGTCGATCAGCGCGACATCCTGCGGCGCCGCGCGGTTGGCCAGCACGGCCAGCGGGGTTTTCAGCGCATGGGCCAGATCGCCCGCATGGGTGCGGGCGCGCGCGACCTGCGCAGCATTGGCCGCAATCAGGCGGGTCAGTTCCTCGGACAAGGGGGCCAGTTCGCGCGCCTGCGCCTGCGGCAATTCGGCTTTGCGCCCGTCGCGCACGGCGGCCACTGCGGCGGCAAAGCGGGTCAGGTCCACCAGCCCCGCCCGCACCGCCAGCACCTGTGCGGCCATCAACGCGCCCCCCAGCAGTGCAAGTGCGAGCGCCAGCGGACGGCGGATCGCGGCCAGTTCTTCCTGCGCCTCGGCCTCGGGCAGGGTCACGACGACGGTCAGCAGCCGCCCGTCGCCGGGCGCGGTAAAGGACGCAACCCGCGCCAGAAGCGGCGCACCATCGGGGCCGGTCCGGCCGCTGCCATCCACCCCCAGATTGCCTGTCACCAAAGCAGGCGCACGGGCCAGCACGCGCGCCCCGTCACTGACCTGCCAGTACCATCCCGACAAGGGCCGGTCGAAGCGTGAATCAGGCGGCGGCGGCAACACCGCAAAGGTCCCCGTCTCGGTCCATCCGGCGGCGGCCATCACACCGCGCGCGGTCGCGGTCAGTTCGGCATCCAGCCTGCGGTTGACGAAATCGGCCAGCACTGCTGACAGCGCGATGTAGGCCACCACCAGCGCCGCCAGCGTCAGCCCCGCCGAGGCAGCCAGCATCCGCGCACGGATCGACCGCAGTTTCATGCCGGATCGCCGGGGAGCAGACGATAGCCTTCGCCGCGCCGCGTTTCGACCCGCGTCTCGCCGATCTTCTTGCGCAGGCGGCCGATCACCACCTCCATCGAGCGGAAATCACGGTCGGAATCGCGGTCGTACATGTGTTCGGACAATTCGGTCCGGCTGACCACGCGGCCTTTGTGCAGCATCAGATAGCGCAAGAGCTTGGCTTCGAAGGCCCGTTTGAGCACGTAGTCATCCGCCCCCGCCCGAAAGCCCGCCACCTTGTCCGACCA
>DAISXL010000051.1:7624-13073 GCA_036825855.1 Yoonia sp.
GTTTGAGCACGTAGTCATCCGCCCCCGCCCGAAAGCCCGCCACCTTGTCCGACCACGCATCCCGCGCCGTCAGGATCAGCACCGGAAAGGCCAGCCCCGCGCCGCGCCAGCGCTTGAGCACCTCGATCCCGTCGATCCCCGGCAGGCCAAGGTCCAACACGGCGGCGGCAACGGTTTCGGTCGCCCCCAGAAATTCGCCCGTCTCGCCGTCATGTGCGGTCTCGACGGTATAGCCGGCCTGCCGCAGCGCGTCGGTGATCTGGTCCGCCAGATCGCGGTCATCCTCGACCACCAGCACTTTCATTGTCCGTCCTCCGGCAATATGCGCGCCTCGGTCTGGCCGACGCCGTCGACCTCAAGAAACCGGCAGCCGGGGCCGGTCAGCGTGATTTCCAGCACATTGCCCGCCGCGGTCAGCAGTCGCACCTCTTGCACCAGCCCGTCATCTTCGGGGTCGATCCGCAATGCCTCGCCGCGGTAGCGCGCGGAAATGCAGGCCAGCACCTCGGCCGCGTCGATCGCCACGGCATCGGCAGGCGGGTCCGCCGCAGCGGGTGCGGCCAACAGCACAAAAGACAGCAAGGAAACTAAAGCGCGGGTCATGCGTCCTTATATAGCCGCCAAAGCCTCAACGGAAACCAAACGGCGCCGTTGCGGGGGCGTTTGGGACGACTCAGGTAAGAAGGCGCCATGTTGAAACCAAAGGAGACAAACATGACACGCACATTCGCAGCCCTGATCCTGACAACGGCGCTTGCAGCCCCCCTTGCCGCGCAGCAAAGCGACCCCGCCGCCGCCCCGTCCGACGCGGCATTGCCGCTCGCCCTGCGCGGGCTGGATCTGTCCGAGATCAATATCCGCCCCGATGATGACGGCGAAGTCTACATCTTTGCGCGCAGCAGCACCGGCTGGTTGCGGGCCGAGGCGCGCGGCGACCGTCTGCAAGAGGTGCAGGCCGATGGCGCTGGCCTGCCGCCTGCCTTGGTCGAGGCGATGCTGCCGGCCACCCTGCGCGCCGAACCGCGCCTGTCCGAGATCGCAACCTTGACCGAGATCGACCTCGACGATGACGGCGAAATCACGGTCGAAGGCTATGGCAGCGACGGGATGCGGATCGAGATAGAGTTTGGCCGCGACGGACGTCTGCAGGATTTCGAGCGCGAGCGGGACGACCGCCGGTCCCTGTCGGAAGAGGCCGCGCGCGACCGGCTGACGGCACTGGGCTATACGCAGATCGGCTATATCGAACGCGGCGGGCGGCATGTCACGGCGCTGGCGGTGAATGCCTTTGGCGACACGGTCGAAGTCCGGCTTGACGATCAGGGCCGCGTCGAACGTGAACGCCTGTGGCTGAACTAAGGAGAGGTGAGCATGTCCGAAACATCAGACACCGCTGACCTGCGCGCCGCCATTGACCGGCTGACCGCGCGGCTGGACCGGATCGAAGGGCAGGCACCCGCCGCCTCGCCCGCCAGCACCCTGTCATCGCGCCTGTCGGGCGCATGGCATGCCCTGTCCGGCGGGCCGGCCCAGACAGAGACCGGCAAGCAGCACGACCTGCTGCGGACGGTCCTGACGGTTTGCGCGGTGCTGGTGGCGCTGATCCTTGCGGTCGCGCTGGTTGAAGAGGTCTTTGACGGTCTGTGGAGCCTCGCGGACTGGTTCGACTGACCTGCGCGGGTCTTCGGGGGCGAAACCCGCCCTCGGGGACCCTGCCCCGTCAGATCCCTTGAATCGTAAATGCTGGCCCGCCTTGCCAGACAAGTGTCCAGCTGGCCCCCGGCCGCACGTTCTGGATGATCCCCGGATCAAAGGCGACGAAACACCGCCCGCCCGGCTGGCGCACCGACGGATAGATCAGCCCGCGATGCCCTTCGCTGCGCAGATCCGCGGCAAGGCGCTGCCCTGCCGGGTAGCCACGGTCGGTATCGGCATCAAGCGCGGGATGATCCTGCCCGTGCAGGTCGGGAAAATCACCGATGAAATCGGCCAGCAATTCCACATACCTCGCCTCTGCCTCAAATCGGCCAATGAAGCCCAGTTCGCGGGTGCGGTGGAACCCGACCTCTTGCGCGCTGGTCAGCATGTCCCATGCGCAATACCACGCGCCACGCGCGCCGGTGTTAAAGCGGTTGCCCGTGGGCCGTGTATAGGTGAAGGCCGCGTTGATATGGCTTTGGCCGTAAAGCGCCAGATCCTGCGACCGCCGCGCAAAGGCCAGTTCACGGCGGTCCAGCGCGGCGCTGCCCTGCGCCTCGGCGATCAGGCGGGCACTGGTTTCGCCTTCGATCTCGGCAAGGATCGCGGCCTCCTCGTCGGTGTCGACCAGCCCGCGCAGCACCGGCGGCTTGTGGTGGGTTTCCGAGATCAGCCGCACAAGCGCGCGGTCATTGACCGCTGTGATCTTCACACCCCGCCCCGCAGCGCATCGGCATAGCCGCGCACGCGCAGGATCTTGGGCAGCCCGCCCGCGATCATCGCATCCACGGGCCGCGCGCCGTCGAATTCGGGGCCACGGTTGGGCAGCTTCACCCAATCGTCCGAAATCGGCGCGTCAAAGTACAGCGCCAGCGACTTGTAGAGGCCGATCAGCGCCGACAGCCGCAGCATCTGGTCCTGCGTCAAATCCCCCGCGAAATCGGGCTTTTTCGCGCGCTTCCAAGTTGATTCCGACATATCCGCCAGCGCCGCTGCTTCGCGCAGGGTCAGCGACCAGGCCTCTGCGATCCGCGCAAAGGCCTTGAGCGCGACCGCCTGCCGGTCCGGTGCGGGGCGGGTAAGGACAAGATGTTCCATGATCAGCGCTCCTGCGTCGTGCGGGACAGACTTAAGACCATATGACACATTTTGCAAGGTCAAATGATCCGATCCGCCAACCGGACGGCGATCACCCCACCCGCAGCAAATGCCTGTCCATCGCAATCGCGATTGCCTGTTCGCGCGTTGCCGCCCCCAGCTTTTTGCGGGCGTTGCGCAGGTAAAGTTCCACCGACGCGGGGCTGAGCGACAGGGTCCGCGCGATTTCCTTGGTGCGCAGGCCCGATGCCAGCAAGGACAGGCATTGTTCCTCGCGCGGCGAAAGCGCATTGAACTGGCACGCCCGCAAGACCCGGTGGGCATGGATCGAGGCCAGACGCAGGTCGGTCTCGTGCAAGGCGCGCAGCCTGTCGACCTCGGCCCCGCCACGCGAGGACCCGATGTTCCAGCCGGTCATGCCGCCCGGACCATGCAGGCGGATCGTCGAGGAAAACCCCGCGTTGAACCCGAATTCCGAAGCCTCGCTGATCATCTGGACCTGCGCGGGCGACAGGGCGCTGTGACTGTCGGCATAGGCGATCCCGGTGGCGATCGGGCGCATCGTGGCGCCGCAATGGGTCAAGAACGGGTCGATGCGCGCATAACCGCGTTTGTGATAGCGGCTGACCCAAGCCGGCGGCAGCGTGGTCAACATGGTCACGGCGTCCGGCCTGCTATCAAGATAGATCAGCTTGTCGAACCCGCGGTCGGCAAAGAATGCCGTGGTCAGGTCCCAGATCGTCTGGCTGGCGCGGACGGGGGATGCAACCGCGGCGCTGGTCAGCGCATCGATGAAGTCATCCAAAGTGGCGTGGCTCAAACGGCTTGCCTCCGGTCTATAGGGATTTCCGGATATAGGCATCGGCCAGCTATCGCGTCTAAACAAAGAGGCGGTCCAGAGGACCAGGAAATCGCATTGCATGTGTCACTGCGCCCGACAAAGCGTCGGGGCGGATGCAGCCGACCTGCCATAGCGCCGCGCCGCCGCAAACTACCAGATGGTACTTTTGCCTGATCTCCGTTTCGGCGCAGGACAAAGGTCCACAACAGTCGAAAGGTCCGATGTCCCAGTTCAGTCTTGTCCGCACCCTTGGCAGATACACCGCAGTCCACCGGAATTTGCAGTTCGGAGACCCCAACGTGCCGCGCCAGATCGCGGCGACCTTGCCCCCGGACGATCTTGCGCAGCTCAAGGCGCAGCTTGCGCTAGTGCTGGCGGATCTCGACCGTGACAGGGCGGCGCATGTGGACCGCACGGACAAGTTCCTGAACACAGCTATTCCGGGTGCGGCCCTTGTCGGGCTGGTCTTCGGATGGGGTGTGTCGGGTGACATACTGCTGGGGCTGTTTTTGGCGGCACTGGGGGCGGCGGGGGCGCTGATCGTCCTGCCGGGCAAGGCGATGGACGCGCCGCGCGCCGCGACGCGCACCGCCATCGTCGATGCCGTGGCGCAGCATCTGATGGGCTTTCGCGTCGATCCCGCCCCCGTGATCGGGACAGAGGAGATTGACGCGCTCAGGCTGTTTTCGCGGGTGCGGAAGGTAACTGTCGATCTATGCCTGACAGGTATCCGCAACGATCGTCTGGTCGTGGTCAGCCGGATCGGGCTGATGTTCGGCTACGACAGCAATCGTAGGCAAAAGCAGGGCGATGGCCTGACCTTTGTCATGGTCGAAATTGGCCTGCCGGAAACAGTGCAGGCGGATGGCATCACGACGATCATGGCGAAAGATGCGTCGCGCGTATCAAAACTGGCGCAAAAACTGATGCATCGTGACCGCGCGGTGCCGACAGGGGATGCCGATTTCGACGACCGCTACAGCGTGACCGGCGATGTCACGCGCTTGACCCCTGCCTTGCGTGCCGGTTTCGCGCGGCTGGAGGCAGAGACGCGGTGCGGGCCGACCGGCCTGACCGAAGTGCCCGCAGGCACCGGTTTGCGTCCTCGGGTGGTGATCCTGCCCGGCAAGCTGGTCGTGCTGACGCCGCTGACGATGTTCGACGGCGCGTTCGAGCCGCCACCCTATTGGCAACCGCTCGACCCTGACGCGCTGATCCCCGCCTTTGCGTCCGATCTTGCCATCCTCAACGGCTCTATCAACGCCGCCCTTTCGCTACCCCTAGGAGACCTCTCATGACCCGTCTGTTCCCTGCCCTAGCCGCACTGATGCTGACCGCCGCCCCTGCCATGGCCGACCGTGTCGCGGTGCTTGTTTTCGATGCCTCCGGGTCGATGTGGAACCGGGTCGAGGGTGATCTGACCCGGATCGAGGTCGCCCGCGACGTGATGGGCGATTATTTCGCCAGCCGCGACGGGGCGGTGCCGCTGTCGGTCATCGCCTACGGCCACAACCGGCGCGGCGATTGCCGCGACATCGAGGTCGTGTCCCCGATGGGCGCGGCAGCGGGATCGCTGGAAAGCCGCCTGCGCGGGCTGATGCCGCGCGGCATGACGCCTTTGACCGACAGTCTTGCCATGGCGCGCGACCAGATCCCGCCGTCGGCCGAGGCGGCGGATATCATCCTTGTCACCGACGGCTTGGAGAATTGCGAAGGCGATCCTTGCGCGCTGGCCGCAAGCCTTGCCGCCGAAGGTATCGACATCCGCGCCCATGTGGTCGGGTTCGGGCTAAGCGCGGTGGAGGTCGAGGC
>DAISXL010000052.1:0-12983 GCA_036825855.1 Yoonia sp.
ATCGGTATCGTCAACCTGCCGTATCTCGCCCAACCCATGGCGGCACAGCTTGTGACGCCCGATTCTACAGTCGACTTTGTCGCAAAAGGCATGGTCAGCCTGCTGTTCGAGGGCAAGTTCTTTGTCTTGTTCTCGTTTCTTTTCGGCTGGGGGTTCGGGGTCCAACTGGCATCGGCGGATAGGGCAGGGGTGCCTGCGGGACCACGCTACCGCGCGCGACTGATCGCGCTGGGCCTGTTTGGTATCGGGCATGCCGTCGCGGTGTTTCACGGCGACATCCTTGTGGCTTACGCGCTGCTGGGCGCCGGTCTGTGGACCTTGCGCGCTACGCCTCCGCGCCGTCTGTTGCGTATTGCGGTGGCCATGATCCCGGTGGCGGCCCTTGCGTTCGGGGTGCTGGGGTTGCTTGATGCGCTGTCGGGCGATCTGGCGAAAGGCACGGTCGATCTGACCAGCGCCGGATACCGCGGCAGCTATGCTGACGCTGTGGCACAGCGGCTGGCCGACTGGCCTGTCACCCTGATCGTTGTCGCCCTGTTCAACGGCCCGCTGGCCTTTGGGGCGTTCTGCCTTGGTCTTGCGGCCTGCAAGGCCGGCTTTTTCGACAAGGACAGCGCAGCCCGGTCCGCCCTTGTCGCGCGTCTGCCTCTGCTTGTCGCCGTCGCCCTACCGATGAACGCGGTCTATGCGGCGGCGATCCTCGGGCTTCTGCCCGAGGGCTGGCCGACCTATCTTGGCTTCGCGGCCTTGGCGGTCGGCGCCCCGACGCTTGCGGCGGTATACGTCGTTGTCGTCCTGCACCTTGCGCCACGACTGGGGTTGCTGGTGCCGGTCGGGTCCATGCCATTGACCGGCTATGTCTTGCAGGGCCTGCTGGCCGGGGCGGTGTTTCACGGCTGGGGACTGGGCCTGTTCGGCACGCTCGGCAATGCGGCGCTGGTCGGCGTCGCCTGCCTGATCTGGCTAGCGGTGACGCTGGCGGCGATGCTTTGGCGGCGGCGGTGGACGCGCGGCCCGCTTGATGCTGCCCTGCGGGCGACAGCGGCAAAGCTGGTCCGGCCGGCTTGATCCGGGGATCAGCCCGCCTCATACCCTTTGGGATTACCTGATTGCCAAGCCCATGTGCTGGCTGTCATCGCATCCAGATCATGCGTCGCTTGCCAGCCCAGTTCCGCCTGCGCGCGCGTGGGATTGGCCTGCATCGCGGCAATGTCGCCGGCGCGGCGGGGGGCCTGCACGGTCGGGATCGGCTGGCCGCAGGCGCGTTCAAAGGCGCGGACCATGTCGATCACGCTGTAACTTTGGCCGGTGCCGATGTTGAACGGGCGCGCACCGGGGGTGCGGGCGGCGTAAGCAATCGCCGCGACATGCGCGCGGGCCAGATCAACGACATGGATGTAATCGCGCAGGCCGGTGCCGTCGGGCGTGTCGTAATCATCGCCGAACACCGTCAGCGCGGGGCGCAGGCCCACGGCGACTTGCGCAATATAGGGCATCAGGTTGTTGGGAATGTCCTTGGGGTCCTCGCCGATACGGGCAGAGCCATGCGCCCCCACCGGATTGAAATACCGCAGCAGCACGGCGCTGCGGGCCGGATCAGCGCCGGCCCAGTCGGTCAGCACCTGTTCGGCCATCAGTTTCGTGCGCCCGTAGACCGAGGTCGGGCGTGTCGGATGCGCCTCGTCATAGGGCAGGTAATCGGGTTCGCCGTAGACTGTGGCAGAGGACGAAAAGATGATCCGGCGACACCCCGCGCGGTCCATCGCATGCAGCAGCGCGAGCGTGCCGCCCACGTTGACATCGTAATAGGCCAGCGGTTTCTGCTGGCTTTCGCCCACGGCCTTCAGCCCCGCGAAATGCACGACGGCCTCGGGCGCGAAATCCTGCATCACGCGGTCCAGCGTTGCTGCATCGCGCACATCGCCGCGCACATCGGTCATCGTGCCGTTCGACAGGCTGCGCACGCGGGTCAGCACCTCGGGCGAAGCATTGGTGTAATTGTCCAGCACGCAGACCTCGTGGCCCTGCGCCATCAGTTCGATCAGCGTGTGGCTGCCGATATATCCGGCCCCGCCGGTGACAAGTACGCGCATGCTTGGTCTTTCGTCAGGTCCCTAGTCGCGGGAATAGACATCTTCATAGCGGATGATGTCGTCCTCGCCCAGATAGCTGCCGGTCTGCACCTCGATCAGGACCACAGGCAGCTTGCCGGGGTTTTCCAGCCGGTGCGTCGCGCCCAGAGGAATATAGACCGATTCATTCTCGGTCAGCAGCTTCACGGTGCCGTCGCAAGTGACGCGCGCGGTGCCCTGCACGACGATCCAGTGTTCTGCACGGTGGTGATGCGATTGCAGCGACAGCGCACCACCGGCATGCACCACGATCCGCTTGACCTGAAACCGCTCGCCCATGGCAAGGCTTTCGAACCAGCCCCAGGGGCGGTGATCCTTAGGAAAGCCTTCGGCCTGCGCGGCATCCTGCGCTTTCAACAGCGCCACGGCCTGTTTGACGTCCTGCGTGCGGCTTTTGTGGCTGATCAGCACGGCGTCGGGCATGGCGACGGCGATGATGTCCTGCAAGCCGATCCCCACAATCACCTGCCCGTCATTTTCCGACCGCAGCAGCGTATCTACGCAATCAATCGCATGGGCGGGACCGGACAGCGCCAGCCCGTCGGTTTCGGTTTCGCGCCAGACTGCCGCCCAGTCGCCCAAGTCGGACCAGCGCCCCGTATAGGGCGCGACGCTGAGGTTGTCGGCCTGTTCCATCACCGCGTAGTCGATGGAAATCGCGGGCGCGCGGTCCCAGGGTTCGGGCGCAAGCCGCAGGAACCCCAGATCGTGGCGCGCGTCATCCACCGCCGTCTGTACCGCTTCGACCATGTCGGGCGCATGCAGCGCATAGGCGGCCAGAATGTCCTTGACGGTGAACAAAAACAGGCCCGCGTTCCATAGATAGCGCCCTTCGGCCAGCATGTCGGCGGCGCGGGCGGCATCGGGTTTTTCGACGAAACTGACCAGGGGTGCGACCCTTTCGCCGTCCTTCAAGGGGCCTGCAAGCTCCAGATAGCCATACCCTGTTTCGGGCCGTTCGGGTGTGATCCCGAACGCCACGATCTGCCCGCTTTGCGCCGCCGGCACCGCCGCTGCCACCGTCTGCGCAAACTGGGCTGCGTCGGGGATCACATGATCGGACGGGGCGACCAGCATCAGCGCCTCCGGATCGCTTTGCGCCAGATGCAGGGCGGCGGCCAGAACGGCGGGGCCGGTATCGCGCCCTGCAGGTTCGATCAGCACGGCCTGCGGCGTGATGCCCACGGCATGCAACTGCTGCACCGCGATGAACCGGAACTGGTCCGCTGTCACAACCACAGGCGCGCCAAAGGCCTCGCCGACAAGCCGCGTCAGGCTGGACTGGAACAGGCTATCGGCACCTGTCAGGGCGGAAAACTGCTTGGGATAGCTTTTGCGCGACAAGGGCCACAGCCGCGTGCCTGCACCGCCGCAAAGAATGACCGGAGTAATCTTGACCATGACTTGCCTTCTGTTGTCCGCAGGGCCGTCCTGCATGGTGTCGACATAAAAACCAATCGTAGGTTGTCCGCAATCCATCTTGCAAGGTGATCGTCAGTATCTTGCCGGATGGCGTTGGCGGGCATTCCTTCAGGATTGATTAACGCCGCAACGGTGCCGCAGGCGCTGTTTAAGGTTTCGGGTGCAGATTGCGGCATCCCTGATCCTGAAAGGTGCGCGCCCGATGTCCGACCAATCCCCCCGCCTGTCTTTGCCCTTTATCCTGCCTGCACAGGCGCAAAAGCATGTCACCCATAACGAAGCGATCGAGCTGTTGGACCTGATCGTGCAACTGACGTTGGTGTCCGTGACACAGACTGCGCCAGCAAGTACCCCCGACGAGGGGCAGGCTTGGGCCGTGCCTGCAGGGGCCACAGGCGACTGGTCGGGGCAAAGCGGCCTGATTGCGACATGGCGCGGCGGCGGGTGGCTGTTTGTCGCGCCGCAAGAAGGCTGGGTGGCGTGGGTCATGGATGCACAGGCGCTGCATATCCGGTCGGGCGGCATCTGGGTGGCGCAGGGCGACCTGCAGAACCTGGCATCGGTCGGGATCAACACCACCGCCGATCCTGTCAACCGGCTTAGCCTGCGGGCGGCGGCGACCCTTCTGGATCACGAAGGGTCGGGCCATCAGGTCAAGATCAACAAGGCGGCGGAAGCCGATACCGCAACGCTGCTTTTCCAGACCGGATACAGCGGCAGGGCCGAAATCGGACTGGCCGGAGATGACGACGTCAGCCTCAAGGTATCGGCTGATGGTGCGACATGGCGGTCCTCTGTCAGGATCGCCGCCGCAACGGGGCGCGTGCAATTGTCCGAGTGCTTGCGCCTCTTGCCCAGTGCCACCCCCGCTCTGCCAGAGGCGGGCGACATACATTTTGATTCTGCAACTGCAAAGCTGCGGTGTTTCGACGGGACGATCTGGCACGACCTGTACTAGACCACCCAGCCCGGCGCACGACGGACGCAGGATCAGCAATGGTCCTGCGTTTTGCATTTATGGGTCGAAACTAACAGAAAAATGACAGAAATCCGGGCAAAACGCCACGCGGCTGCGTCATGCCGTCCATATCGGGCTTTGGAGATCGATTCTTGTCGCATGGTGCTTGCGACACCATAGGACGTCTGCTACATCGCGCAGGATTTTGACGCTTTCGTGTAAACGAAGGCCTAATGAGCTGCCCCTTTGCTGTCCTATTTCAGGGCGTCGTAAAGCCGGGCCCAAGACATCGGAAGGGTGGACGTGTCCGAAACTGCTGGTATCTCCACAGGCATCGCCGCGCGCTATGCGACGGCTGTGTTTGACCTCGCCAAGGAAGGCAAGGACATCAAGGCATTGGAAGCGGATGTCGCGGCACTGCAAGCCGCCATCAACGACAGTGCCGATTTCACGACCCTGCTGACATCGCCGTTGTACAACCGCGAAGAGCAGGGCGCCGCCATCACCGCCATCGCGAAAAAGATGGGCCTGTCGGCCACGGTCAGCAATGTGCTGTCCCTGCTGGCGTCCAAGCGGCGGTTGTTCGTGCTGCCGCATATGCTGGCTGTCCTGCAGGACCGTCTGGCCGAAGAGCGCGGCGAAATCACTGCCGATGTCACGACCGCCAAGTCCCTGACAAAGGCGCAGACCGAGAAACTTGCCAAAACCCTTTCGGGGCAGGTCGGCAAGACCGTCACCATCAAGCAAACCGTCGATGAAAGCATCATCGGCGGTCTTATCGTAAAAGTGGGCTCCCGGATGATCGACACCTCGATCGCCTCCAAGCTCAATGCACTCCAGAACACCATGAAAGAGGTCGGATAATGGCGATCCAAGCGTCGGAAATCTCTGCGATCCTGAAGGACCAGATCAAGAACTTCGGTCAAGAAGCCGAGGTGGCCGAAGTCGGCCGTGTGCTGAGCGTCGGCGACGGGATTGCCCGCGTCTACGGACTGGACAACGTGCAGGCCGGTGAAATGGTCGAATTCCCCGGCGGTATCCGCGGGATGGCATTGAACCTTGAAACCGACAACGTCGGTGTCGTGATCTTCGGGTCCGACCGCGAGATCAAGGAAGGCGATGTCGTCAAGCGGACCAAGTCCATCGTGGACGTGCCCGTCGGTGACGAACTGCTGGGCCGCGTTGTGGACGGTCTGGGCAACCCGCTGGATGGCAAAGGCCCGGTGAAAACCACCAAGCGCGCCATCGCCGACAGCAAGGCCCCCGGCATCATCCCGCGCAAATCGGTGCATGAACCAATGGCAACCGGCCTGAAATCGGTCGACGCGATGATCCCGATTGGCCGTGGCCAGCGCGAACTGATCATCGGTGACCGCCAGACAGGTAAAACCGCTGTGGCGCTCGATACGATCCTGAACCAGAAGTCGTACAACGACGCTGCCACCAACGAATATGACAAGCTTTACTGCGTCTATGTCGCCATCGGCCAGAAACGGTCTACCGTGGCGCAGCTGGTGAAAAAGCTCGAAGAATCCGGTGCCATCGAATACACGATCGTCGTCGCAGCCACCGCATCCGACCCCGCGCCGATGCAGTTCCTTGCACCCTATGCCGCCACCGCAATGGCCGAGCATTTCCGCGACAACGGCCGCCATGCGCTGATCATCTATGACGATCTGTCCAAGCAGGCCGTGTCCTATCGCCAGATGTCGCTGCTGCTGCGCCGCCCACCAGGACGTGAAGCATACCCCGGCGACGTGTTCTATCTCCACTCCCGCCTGCTGGAGCGTTCGGCCAAGCTGAACGAGGATAACGGTGCCGGGTCACTGACCGCGCTGCCGATCATCGAAACCCAAGGTGGCGACGTGTCCGCGTTCATTCCAACGAACGTGATCTCGATCACCGACGGCCAGATCTTCCTTGAAACCGAGCTGTTCTATCAGGGCATCCGCCCCGCCGTGAACACCGGTCTGTCGGTGTCGCGCGTGGGTTCCTCTGCCCAGACCAATGCGATGAAATCCGTCGCCGGTCCGGTCAAGCTGGAACTGGCACAGTACCGCGAAATGGCGGCCTTCGCGCAGTTCGGGTCCGATCTGGACGCCGCGACCCAGCAGTTGCTGAACCGTGGCGCGCGCCTGACCGAGCTGATGAAGCAGCCGCAGTACGCACCGCTGACCAATGCGGAAATCGTCTGCGTGATCTATGCCGGCACGAAGGGTTATCTGGACAAGATCCCCGTCAAGGAAGTCGGTCGCTTCGAGGCTGGTCTGCTGAAATACCTGCGGACCACCGGCAAGGACGTGCTGGACATGATCACCAAGGAAGATCCGAAGATCAAAGGTGACGCCGAAGCCAAGATCAAGGCCGCTCTGGACGCATACGCCGCCGACTTCGCGTAATCCTAAGATAAGGAGACGAAAACGTGCCTAATCTTAAGGATCTCAAGAACCGGATCGCGTCGGTCAAGTCGACCCGCAAGATCACCAAGGCCATGCAGATGGTCGCGGCTGCAAAACTGCGCCGCGCCCAGGATGCGGCCGAGGCGTCGCGTCCTTATACCGAACGGTTCACCGCCGTGATGGCGCAGCTTGCGGCATCGGTGGGCGGGTCGGATACTGCGCCAAAACTGCTGTCGGGGACCGGCAGCGATCAGGTGCATCTGCTGATCGTGATGACCGCCGAACGCGGTCTTTGCGGTGGTTTCAATAGCAACATCACCAAGCTGGCGAAAAACCACGCGCAAAAACTGCTGGCCCAAGGCAAGACCGTCAAGATCCTGACGGTCGGCAAAAAAGGCCGCGACGCGCTCAAGCGGGAATTCGGCAGCTATTCGGTCGGGCATGTCGACCTGTCTGCGGTCAAGCGTGTGGGCTATGTCAACGCGCAGGACATCGCGCGCGATATTCTGGCCCGCTTCGACGGCGGCGAATTCGATGTCGCGACGATCTTTTTCGCGCGGTTCGAAAACGTTGTGACGCAACACCCGACTGCCCAGCAGATCATTCCTGCGAAGTTCGAGCAGAACGCCGATGCGGATGTGACCTTGTACGAATACGAACCCGGTGAAGAGGAAATCCTTGCCGATCTGTTGCCGCGCGGCGTGGCCACGGCGATTTTCAGCGCGCTGCTGGAAAATGCCGCGTCCGAGCAGGGCGCGCGGATGTCCGCCATGGACAACGCGACCCGCAACGCGGGCGAGATGATCGACAAGCTGACCATCCAGTACAACCGTTCACGTCAGGCCGTCATCACGAACGAGCTGATTGAAATCATTTCGGGCGCGGAAGCGCTCTAGACCCCGGAGAAAACCACTATGGCAAATGCAAAAGGCAAGATCACGCAGGTCATCGGCGCCGTCGTTGACGTGCAGTTCACCGATTACCTGCCCGAGATTCTGAACGCCCTGATCACCGACAACAACGGCAAGGAACTGGTGTTGGAAGTCGCGCAGCACCTGGGTGAGAACACCGTCCGTGCCATCGCGATGGACAGCACCGAAGGTCTGGTCCGCGGTCAGGAAGTGATCGACCAGGACAACACGATCACCGTGCCCGTGGGCGATGCCACCCTTGGCCGCATCATGAACGTGGTCGGTGCCCCCATCGACGAAAAAGGCCCCATCGGCGAGACCGAGCGCCGCTCGATCCACGCGGATGCGCCCCCGTTCGAAGCCCAGTCCACAGCCTCCGAAGTGCTGGTCACCGGCATCAAGGTCATCGACCTGCTGGCCCCTTACGCCAAAGGCGGCAAGATCGGCCTGTTCGGCGGTGCCGGTGTGGGCAAGACCGTTCTGATCCAGGAACTGATCAACAACATCGCCAAGGTGCACTCGGGCTATTCCGTGTTCGCCGGTGTGGGTGAGCGGACCCGTGAAGGCAACGACCTTTACTACGAATTCATCGAATCGGGCGTTATCAACGCCGACGATCTGACGAAGTCCAAAGTGGCCCTTGTCTACGGTCAGATGAACGAGCCACCAGGTGCGCGTATGCGCGTGGCGCTGTCCGGCCTGACCATGGCGGAATCCTTCCGTGACCAGTCCGGTTCCGACGTGTTGTTCTTTGTGGACAACATCTTCCGCTTTACCCAAGCAGGTTCCGAAGTGTCCGCGCTTCTGGGTCGTATCCCGTCTGCTGTGGGCTATCAGCCGACACTGGCGACCGACATGGGTGCGATGCAGGAACGCATCACATCGACCAAATCGGGCTCGATCACATCCGTGCAGGCGATCTATGTGCCTGCCGATGACTTGACCGACCCTGCGCCAGCGACCTCGTTCGCGCACCTTGATGCGACGACCGTTCTGAACCGCGCGATTTCGGAAAAAGGCATTTATCCCGCCGTTGACCCGCTCGATTCCACATCGCGCCTGCTGGACCCTGCCATCGTGGGTGAAGAGCATTACCGCGTGGCAGCCGATGTGCAGAACATGCTGCAGCGCTACAAGTCGCTTCAGGACATCATCGCCATCCTCGGGATGGACGAACTGTCCGAAGAGGACAAGCTGACCGTGGCCCGCGCGCGCAAGATCGAACGCTTCCTGTCGCAGCCTTTCGACGTGGCACAGGTGTTCACCGGCTCGCCCGGCGTGCAGGTGCCGCTGGAAGACACGATCGCATCGTTCAAGGCCGTGGTTGCGGGTGAATACGATCACTTCCCCGAAGGCGCGTTCTACATGGTCGGCGGCATTGAAGACGTGAAAGCCAAAGCCCAGAAAATGGCCGCCGCCGCCGCATAAGGAGCTGCCGATATGGCAAATGTCCAATTCGATCTCGTCTCGCCAGAGCGCCGCTTGGCCTCTGTCGCGGCGAGCGAGGTTCGCATTCCCGCAACGGAAGGCGACATGACCGCGATGGCAAACCACCTGCCAACGATCACCACCCTGCGCCCCGGCGTGTTGGTGGTGGTCCATGATGGCGGCGCGGACGAATACGTCGTGTCCGGCGGTTTTGCCGAAATCAACGCGGAATCCGTGTCGGTTCTGGCCGAACAGGCGCTGCCCAAGGGTGAAGTGACTCAAGACATCTATGACCAGATGGTCGCCGACGCCGAAAGCGCACTGAAAACCGCGCAGGCCGATACATCGGGCGACGGCGGCAAGGCGGTCGATGCCGCCAAGGCGTTGTCCGACACCGTGGCCATCGGTGCCGCAATCGGTCTGACCACGCGGGCCTGATCCCCGCTATCCCAAAAACAAAGGCCCCGCACTGCGGGGCCTTTTGCATTTCAGCGGTGATTATTCCGCCGCATAGAGCCCTTCATAGATCGGGCCCAGCGTTTTGTGATCGAACAGCGACGACACGGACGTGCCGTTGGCCGTGTTCAGGATCGCTTGCGCGAACATCGGCGCGGTCGGCACGATCCGGATATTCGTGCAGGCCCGCGCGGCGGCGGTGGGCGCGATCGTGTCGGTGATCACCAGTGTTTTCATCACCGACTTGGAAATCCGCTCAACGGCTGGCCCCGACAGGACACCATGCGTGATATAGGAATGCACCTCGCGCGCGCCGTTTTCCATCAGGACCTCGGCGGCCTTGCACAGCGTGCCGGCGGTATCGACGATGTCGTCGACGATGACGCAGACCTTGTCCTTCACCTCGCCGATGACGGTCATTTCGGCGACTTCACCCGGTTTGCCGCGCCGCTTGTCGACGATGGACAAAGGCGCATCGATCCGCTGCGCCAGATCGCGGGCGCGTGCCACGCCGCCTACGTCGGGCGACACGACCATCACGTCATCCATCACGTCGCGGAAGTGATGTTTCGCATCCAGCGCATAGATGGGCGAAGCATAGAGGTTATCGACTGGAATATCGAAAAAACCCTGAATCTGCGTGGCGTGCAAATCCAGGGTCAGGATACGTTCGATACCGGCTTCGACCAGCATATTGGCCACCAGTTTCGCGGTGATGGGCGTGCGCGCCTTGGACCGGCGGTCCTGACGGGCATAGCCGAAATAGGGGATCACGGCGGTGATCCGCGCCGCAGACGACCGGCGCAGCGCATCGGCAATGATCAGCAGTTCCATCAGATTGTCGTTGGCGGGGTTCGAGGTGGGCTGGATGATGAACATATCCTCGCCGCGGACGTTCTCGAAGACTTCAACGAAAATCTCGCCATCGTTGAACCGCTCGACGCGGGCATCGACAAGGCCGACCTCGCGGCCACGGTGCATTGTCATGCGGCGCGCAATGGCGGTGGCCAAAGGCAGGTTCGCATTCCCACTGATTAACTTGGGTTCCATTATCATCGGCATGGGAAAGGTCCTTTGGCAGCTGGGGACAAGACGCGACGGTCACAGATTCGTGGCGTTGACACCGACTAGCACAGGCGTACCGTCGCGCATAGATTCCGCTGAGCCAAGGATAGCCAAAATGCCGCATATCGACTTCTACTTTGCGACGATGTCGCCCTATACCTATCTGTGCGGCCTGCGCCCGGCAGAGATTGCCCGAAAACATGGCGCGACGATCACGTACAAGCCTCTCGATATCATGGGGTTGTTCGCCCGCACGGGGGGCATTCCGCCCAAGGACCGGCACCCGAACCGGCAGGCGTATCGTCTGCAAGACCTGGAACGCCGCGCCAAGGTGGCGGGGCTGCCGCTGAACGTCAAACCCGCGTTCTGGCCGACAAATCCTGCGCCATCGTCCTTTGCGATCATCGCCGCACAGGCGACGGGCGCCGATGTCGGCGGGCTGGTCCATGCGATCACCCGCGCCTGCTGGGCCGAGGAGCGTGACATCAGCCAAGACGATGTGATCCGCGCCTGTCTGGAGGCCGAAGGGTTCGATCCCGCGCTTGTGGACCGCGACATGATGACCAGCGCCGACACCTATGCGCAGAACCTTGAACATGCGGTGCTGGCGGGGGCTTTTGGCGCACCGTTCTTCATCACCGATACCGACGCCCGTTTCTGGGGCGAGGATCGTGTGACCGATCTGGATATGCATCTGTCCGGCAAGATTTGATGCACAAGGTGACCGTCGGCCATGGCGCGCCTGTCGTCATGGTTCATTGCATGCTGGCGCGGCATGAAAGCCTGCTGCCGCTGGCGGGGGCTATCGGCGGGCAGGCCACGCTGTTCGATCTGCCCGGCCATGGGCGCAGCCCCGATTGGGACGGCGCGCAGGATTATCAGGCGCAGGCGGTGGCATGGGCGGCCGCCTGTTGCGACGGGCCTGCGCATCTCGTCGGGCATTCCTTCGGTGCGACAGTCGCCTTGCGGCTGGCGGTGGAACGCCCCGATCTGGTCAGCCGCCTGACCCTGATTGAACCTGTCTATTTCGCCGCCGCCCGTGGCACGCAGGCCCATGCCGATCACGCCGCAGGGTTCCGTCCGTTTCTGGAGGCGATGGCACAGGATGACCCTGCCGATGCAGCGCGCCGTTTCAACGCGCTCTGGGGTGGGCAGCCATGGGACAGGCTGCCGCCGCGCACGCAAACCTATCTGATGGACCGTATCCATCTTGTCACCGCAAGCGGCCCCGCGATCGAGGATGATCCGGCCGGGATCACCACGGCGGAAAGCCTTACCAAGGTGGCGGTTCCCGTTGCTTTGATCCGGGGTGCCGACAGCCCGCCGGTCATCGGGGCGATCCATGCCGCGTTGGCGCAGCGCTTGCCTGACGCGACAGATCACGTGGTCGCGGGGGCAGGGCATATGCTGCCCTTGACCCACACGGCCACGGTTGCCGCGCTTATCCGTGCAGCAGATCGAGGAACCGGCTGACGCCATCCGCTGTCATCGACCAATCGGTGACCAGACGGGCGGTCAGCATCTCGTCCAGGTCGCCCTGATCGGGGTCGCCGGACATCACGTAATAGACAGCCCCCGCCGCCAGCATCCGCTGGTGGTCGCGGCGCGGCATGTCGAAAAAGATGATATTGGCGGCGGGGTCGAACAGCATCTGTGCCGTGTTGTGCCGCCGCAGCCCTTCGGTCAGTTGCGCACAGCGCGCATTAGCCGCGCGTGCCATGTCGAGCCAGAGCCCGTCGGCCAGATAGGCCTGCATCTGCGCCGAAAGATAGCGGTGCTTTGATAGCAGATGCCCGCCACGCTTGCGGCGCAGTTCGAATTCCCATGCCAGCTTTGGATCAAAGATCACGCAAGCCTCGACACCCAAAGCGCCGTTCTTGGTGCCGCCGAAACTGACCGCGTCGATGCCCGCTTTCCACGTCATTTCCGCAGGTGTGCAGTCGAGACTGACAAGCGCATTGGCAAAGCGCGCGCCGTCCAGATGCGTGGGCAGGCCATAGTCGCGCGCCACATTGGTCAGCGCCTTGATCTCGTCCAGACTGTAAACGGTGCCCTTTTCCGTCACCTGTGTGATCGACACAGGCCCCCGCTGCGGGCCGTGAACGCCGCGGGTTTCCTCGGCCTTGATCTTGGCGCGCAGGGCATCCGCCGTCATCGTGCCTGCCGTTGCGGGCACCAGCGACAGCTTGGCCTGCGTGTAGAATTCGGGCGC
>DAISXL010000053.1:0-3391 GCA_036825855.1 Yoonia sp.
CGGGCAGGATATGTGACCGGACAGGCACACCATCAGCCAACCAGTCAAAAAAGACGGTGTTGGCACCCAAAAAATCCCCTGCGCCGTTGCCATAGACCGCGGTCACGGGAAAGTCTGCCTTGCCTTCGGGGGTGGACCGCACAACGCGACCTTCGGTGATCTGCAACGACCAGAACGGTTCGGTCCCGAAACAGGTCAGGTTTCGCGCCGAAAAACCCAGAGGTCCGTCCACGGCTTCGCTGCGCTGCAAGAAACGCGCGGCCACCCAGCCCGCGCGTTCTTGATGGTTGACCATCGCCCAGCCCCCTGCGGTGCTGAAGGCCACAACCTCGACTGCCGTGCGGTCGTAGGCCAGCGCGCCGATGATCTCGGCCCGCGCGTCGGGGGCGGCCCGGATGTTGAGCTGGTCGTCAGAGGCCACGCCCACCACCTCGTAGAGCGCGGGCAGGACCGGCGGGACGCTGTCGGCGGCGGCTGTGAAGGGCCATGCCACCAGCACAAGTAGCAGGATCAATCGCATTATCTGTCCTTTCGTCTGGCCAGATCGGGGTGGCCACCGGGGCAGGATAGGATATGTGAGGCCCAAGACAAAGGACCGATAGCATGACAACCAAGACCGAAATGGGTGTGCGCCGCTTTGGGCGGGTGAACTGGCTGGGCGCGTAGACCCTGACGATCCGCGAAATCCGGCGGTTTCTGAACGTCTGGCTACAGACGGTGATGGCGCCACTGATCAACGCGGGCCTGTTCCTGATGATCTTCACCATCGCGATCGGATCGCAGCGCGGCGATGTAATGGGGGTGGATTTCATGACCCTCCTCGTGCCCGGCATCCTGACCATGACGGTGATCCAGAACGCCTTTGCGAACACGTCCTCCAGCCTCGCCTCGGCCAAGGTGCAGGGCAATATCGTCGATACCCTGATGCCGCCCCTGTCCGCGGTCGAGTTGGTGGCAGGCTATATCGGCGGCGCCGTGGCGCGCGGCGTGCTGGTCGGCGTGGTGATCGCGGCGGGGTCGTGGGTCTTTCTCGACGTGGGGCTGGTCCATGCCGGCTGGGCTGTGATCTTTATTCTGCTGGGCTCGGTCCTGATGGGCGGGCTGGGCCTGATCGCGGGCATCTATGCCAACAAGTTCGACCAGTTGTCGGCGATCACCAACTTTCTGGTGACCCCGCTCGCCTTTCTGTCGGGGACCTTCTATTCCATCGACGCCCTGCCGCCTTTCATGCAGATGCTGAGTCACGCCAACCCGTTCTTTTACATCATCGACGGGGTCCGGTTCGGGATGATCGGCGTCAGTGACAGCAGCCCCTGGGTGGGTCTGCTGGTCGTCGCGGGCAGCTGCGTCGTTGTGGTGGCGATCTGCCACCGCTGGATGAAGACGGGCTATCGGCTGAAAGCGTAGCTGTTTCAGTAGACGTCGCGCACGACGATCCCGCGCGCTGCCATGACGTAAACCAGCGTTTCGAGATCGGGCATATCGCGGCTGAAGGTCTTTTCCTCGGTGCCGTCCTTGTAGACGATGATGATGCTGGTTTCGGGATCACCCTGCGTGGCCCGCAGAAAGGCAATATCGTCCAGCGCAATAGACCGGGGGTTATGCCATGCGGACAACACCAGATAGCTGTCGTCCACACGGATACCCGTGATCGGGCGCGGGACAAGCATCAGCGCCAGCGTCAAGGCCGCCATGACCCAGACAAGCCAGATGAGATCTGTCGCATTCGTCACGGTGATGGCCACCAACAGCAGCACGACGGTCATGCCACTGAGCCAGATAACGCCTTTGCCGCGCGCGCGGCGATACTCGTAAACTTCGTTCATAAACTGTTTTCTACCACGGCACCGTGGCTGCAATTTGTCGCGATACTAAAGCATTATCTTCCAGCTTGCCTCTTTCTTTCGCGAAAGGCGAGCAATGTTGCGCCACTGAGGATAATCGTCGCACCCAGCAGACTAACCGCGTCGGGGATCACATCGAAAAGGATCGCGTCGTAAAGCGCGGCAAAGACAAGGGTCAAGTAACTGAACGGGGTAACGAAACTGGCGTCGGCGCGTGCCATCGCATTGATAAAGCAGGTCTGCGCTGCGGCCATCAGCACACCGATGCCGGCCAGCGCCGCCCATTGACCCGCTGTCGGTAGCGTCCAGACCGGCAGGACCGCCATGGTTGCAATGCACAGCCCGATCGCGTTGTTCACCAGCAGGATCTGGAACGGCGGTTCGCGATTGGCGAGCTTCTTGATGAAGATCAGCTCCATCCCCATCAGCACCGCCGCCCCCAGCGCCAGAAGCCCCGCAATCTGGAACGTGTCCGGCCCCGGCCGCAGCAGGACCAATGCGCCGATCAGCGCCGTCGCCGCCGCAAGCCAGCGCCAAGGGCCGACTTTTTCGCCCAGAAACGGGATCGCGAGCAGCATCCCGAAAACGGGGTTCAGGAAACTGATCGCTGTCGCATCTGACAGCGGGATAAAGGCGACCGCCGCGAACATCAGCGTGACACCACCCCAGCCAAAGGCCGTGCGCCCGACATGCAGCCGCAAGTCAGGTTGCCTGATCTTGGGGCGCACAACGGCCGCGACCATCGCCAGCGCCAGAAACGCGAACAGGAACCGCCCGTGGCTGACCTGCAGAGGGTGGAACGGCGTGCCGAGCGTGCCTGTGCCCAGCAGTTTCGCAAGGATCATCGTGCCCGCGATGAACGCGGTCGCGGTCAGCATGAAGGCGATGGCAAGCGGTGGGTTGGGTGCGCGCAGGGTCATGCGCAGCCTTGTGATCCGCTGCCCCGCCGTTGGCAATCGGCAAACGTCTCAGGCGCGGTCCAGCACCTCGACCGCAAGCACGGTGGGCAGGTGGCGGGCGATTTCCTGCCAGTGATCGCCTTCGTCGGTGCTGGCGAAAACCGACCCGCTGTTGGTGCCGAAATAGACGCCCGCCGGATCGCGCCTGTCGCCGCCCATCGCCTGCCGGAGCACGGTGAAATAGCAGCTTTGCTGCGGCAACCCGTCCCGCATCGCCTGCCAGCTTTGCCCGCCATCGCGCGTGCGCCAGACGGCGGCCGCGGCATCGGGCGGATACCGCCCCGCGCTGTCACCGTTCAGGGGCAGGGTCCAGACGGTTTCGGGGTCGGTCGGATGCACGCGAATCGGAAAGCCAAAGGTCGACGGCAGCCCCGCGTTGATGTCATCCCAACTGCGCCCGCCATCGGCCGACCGCCAGACACCGTGGTGGTTCTGCTGGTAAAGCACGTCACCGCCGCCAGGTGCGCGCATCATGTTGTGGACGCAATGCCCTGTTTCGCCGTCGCGGGGGGCTGCGGGGTGGTCGTGATGGGCGCAGGCCGTGGTATTGGACAGGCGGTTGCGGCGGTCCCATGTCGCGCCGCCATC
>DAISXL010000053.1:3491-5046 GCA_036825855.1 Yoonia sp.
CGCAGGCCGTGGTATTGGACAGGCGGTTGCGGCGGTCCCATGTCGCGCCGCCATCCTCGGTCGCAAAAACGCCGGCGGCGGAAATGCCGACCCACATCTTGCGCGGATTGGCCGGATCGCTGACGATCGTGTGCAGCACCAACCCCGCTGCACCGCCGTGCCAGTCAGCCGCACTCGGGTGATCGGTCAACCCATCCACCTTTTCCCATGTCGCGCCCTGATCGGTGCTTTTCAGCAGCATCGCAGGCTTGGTGCCCGCGTAAAGCGTGCCATCCGCATAGGCGAGCGACCAGATCTGGCTGAAGGCGTCACCAAAGGGCAGAGGCGTATCGGTCCAGCCGATCATCGCGGCAAAGTCGGGGTCATTGGCGGCCCAGTGATCCATCTGGCCTTTGGTCAGCTTGGCCAGTTCCCATGTCCGGCCCTGATCCGCCGACCGCCAGACGCCCGCGCCATGCCAGTCACCACCGCCTGCCGCCCAGATCATGCCGCTGTCAGGATCACCGATCACATGGTTGATAGGCCAGCCGTCGCATAGGGGAGCGCTGCAGGACCAGTCAGCGCGCGCCGCGTCGCTGGAGAGAAGAAACGTCCCCTTGGTGGTGCCGACCAGCACTGTCACGGTGTTTTGCGACATCAGGACCTCCCCCTGTTTTGCCGCAGATTAGCATGTTTTGGACCAAAGCGCGCGAAAATCATGCAAACACGGCTTTTCGGCTTTTCCTGGCCGAAGCGACGCGATAGCATCAACGAATGACCCACAGCTTTCATCAAAGCCTACGACGCCGACGCGATTTCGCGCGCGCCTGAGTTACGTCCGTCCACACCCCCAAATAAATTGACTCTGCTGCATTGGTCCTGCACCAATCTGGCGTATTGAAAAGGATGATCCCATGATCGCATCTGTTCTGCCGACCTATTCGCGTGCGCCGCTGACCTTCACGTCAGGGTCCGGGTCGTGGTTGACGGAGGCAGACGGGCGCCGCTTTCTGGATCTTGGCGCAGGGATCGCCGTCAATGCGCTGGGCCACGCTAACCCCGCATTGGTCGAGGCGCTGACGACGCAGGCGCAATCGCTGTGGCATGTGTCCAATCTTTACAACATTCCCGCGCAGCAAAAGCTGGCCGATATGCTGGTGGAACAGACCTTTGCGGATACGGTTTTCTTTACCAACTCTGGCACCGAGGCCTGTGAACTGGCCGTCAAGATGGCGCGCAAATACTGGTATGACAAAGGCCAGCCCGAGCGGACGCAGATCATCGCCTTCACCGGATCGTTCCACGGGCGGTCGAGCGCGGGGATCGCGGCGGCGGGGTCTGAAAAGATGACCAAGGGCTTCGGCCCGCTGCTGCCCGGTTTCACGCATCTGGATTTCGGCGATCATGACGCGCTGAACGCCGCCGCCAGCGACAAGATCGCGGCGATCATCGTCGAACCCGTGCAGGGCGAAGGCGGCATCCGCCCGCTGCCCGATGCCTGCCTGAAGGGTCTGCGCGATCTGTGCGACCAGCATGGTATCCTGATGATCTTGGACGAGGTGCAATGCGGCATGGG
>DAISXL010000053.1:5146-12957 GCA_036825855.1 Yoonia sp.
GCGCATGTCAGGGTCTGGTGGCCGGATACGGTAAAGCAGTTCACGATGATGGAAAAAGACCTCGACAATCCGCAGATGGATATGCGGCTGGTGACGCTGAACGGGCATCCGTTCGCCTATCTGCACGACCATGACGCGCGTGCGTTCACCATGCCGCAATATAGCGACCTGCCTGCAGGTGCGCGAGTGATGGCAACCTTTGTGGGCGACAGCGATTTCAGCGGGCAGGACCATCCGGTCGGCTATATCACAGCGCGGCTGCGCCAGTTACGGCTGAAATACCCGCTGGTCGCGGTTGGCCCCAATACGACCGACACCCGCGCCATCGCGACCTATGCGAAGGCCGGTTTTCGCAAGCGACGACTGGCCCCGACCAAGGACGGCAAACTGGTGCAGGTCATGACCCACCTCTGAACATCGGCCGCGGAAACCGGCCCAATAAAGCGAATAGTATGAATCATTTTCTCGATATCCATGTCACCCCTGCGGACGATCTGTCCGCGATCATCGCCAATGCGCGCCGGATGAAGGACGCCCGCAACGGGCTACCCAAAGGTACGCCTGACGCCGAACAGCCGCTGGCGGGCCATATGGTCGCGCTGATCTTTGAAAAGCCATCGACGCGGACGCGCGTGTCATTCGACGTGGGCGTGCGCCAGATGGGCGGGCAGACGATGGTGCTGTCGGGCACCGACATGCAGCTTGGCCATGGCGAGACCATCGCCGATACCGCGCGCGTGCTGTCGCGGTATGTCGACCTGATCATGATCCGCACCTTCGAGGAACAGACCCTGCTGGATATGGCGGAATATGCCTCTGTGCCGGTGATCAACGGGCTGACCAACCGCACGCATCCTTGCCAGATCATGGCCGATATCATGACGTTCGAGGAACATAATGGCCCGATCAAAGGCAAAAAGGTTGTCTGGTCCGGCGACGGCAACAACGTGTTTGCGAGCTTCGCCCATGCGGCCAAGCAATTCGACTTCGATCTCGTGTTCACGGGGCCGCCCCCGCTTGACCCTGATCCGGCGCTGGACGGGCTTTACACCATTATGCGCAACCCGCACGAGGCGGTGCAGGGCGCCGATCTGGTGGTCACGGATACTTGGGTGTCGATGCACGACCCGCAATCCGCCCGCGAACGCCGCCACAACCAGCTGCGCGGTTATCAGGTCAACGACGCGCTGATGGCCAAGGCGAAACCGGATGCCTTGTTCATGCACTGCCTGCCCGCCCACCGCGAGGACGAGGCGACCAGCAGTGTCATGGACGGCCCCAATTCGGTGATCTTCGACGAGGCGGAAAACCGGCTGCATGCGCAGAAGGCGATCATGCGGTATTGCTTGGGGCGTTGAGCCAAGAAGATTCTATGCCTCCGGCGGGGATATTTGAGCTCGGAAGATGGGCTCAGGTGCCGCGCGGTTTGGCGCGCAGCGTGGGATCTGCCTCGGTCGGGTCCTCGGGCCATGGATGGCGCGGGTAACGACCGCGCATGTCGCGGCGCACATCGGCATAGGATGTGGCCCAGAAGCCCACGATATCTTGTGTCACTTGCACGGGTTTCTGCCCCGGCGACAGCAGCGTGATCCGCAGCGGCACGCGGCCCACCATCGGGTGGCGGGTCGTGCCGAACATTTCCTGCAGGCGCAGGGTGATCGCGGGTGTCGCATCGTCATAGTCGATGGGGATCTTGCGGCCCAAGGGAGTCTCAAAGCTGGCGGGCGCTGCGGCATCGAGCCGTTGCATCTGGTCCCAGTCCAGCATGGCGCGCAAGGCGGGCAGCGCGTCAAAGCGTTTCCAGTCCTCGGCGCTGCGCACGCCCGCGAGATAGGGCAGCAGCCAGTCGTCGAGGGTGTCGAGCAGCGTTGCGTCATCCATGGCGGGCAGGCCATCGACCAAGGCGACCCGCGCCTGGAACCGCCGTGCGGCAGGCGAGAATTGCAGCCCGAGTTGGCGCACGCCATCCAGCATCGCCCGCGCCACCGCGTCGTCAGGGGCATCCGGCCAGACGCGATCATCCAGCACCAGCGCGCCAAACCGTTCCTGCCTGCGCGCCAGCACCTTGCCGTCGCGCCGCGACCATTGGCAGATGTCATGCCACGCGATGCGGTCGGCAAAGAGCCCGCGCAATTCGGCATCCGAGATCGCTATCGCCTGCCTGACGCGCGCTTCGAGCTTGTCACCGTCCAGATCGGTGGCCACGATCAACCGCTGTCCCGCCAAGGGATCGGCACTGTCGATCACGGCCCCTTTGCCGCCCGACAGCAGATAGCGGGGCGCGTCGCCTTTGCGGCGCAGCCCGATCCGGTCGGGATAGGCAAGGGCGGCCTGTTCGGCCAGCGTCATCGGCGCAGGTTCGGGCAGGCCTTTGGCAAGGCGGGGGATTTCGGCCTTGATCTGGGCAAGGGCCGCGTGGCTGACCTGACCCGGTCCGTCAAAGCGCCCCGCAAGGGCCTGTATCCGCAGCGCCGGATCGACAGGGGCACCGCGCAGCGGGTCGCGTGCGGAGAGCAAGGCGGCAAGGGGGGCGGCCTGTGCGCCTGCTGTCTGCAGCATATGCCCAAGGCGCGGATGCAGCGGCAGCGCCGCCAGCGCGCGTCCATGCGCCGTGATCCGCAGATTGGCATCCAGCGCGCCAAGGCTTTGTAGCAGGGCGCGTGCCTCTGCCAAGGCGGCGGCGGGCGGTGGCGTCAGAAAAGCCAGATCGTCGCTGCCCCAGACGGCGAGTTCCAGCGCAAGGCTTGCCAGATCGGCGGCCTCGATTTCCGCAGGGGCATAGGCGGGCAGGGCGCCATCCTCGCCTTTGGTCCAAAGCTTGTAGGCGTCGCCGGGGGCGACACGGCCCGCGCGCCCCGCGCGTTGGGTCGCCTCGGCACGGCTGACCCGTTCGGTGACCAACCGCGACATGCCGGAACCGGGGTCGAACCGCGCGCGGCGGGCGCGGCCCGCATCTACGACAACGCGGATATCAGGGATCGTCAGCGAAGTTTCGGCGATGGATGTGGACAGCACGATCTTGCGCCCTGACGTGACGGGGGCAAGCGCTGCGCGCTGGTCCTTGAACGGCAGTGCGCCATAGAGCGGGCGGATCGCGCAGTCACCCGGCAGGCGGCCTGACAGGGCGGCCATGGTCGCCCTGATCTCGCCTTCGCCGGGTAGAAAGACCAGCACGCCGCCCGTGGTGTCCTGCACCGCGCGGACCACCAGATCGGCGGTGGCCTGTGGCAGGCGGGTGGTTTTTGGCAGGGCGGTGTCCAGAAAATGCGCCGTGACGGGGTAGGATTGCCCCTGCGATGTGATGATCGGCGCATCATCTAACATCGCGGCGACGGGGGCGGCATCCAGTGTGGCCGACATCACCAGCAGGATCAGGTCGGGGCGCAGCACGCCGCGCGCTTCCCAGGCCAGCGCCAGCCCCAGATCGGCGTTCAGCGACCGTTCATGGAATTCGTCGAAGATCACGGCACCGACGCCTGTCAGCGCAGGGTCGGACTGGATCATGCGGGTCAGGATACCTTCGGTCACGACCTCAATGCGGTCACCGGGCTGGCTTTCGCCGCGCATCCGGTAGCCGACGGTCTGGCCCGGCACCTCGCCCAGCGATTCTGCCAGCCGTTCGGCGGCAGCACGCGCAGCAAGGCGGCGGGGTTCGAGCATGACGATCTTGCCCGTGGTCAGCCCCGCCGCCAGCATGGCGAGCGGAACGCGCGTGGTCTTGCCCGCACCGGGCGGCGCTTGCAGCACGGCACGGCCATGCTGGCCAAGGGCTGTGACCAGATCGGGCAGGATTGTATCGATGGGCAGGTCGGTCATGGTGACGGTCTGACGCGGGGGGCAGGCGCGGTCAAGGTCGGCCTTCACGACGAAAAAAGCGGCCGTTTGCACGGCCGCATTCAAGACTTCAGCCTTGCGTCGCTGGCTTAGGCAGCGGTCGCCTTGGCGATTTCTTTCTTGATCTTCAGCGCATCAGCCGAAAGCTCTGCGTCTTTCGCTTTCGCCATGAACGCATCCAGACCACCGCGGTGATCGACGGTGCGCAGGGCCGCATTCGAGATTTTCAGCTTGAACGAACGGCCCAGCACGTCGGACTGCAGCGTCACGTCCTGAAGGTTCGGCAGGAACCGGCGGCGGGTGTGGTTCTTGGCGTGGCTGACGTTGTTGCCAGACATCGGGCCTTTTCCAGTCAATTCGCAACGGCGCGACATGGGCGTTTTCCTTGTTCTGAGGGATATCGCCGGCCAAACGGCGGGACATCCTGCATACGGGTTGGAACCCCGCAATGCAGGGTCGGTATAAGATCAGCGCGAAATAGGCGGATTCCCGGACAGCGTCAACCCGCTTTGCCGTGGCGGATGCATCAATTCGATCGCAGCGGGTCCAGCACTTGGGCAGCGGCAGCGGTCGGCGACAAGGCCCCCGAGGCCACGGCATCCTGCGCCGCCTTGATCCGTGCGCGGGTTGCGGGATCGTCGAGTTGCAATTGCAGCAGACCTTGGCGCAAATCCTCGGTGAACCAGTGGTTGGCCTGATCCTTGCGGATCTGGTCCCAAAGCCCCTGCGCGCGCCGCCACTCCGCCAGATGCTGCATATCATCCCATGCGCCAGCGATCCCGTGCTGTTCCAGCGCGGACACCGTCATGGCCTTGGGGAAACCTTCGGGGTCTTGCGGGCGTTTGCGCAGCAGGCGCAAGGCACCGGCATAATCGGCACAGGTGCGCGTCGCCTGCGGTTTCAGATCGCCGTCGGCTTTATTGACCAGAATCAGATCGGCCATTTCCATGATGCCACGCTTGACGCCCTGCAATTCATCGCCCCCCGCAGGGGCGAGCAGCAGGACGAACAGGTCGGCCATCTGCGCCACGACCGTTTCGGATTGGCCCACCCCCACGGTTTCGATCAGCACGATGTCGAACCCCGCCGCCTCGCAAAGCGCCACAGCCTCGCGCGTGCGACGGGCGACCCCGCCAAGCTGCGTCTGGCTGGGGGAGGGGCGGATGAACGCCATCGGATCGCGGGCCAGATGGTCCATCCGCGTCTTGTCACCCAAGATCGACCCGCCAGTCCGCGCCGAGGACGGATCGACCGCCAGCACGGCGACGCGTTTGCCCTGAGCGGTCAGCATCAGGCCGAAACTTTCGATGAAGGTCGATTTACCCACCCCGGGCGTGCCCGATAGCCCGATGCGCAGCGCCTGCCGGTCGGTGCCAAGGGCTGTCAGCAAGGCGACGGCAGCGGCACGGTCATCCGCGCGCCCGCTTTCAACCAGCGTGATGCCCTTGGCCAGCGCACGCCTGTCGCCCGCACGGATGCGCTGGGCCAGATCATCGGGGGAAGGGTGCCGTGTCATGCCGTCTACATATCGGGCAGGGCGGCGCTGTCCAGTCTGGAGCGCCTAGACCGCGACAGGACGGCAGACCTGTGTCGCGAGATCGGCAAAAGCGCGGTAGCGTAGCCAGAATGCCTCGTCGCCCGGATTGTCGGACTGGCGGGTATCCTGCGCGCGCTGCGGATCGGCAAAGAAGGTCGCGGCACGCGCCTGATCGCGGCTGGACAGCGACTGGTTGGCGACCTGCTGGACACAAGAACACAGCTGCGGCGACGCCGCCACGCGGCCCGCGCTATTGCACGCCTCGCTGATGTCACCGGACACGCGCCCGCCTCCGCAGGCGGCCAGTGTCGCGACCGCACCCATCACCAGAAATATCCGCATTCCGCCTGTCCTCTGCCCGTATCTTGCCTTTTGCGGCAATATGCAGCCTTGGTCCGCGCATTGCAATTCACGAAGGCGAACTGACCCGCGCAGAGGCACGTTCCCTGCGGCAACATCGCGATTGACGAGAACCGAAATCCGCACCATATCCCAGCCATGACAGACCTTTCGCATATCCGCAATTTCTCGATCGTGGCGCATATCGACCACGGTAAATCGACGCTGGCTGACCGCCTGATCCAGTCGACCAACACCGTGTCCGCGCGCGAGATGAAAGAACAGATGCTCGACAGCATGGATATCGAGCGCGAGCGTGGCATCACGATCAAGGCCAACACGGTGCGGATCGACTATACCGCCGACAATGGCAAGGCGTATGTCCTGAACCTGATCGACACGCCCGGCCACGTCGATTTCGCCTACGAAGTCTCCCGCTCCATGCGCGCCGTCGAAGGGTCGCTCTTGGTCGTCGACAGCACCCAAGGGGTCGAGGCGCAGACGCTGGCCAACGTGTATCACGCGCTGGACGCGGGCCACGAGATTGTCCCCGTACTGAACAAGATCGACCTCCCAGCCTCTGAATGCGATCAGGTCGCGGCCCAGATCGAGGATGTGATCGGGCTGGACGCATCCGGTGCAATCCGCGTGTCCGCAAAAACCGGCATCGGCATCCATGAAACACTGGAAGCCATCGTCAACCTGCTGCCCGCCCCGCAGGGCGACCGCGATGCGCCGCTCAAGGCGATGCTGGTCGACAGCTGGTATGACAGCTATCTGGGCGTTGTCGTGCTGGTGCGGATCATCGACGGCACGATGAAGAAAAACGACCGCGTGCGGTTCATGTCCAACGGGACCGTCCACCAGATCGACAAGATCGGCGTGTTCCGGCCCAAGATGCAGGATGTCGACATCCTTGGCCCCGGTGAAATCGGCTTCATCACCGCATCCATCAAACAGGTCCGCGACACCCGCGTCGGCGACACGATCACGTCCGAGAAGAAGGGCACAGATGTCGCGCTGCCGGGCTTCAAACCCGCACAACCCGTGGTGTTCTGCGGCCTCTTCCCCGTCGATTCCTCGCAGTTCGAGGATCTGCGCGACGCGATCGAAAAACTGGCGCTGAACGACGCAAGCTTTAGCTTCGAGATGGAAACCTCCGCCGCCCTCGGGTTCGGCTTTCGCTGCGGGTTCCTTGGCCTCTTGCACCTCGAGGTGATCCGCGACCGGATCGAGCGGGAATATGACATCGACCTGATCACGACCGCGCCGTCGGTGGTCTACCACCTTTACATGCGCGACGGCGAGATGCGCGAATTGCACAACCCCGCCGACATGCCCGACCTGACCCATGTCGACCATCTGGAAGAACCGCGCATCAAGGCGACGATTCTGGTGCCCGACG
This sequence comes from Yoonia sp., assembly GCA_036825855.1. Lineage (GTDB taxonomy): Bacteria > Pseudomonadota > Alphaproteobacteria > Rhodobacterales > Rhodobacteraceae > Yoonia. The sequence goes on from DAISXL010000053.1 coordinate 12,262, forward strand.
AATACCTCGGCGATGTGCTGAAACTCTGTCAGGACCGCCGCGGTGTGCAGCTGGACCTGACCTATGCGGGCAGCCGCGCGATGGTGGTCTATGACCTGCCGCTGAACGAGGTGGTGTTCGACTTCTACGACCGCCTGAAATCCGTGACCAAGGGCTATGCGTCCTTCGACTATGTCCTGACGGGCTATCAGGAGGATCATCTGGTCAAGATGTCCGTGCTGGTCAACGACGAACCCGTCGACGCGCTGTCGATGATGGTGCACCGCGACCGGGCCGAAATGCGCGGCCGCGCGATGGTGGAAAAGCTCAAAGACCTGATCCCCCGCCACATGTTCAAGATCCCGATCCAGGCGGCCATCGGCGGCAAGGTCATCGCCCGCGAAACGCTGTCGGCGCTCCGCAAGGACGTGACCGCGAAATGCTATGGCGGCGACGCCACGCGCAAGCGCAAGCTCTTGGACAAGCAGAAGGCCGGGAAAAAGAAGATGCGGCAGTTCGGGAAGGTCGACATCCCGCAGGAGGCGTTTATTTCGGCGCTGAAGATGGATAGTTGAGGGCTGCTTTTACTGCTTTGGGTTGAAAAAAACTGGCGACATTCACGAGAAGTTGCGATAACATCTCGAATAACTTTACTTTGAGAGATAGGTTTTCAGCGTGCAGCAGATTGGTCTTTATATTCATAGACTACGTGTTTTT
>DAISXL010000054.1:0-12842 GCA_036825855.1 Yoonia sp.
GCACCTCAGCGTCAGTATCGAGCCAGTGAGCCGCCTTCGCCACTGGTGTTCCTCCAAATATCTACGAATTTCACCTCTACACTTGGAATTCCACTCACCTCTCTCGAACTCTAGACTGGGAGTTTACAAGGCCGTTCCAGGGTTGAGCCCTGGGATTTCACCCCATACTTTCCAATCCGCCTACGTGCGCTTTACGCCCAGTAATTCCGAACAACGCTAACCCCCTCCGTATTACCGCGGCTGCTGGCACGGAGTTAGCCGGGGTTTCTTTACCAGGTACTGTCATTATCATCCCTGGCGAAAGAGCTTTACGACCCTAAGGCCTTCGTCACTCACGCGGCATGGCTAGATCAGGCTTGCGCCCATTGTCTAAGATTCCCCACTGCTGCCTCCCGTAGGAGTCTGGGCCGTGTCTCAGTCCCAGTGTTGCTGATCATCCTCTCAAACCAGCTACTGATCGTAGACTTGGTAGGCCATTACCCCACCAACTATCTAATCAGACGCGGGCTAATCCTTCACCGATAAATCTTTCCCCAAAAGGGCGTATACGGTATTACTCCCAGTTTCCCGAGGCTATTCCGTAGTGAAGGGCATATTCCCACGCGTTACTAACCCGTCCGCCGCTAGACCCGAAGGTCTCGCTCGACTTGCATGTGTTAGGCCTGCCGCCAGCGTTCGTTCTGAGCCAGGATCAAACTCTCAAGTTGAAAGCACATCGCTGCGCTATCCTTGACGTTCGAACCTCTGCACATCACCATATGGCCTTACTGAAACCATATGGCGTTTCTCTGTTCTCGTGCTTCAGTAACCAAAGTTACCAGAAGCCGCCAAACAGTGAAGCTGACACTCCATCATCGGATTCCGTCTTGTCCTATCGCCTTGCGGCTACTTGAGGACGAAACCCTAAGAGCGTTGATATACAGACGTCTGATCCATCGAACTGAACCAAACCGCCCACATATCTCTTCAGATATATCAATTTCAAACAGCGTAGAGACAAAAAGAAACAAGTGCGCCCTAAACTTCCGGCGCGCCCGCCCTTCAACCTCAGATTTTCTTCTTACCGCCTCCGAAACTTCCCGTCGTTCCCGACCGTCCGTCCCGTCCAGCGCCCCGCCAGTGCATCGCTGCGCCGCCGGTGAGGGGGGTTCTACGGTTAGTGCGCGCAGCCCGCAAGAGCTTTTTTGAAGAAAGATGCATTTTTTGTGACAGACCCGAATTTTACCGTGTTTTGAGCGGGTTAGGGTAACATCCGTTCGCGGACCCTAGGGCCGTTTGCAATATTGTTAGGCGGAATGAAAACGGAACATACCAGATTTTGGGTTATCCTCAGACTTACCCACAAGAGGCCGCATCCGCACCCGCGAACCATGCGCCGATTCACTGGCGAGTCGCATGGATCAGGGTCGTGAATCGGAGTGAATCGGCCCTAAGCTGTCTGTTTGCGCCAGACGACATGCTTATAGCGCAACCCCACCAGCCCGATGCTAAGCGACAGATAGACCAGCGGTTCAATCTGGAACCCGCGCGACAGCCACAGATAATGCACCGCGCCTAGGATCACGGCGACATAGGACAGCTTGTGCAGCTGCCGCCATGCGCCCGCCCCCATCTTGCGGATCGACAGGTTGTTTGAGGTCAGCGCCAAGGGGATCAGCAGGACGAAGGCCAGCATCCCCACTGTCACATAGGGCCGCTTGACCGTTTCGGTCCAGACGCGGCCAAGGCTTTGGACATCCAGCACCGCAAAGACCAGAAAATGCGCCAGCACAAAGAAGAAGGCGCAAAGCCCGATCGCACGGCGGAACTTGATTAGGTTCACTCCCGTCCATTGCCGCAGCGGTGTCACCAGCAGTCCCGCTACCAGCAGGATCAGCGCGATTTCCCCATAGGTGCGTTCCAGCACATTGATCGGCTCGACCAGATAGGGGCCCTGCTGGGTCAGCGCGCGCCAGAATTCCCACGCGGTATAGGCGGCCGCCAGTATATAGAGCGGCCAAGCGGGGACCTTGCGCAAAGCGCCGTTGATCATGGTGGAGACTGTCATGGGCTGTCCTATCGGGTCCGCGGCGTCAGATGAACACCGACAGGTCCATGCCTTCATACAATGGTGCAACCTCAGGATAGCCGTTGAACATCAGCGTATCTTGCCGTGCGGCAAACAATCCGCCGCCCACGCGCCGTTCGCTGGCCTGGCTCCAGCGGGGGTGGTCCACGTTGGGGTTTACATTGCTATAGAAGCCGTATTCGCGGGGGTTCGCGATGTTCCAGCTGATTGGGGGTTCCTGATCGGTCAGCGTGATGCGTACGATCGACTTGATCGATTTGAAGCCGTATTTCCACGGCACCACCAGCCGGATCGGCGCGCCGTTCTGGTTGGCGATGGGTTCGCCATAGATGCCGGTCGCCATGATCGTCAGCGGATGCATCGCTTCGTCGATCCGCAGACCTTCGACATAGGGGAAGTCGAGCACGCGGCGCTGGACACCGATCATGTTTTCGGGCTGGACGACGGTTTCAAAGGCGACGTAGCGCGCGCCGGACTGCACACCGACCTTGTTGAGGATGTCCGCCAGTTCAATCCCGTTCCACGGGATCACCATCGACCACGCCTCGACACAGCGGAAACGGTAGATGCGGTCCTCGACCGTCAGACCGGCCAGCAGATCGCCCAGCGCGTAATCGCCGGGGCGGTCGACCATGCCGTCGACCTTGATCGACCAAGGCGATGTCACCAGCTGGTGCGCGTTCGCGGCAGGGTCGCTTTTGCCGGTGCCGAATTCATAGAAGTTGTTGTAGCTGCGGATTTCCTCTAGCGTGTTGGGCACCAAGCCTGCCTGCGCGTCCGCCATCCGCGGGGCCAGACCGATCGCGCCCAACCCCGCAGTGCCTGCAAGGATCTGGCGCCGATTGAGATATGCATCTTTCGGCGTGACGTCTGCTTGGGTCAGCGTATTCTTCCAGCGATAGGCCATTGTCTGTCTCCGTTTCTGGTCGGTTACCTTTATATACGACATAATCTCGAAATGGTTTCTCACGTTGCTGCCAGACCCTGAAATGTTCCAGTTTTCGGGCCTGAATCTCACGTTTGATCACAGCAGAGTGATTGGAAATTGCAGATCGCAGCGGCTTAGTCCGCGCCCGTATCCGGTCAAGTCCGCTGAGCGGGAATCCCCTCTGATCCAGACGCAAGGGCCTACGTAAAAAGTGCGATGCCGATGACAGGCATTCCCAAAACAAAGAGGAACTTACCATGCTACGCAGAACATTCATCGCACTTGCCGCAACCACCGCGCTGTCGGCCCCTGCTTTTGCACAAGAAGCAGACATCGTTGATACCGCCGTTGCCGCCGGTACGTTCACGACCCTGGTCGCTGCCGTCGAAGCCGCCGGTCTGGTCGAAACGCTGAAAGGCGAAGGCCCGTTCACCGTGTTCGCGCCAACTGACGAAGCCTTTGCAGCCCTGCCCGAAGGCACTGTCGAAGGCCTGCTGGCCGACCCCGAAGCACTGGCCGCGATCCTGACCTACCACGTTGTGGCTGGCAAGGTGATGTCGACCGACCTGTCCGACGGCATGACTGCAACAACCGTGAACGGCGCTGACATCACCATCGGCACGATGGGCGGCGTGAAGGTGAACGACGCCAATGTCGTGACCGCAGATATCGAAGCAACGAACGGTGTGATCCACGTCATCGACGCGGTGATCTTGCCACCAATGTAAGACCTGTCCTCTCCTTGGAACGGCAAAGCCCCGGTCATTGACCGGGGCTTTGTTGTTTTCCGCGGCCCGCCGTGGCTGCGGTTGGCACCGGAGCCTCCGGCGGGGATATTTGGGCTCGGAAGATGCGAAAGATTTGATCAGTGTAGCGGCAGGTTCGGTGGCGCGACACGGCTGCTGGTGGCAACGCGGTCGCCGACGATCAGACCGTCGGCGCCTGCCGTCACCTTGACCACCGCGCCGTCCATCACGTCACCGCCCAAGATCATCTCGGCCAGCTGGTCTTGCAAGGCGCGCTGGATCACCCGTTTCAGCGGACGTGCCCCGAACACCGGATCATAACCTTCATCCGCCAGCCATTGCAGCGCGGCCTCGTCCAGATCGAGGGTGATGTTGCGCCCGGCCAGCCGCTTGGCCAGCAGACCCAGCTGGATCGTGACGATGCCGGTCATATCCTCGCGCGCCAGACGGTCGAAAATGATCGTCTCGTCCAGCCGGTTCAGGAATTCCGGCCGGAAATGGGCGCGCACGGCGTCCATCACATCGCGCTTGGCGGCGCTTGAATCCACCCCGTCGGGCAATTGGCTGAGCGCCTGTGCGCCAAGGTTCGACGTCAGGATGATCAGCGTCTGTTTGAAATCGACGTGTCGCCCCTGGCCATCGGTCAGAACCCCGTCATCCAGCACCTGCAACAGCACGTTGAACACATCGGGGTGTGCCTTTTCGACTTCATCGAACAGGATCACCTGATAGGGGCGCCGCCGCACAGCCTCGGTCAACACGCCGCCTTCGTCGTAACCGACATAGCCCGGAGGCGCGCCGATCAGCCGGGCAACGGCGTGTTTTTCCATGAATTCGGACATGTCGATCCGCACCATGGCGCTGTCATCGTCGAACAGATATTCCGCGACCGCCTTGGTCAATTCGGTTTTACCCACACCCGTTGGCCCCAGAAACAGGAACGACCCCAAGGGGCGGTTTTCATCGTTCAACCCCGCCCGCGCACGGCGCACGGCATTGGCCACGGCGCGCACGGCGGATTTCTGGCCGATGACGCGCTTGCCCAGCTCGTCCTCCATGCGCAACAGCTTGTCACGCTCGCCTTCCAGCATCTTGGACATGGGGATACCTGTCCAGCGTTCGACGACTTCGGCGATCTGTTCGGGGCGCACCGCCTCTTCGACCATCAGGTCGTCGTTGGCTTCCACCTCGGCCAGTTGCCGTTCCAGCTGCGGGATCACGCCATAAGACAGTTCGCCCGCTTTCGCGAGATTGCCCTCACGTTTGGCGATATCCAGATCGGCGCGGGCACGGTCCAGCCGTTCCTTAACGCCGCGTGTATCCTCCAGCTTGTCACGCTCGGTCTGCCATTTCGCTGTCATCTCGGACGCGCGGTCCTGCACATCGGCGAGTTCCTTTTCCAGCTTTTCCAGCCGGTCCTTGGACGCCTTGTCGTCTTCTTTCTTCAACGCCTCGGCCTCGATCTGCAATTGCAGGATCTGGCGGTCCAGCGCGTCAAGCTCTTCGGGCTTGCTGTCGACTTCCATGCGCAACCGGCTGGCGGCCTCGTCCATCAGGTCGATGGCCTTGTCCGGCAGGAAACGGTCGGTGATATAGCGGTGCGACAGCGTGGCGGCGGCGACCAAGGCGCTATCCGAGATCCGCACGCCGTGGTGCAGTTCGTATTTTTCCTTGATCCCGCGCAGGATGCTGATCGTGTCCACGACAGTCGGTTCTTCCACCATCAAAGGCTGGAACCGGCGGGCAAGGGCTGCGTCCTTTTCCACGTATTTGCGGTATTCATCCAGCGTGGTCGCACCGATACAGTGCAATTCGCCCCGTGCCAGCGCAGGTTTGATCAGGTTGGCGGCATCCATCGCGCCGTCAGCCTTACCCGCACCCACCAGCGTGTGCATCTCGTCGATGAAGAGGATGATTTCACCAGCGGCGGATTCGATTTCTTTCAGGACAGCTTTTAGCCGTTCCTCGAATTCACCGCGATATTTCGCACCGGCGATCAGCGCCCCCATATCCAGCGCCATCAGGCGTTTGTTGCGCAGCGATTCCGGCACGTCGCGGTTGACGATACGCAGCGCAAGCCCTTCGGCGATGGCGGTTTTGCCGACACCGGGTTCCCCGATCAGGACGGGGTTGTTCTTGGTCCGGCGCGACAGCACCTGCATCGCGCGGCGGATTTCCTCGTCCCGGCCAATGATCGGGTCGATCTTGCCTTGCTCGGCAGCTTCGGTCAGGTCGCGGGCGTATTTTTTCAGCGCGTCAAAACTGTCCTCGGCGCTGGCGCTGTCGGCGGTGCGGCCTTTGCGGATGTCGTTGATCGCGGCATTCAGCGCCTGCGCCGTGACGCCACCGGCATCCAGCGCATCCTTGGCCTTGGATTTCACCAGCGCCAGCGCCGTCAGGAGCCGTTCGACAGGCACAAAACTGTCGCCCGCTTGCTTGGCGATCTTCTCGGCCTCGTCCACGACCTTGGCGGTCAGGTTATCAAGGTAAACCTGTGCGGCATCGCCCGTCACCTTGGGCATTTTGGCCAATGTCGCGTTGACTGCGCCCAACACATCGGCAGGGCGGCCACCGGCACGGGTGATCAGGTTGGCGGCAAGGCCTTCCTCGTCGTCCAGCAGGGCTTTGAGCAGGTGTTCGGGCGCCAGCCGCTGATGGCTTTCGCGCATGGCGATCGTCTGGGCGGCTTGAATGAAACCGCGCGACCGCTCGGTGAACTTGTCCAAGTTCATGGGTCTCTCCTTTATAAAGCGCCCGGTGGCAGGCATGCCCGACATTGCGGCACATGCCCAATAGGGCCTCATCCCATAAATGGGTGGGCAGGATTGATTGCGCAAGACCCGCCCAGGGGCTAGACCGCTGGAAACCGCGAAAGGACCCGCTATGCCCGATGACCGCCTGATCGTTGCCCTTGATGTGCCCAATGTCGTGGCGGGGCTGGACCTTGCCGCAGCGCTGGGTGATGCGGTGTCATTCTACAAGATCGGGCTGGGGATGCTGACAGGCGGCGGTCTGGCGCTGGCGAACGAGCTGAAGGAGGAACAGGGCAAGCGCATCTTTCTGGACATGAAGCTGTTTGATATCGGCGCTACGGTCGAGGCTGCGGTGCGCGGCATCGCAGCTTTTGATCTGGATTTCCTGACCGTGCATGGCGACCCGCATGTTGTGCGCGCCGCACGGCAGGGCGCGGCGGGGTCGGATATGAAAATCCTCGCCGTGACGATCCTGACCTCGCTTGACCGCGCCGATCTGGATGCGTCCTGCATCAAGGCGGGCGATCTGGCCGATCTGGTGCAGGAACGCGCGGGGCTGGCGTTTCTGGCGGGGGCGGATGGTGTCATCGCCTCGCCGCAAGAGGCGGCAATGATCCGCGCCCTGCCCGAATCCGCAGGCAAGCTGATCGTCACCCCCGGCGTGCGGCCCGAAGGTGCGGCCTTGGGCGACCAGAAACGCGTGATGACACCGGCGCAGGCCATGGCGAGCGGGGCTGATCATGTCGTCGTCGGCAGGCCGATCTGGCAAGCCAAGAACCCGCGCGCGGCAGCCATGTCGATCCTTGCCGACATGCAGCCTGCGCGGCATTAGTCGTTGATGTCGGTTTCCCAGACCTTGACTTGACCTTTGCGCAGCCGAAACACGCGGCGCATCGCGATATAGGACAAGAGCGAGAGCACTGCAAAAACCGCCAGCGTCAACGCGAGGCCTGCAGCATTCACCCCGAACAGGATCAACAGACCCATCAGCCCCGCCCCGATGGCGAAGCCTAGAAAGATGTAGCCGGGGATCAGGACTTCGAGCGTCGCAAGGATCAGCGCCCCGGACATCCAGACCCACCATTCAGCCCATAACATCATCTCAGCGCCCTTTCAGCATCTTGAACGCATCGGCAAAGGCATCCAGCGCATTGGCGGGCAGCACGACGGTCTGGTTGCCTTGGCCCGCACCCATCTTGGAAATCGCTTCGACCTGTTTCAGCGCAACCTGATATTGCGCCGCCTCCAACCCGTTTTCGGCAATCGCGCCGGCCACGACCTGCGTGGCATAGGCTTCGGCATCGGCCAGCACGCGGCGCGCCTTGGCTTCCTGTTCGGCGGCGTAAAGGTCGGCATCGGCCTGCAGTTCGACAGCGCGTTTCTTGCCCTCGGCCTCGGTCACCTGTGCGCGGCGGGCGCGTTCGGCGTTCAACTGCTGCAACATGGCCGCACGGGTCGCCTGATCGAGATTGACGTCAAGGATTTCGGCGCGCGTCACCTCGATCCCCCAGTCGTCGACCTGCTGGGACACCTGTTCGCGCACGGCCTCGATCAACCGGCTGCGGTTGGCCTGCACCTGATCAAGCTCCATGCGCCCGATCTCGGACCGCACGATCCCCGCCACGGTCGTGGCGATCGCGGCATCGACATCGCGGATGCGGTAGACGGTCTTTTCCGGTTCGATGATTCGGTAAAACACCGATGTTTCAACCTGCACCAGCACGTTGTCGGACGTGATCGCATCCTGCGTCATCGGGGGCAATTGCCGTTCAAGGATCGAGACCTGATGGCGCACGCGGTCCAGAAACGGCACGATGAAGTTGATCCCGGGGCCAAGCACGGATTGCAGACGGCCAAGGCGTTCCACCACGAACTTTTCCGACTGCGGCACGATCCGCACACCGGCCATGATGCAGACGATGATAAAAACCGCCAGCACCAGATACAGAACGTTCCGGCCAAAAAACTCGGCCAGAAATTGATCAATCGGCATTTCCATGTCCCTCACGTTTTATTGAGCGACAGTTAGGCACAGTTCAGGCCGATTTCAATTCAAACTGCGCCATGCTATTGCTTTTAAACCGCGCTGCGACCGTTGCGCCGATCGCGTCGGCGGTCGCGGGGCTCAGTGTCCAGCCCAGATGCCCGTGGCCGGTGTTGTAGAACACACGGTCGTTGCGGCCCGGACCCACGCGCGGCATCATGTTGGGCATCATCGGGCGCAGGCCCGCCCAAGGCACGCAATTCTCGGTCGACACGTCGGGGAAATGCGTTTCGCACCACTGGATCAGCGGGCGCACGCGGCGTTCCAGAATATCGCGGTTCTCGCCGTTGAATTCCGCCGTGCCCGCCACCCGCAGGCGGGTCTGGCCCAGACGCGACGTGACGATCTTGGCCTTGTCATCCAAGAGCGACGTGGTGGGCGCCGCCGCCTGACTGGCCGCATCGTTCAGATTGACGGTGATGGAATAGCCTTTCACGGGATAGACATTGACGCGATCCCCCAGCATCGCCGCAAATTTGCGGCTGGCAACACCGGCGGAAATGACGATCCCGTCAAAGCGGGTCTCATCCCCGCTTTCGACATAAACGCCGTCAGGGCGCACATGCAGGTCCGTCACCGGCGCGCCAAGACGGAAGGTCACGCCCTGCTTTTTCAACCAGTCGGCCAGACCGACGGTGAACTTGTGGATATCGCCGGTGCTGTCGCTTTCGGTCCAGAACCCCCCGATGATATTCCCGCGCAGCGTGGGTTCGCGCGCCATCACCTCGTCCACGGTCAGTTCGCGGCGATCAAGGCCTGCTTCGCGCAGCAATCCGTTGACCATGCGAGCATGGCGCAGGTCCTTGTCGGTCTTGTAGAAATGCAGGATGCCCGCCGGGCTGAAATCGAAATCCACCCCGGATTTGTCCGCCATTTCCGCCAGACCCGCGCGCGCGGCGACAGCCAGCCGTGCGGTCTTGACGGTGTTGGACTTGTAATTCGGGATATTGCCCAGAAATTCCATCATCCAGCTGACCTTGTGCCAGCCCGGACGCGGGTTCACGAACAGGGGCGCATCGCCCTGCAACATCCACTTGATGCCTTTCAGCACGGTGGACCATTGGTTCCAGACCTCGGCATTTGACGCACTCAGCTGGCCACCATTGGCGAAACTGGTTTCCATCCCCGCATACCGCTGGCGGTCATAGACCGTCACGTCGAAACCACGGATCATCAGGGAATAGGCAGTGGTGACGCCGGTAATACCGGCACCGATAACAGCAATCGAAGGCATGGCTTTTCTCCGCCATTGGCGCTTGCGCGCGTTCGCCCCCGCCGTTGCTGTGCCTGAGAGATTCACCCTTTGCGGGGCTTGCTCCTTCGGCGGACCATCAAAGGCCACTCTTCGGCGTGTTGCACCCCAACCGGTCCTTTGTGCCTGAGAGTGACCGGGGCGGTTGCTCCTTCGGCGACGGACATCCGTTCTCTCCCGGATGGCGTGTGATGGCGCCGGATTACGCTGGAACCCGTCACCACGCAAACGAAATTCCGCATCGTTCGAGCAGAAATATCCCCGCCGGAGGCCAGAAGTCTCTTTTTTACGCAACCGCGGGGTCTATGATGGGCCATGCCTGCCTTGTGCCGCGATTGCCTCACCACTTTCGACAGCGAAACCCGTTGTCCCGCCTGCCGGTCACCCCGCGTGACACGGCACGCTGAACTGTTCGACCTTGGCATCGCGCATATGGATTGCGACGCCTTTTATGCTTCGGTCGAAAAGCGCGACAATCCCGCTCTTGCCGACAAACCTGTCATCATCGGCGGCGGCAGGCGCGGTGTCGTGTCCACCGCCTGCTATCTGGCGCGGATCAAAGGCGTGAAATCCGCGATGCCGATGTTTCAGGCACTGAAACTCTGCCCCGAGGCGGTCGTGATCAAACCGCGCTTTGATGCCTATGTGAAAGCATCCCGCGCGATCCGCACGATGATGGACGAACTGACGCCGCAGGTCGAACCCCTGTCGCTGGACGAGGCGTTCATGGACCTGCGCGGCACCGCAAAACTGCACCATGCGCCACCCGCCGTGATGCTGGCGCGGCTCATCAAGCGGATGAAGGATGAATTGGGCCTGACGGGATCGATCGGGCTGTCGCATAACAAGTTTCTGGCCAAGGTCGCGTCCGATCTGGAAAAGCCGCGCGGCTTTTCGATCATCGGCAAGGAAGAAACCACCGCATTCCTGCGTCCGAAATCCGTGCGGCTGATCTGGGGGATCGGTCCTGCGGCGCAAGCCAGCCTCGAATCCGCGGGCATCCGCACTTTTGATGATCTGCTGCGCTGGGACCGGCGCGACCTGCACGCACGATTCGGCAGCACGGGAGAGCGGCTTTATGCGCTCGCACGCGGCGAGGACGGGCGCCGGATCAGCCCCAATGCCCCCGTCAAGACGCTGTCGAATGAAACCACCTTTCACGAAAACACCGCCGACCCCGATATTCTGGACGGGCATCTGTGGCGGATGGCCGAAAAGGTTAGCGCTCGCGCCAAGGCGACCGACAAGGCGGGGCGCGTGGTGCAGCTCAAGCTCAAGACCGCCGATTTCAAGCTGGTCTCGAAACGGCAAAGCCTGCATCACCCCACGCAACTGGCCGACACGATCTATCGTGTGGCGCGGGGACTGTTCGATCAGGTGCCGGAAAAAGGTCCTTACCGTCTGCTGGGCGTCGGCCTGTCCGAGATCACAAGTGCCGCCGATGCCGACCGGACCGGAGACCTGCTCGACCCGGCTGCGGGCCAACGGGCCAAGGCCGAACAGGCCACCGACCTGATCCGGCAGAAATTCGGGACCGACGCGATTATCAAAGGGCGCGCCTTGCGATGACACGGGCCTTGATCGGTCAAGCGATCTGCGCATAGACTTCGGTCATCGGTCACACTCACAACGGGAGGGCACAAGCTGAGCATGCGTATCATCCGCCGACTTCAGCATGGTCCCCGCTTCGCCCTGTAAATCCGTTTGCAGGGCATGATCTTTCAGGTCTGCCCATAAGCCGCGCTGCGGCAACACATTCCTGTAAAGAGATCTTCGATGACACTGATCAATATCAACGCCTTGGGCGTAACCCTTGGTGATGCGCTTTTTTCAAACCTGAACCTGACGATTTCCAAAGGCGACCGTATTGGGCTGGTTGCCGCGAACGGGCGGGGCAAATCCACCTTGATGGGCTGCATCGCAGGCACGTTCGCGCCGACCACCGGCGATATCATCCGCGCGCGCGGCCTGCGGATAGGTCACGTGGCGCAAAACCTGCACGCGCACGCGCTGGCTCACACCCTTTACGACCACGTCCTTGATGCCTTGTCACCGGATCAGGCCACCTACGAAAGCTGGCGGGTGGATGTCGTGCTTGACGATCTCATGGTGCCTCCTGATCTGCACAGACGGCCTTTGCGCGATCTGAGCGGCGGCTGGCAGCGCACCGCGCTTCTGGCGGCGGCATGGATCACGCAACCGGACCTGTTGCTGCTGGACGAGCCGACCAACCATCTGGACCTTGGCCGCATTGGACAGTTGCAGCATTGGCTCGGCGCATTGCCCCGATCCGTCGCCGTTGTTGTCATCAGCCATGACCGTGCCTTTCTTGACGCCGTCACCAGCCGGACGCTGTTCTTGCGGGGTGCGGACAGTCGCATCTTCGCACTGCCGTTCAGCCCAGCGCGCCAAGCGCTCTCCGAGGCGGACGCGGCTGACGAACGCAGGTTTACGAATGATCTGGGCAAGGCGCAGCAGCTGCGCAAACAGGCAGCCAAACTGAAAAACATCGGGATCAATTCGGGGTCTGACCTTTTGGTTACCAAGACCAAACAATTGACCGAACGCGCCGACAAGATGGAAGCCGCCGCAAGGCCCGCGCACCGCGAAACCGGGGCGGGGGACATTCGCCTGACGCACAGCGGCACCCATGCCAAGGCGCTTGTCACGCTGAACGACATTGCGGTGGAAACGCCGGACGGACGCCTGCTTTACCGGACAGGGCAAAAGTGGATCACGCAAGGCGACCGGATCGTATTGTTGGGCACCAACGGCACCGGCAAGACTCAACTGATCCGCCTGATAAATCGCGCGCTTTCGGGTGATAATGTGCCGGTCAGATGCGCGCCAAGCGTTGTGACAGGATATTCCGACCAGCACCTTGGCCAACTCGATGACCGCGACACGCCCTTAAAGACCGTCGCTGGACAGTTCGACATCGGCGATCAGCGCGCGCGCGCTCTGCTGGCCGGTGCGGGGATCGGTATCCAGATGCAGGACACGCGGATCGGGGCCTTGTCCGGTGGCCAGAAGGCGCGGCTTGCCATGCTG
>DAISXL010000055.1:0-12798 GCA_036825855.1 Yoonia sp.
ATTTGCAAATTTTCTCAATCCCGCTTCATTCACGCCTTGAACATGCTATGCAGGTTGAAACCTGAAGGGGAGGGGCTGGCATGGACATTCTGCAAGAACTCGAAGACCGGCGCGCCGCTGCCCGCCTTGGTGGCGGTGAAAAGCGGATCGCAGCACAGCACAGCAAAGGCAAGCTGACCGCGCGCGAACGGATCGACCTGCTGCTGGACGAAGGCTCGTTCGAGGAATTCGACATGTTCGTGGCCCACCGCTGCACCGATTTCGGGATGGACCAGGACCGGCCTGCCGGTGACGGCGTGGTGACGGGCTGGGGCACGATCAATGGCCGCATGGTCTATGTGTTCAGCCAGGATTTCACCGTCATGGGCGGGTCGGTGTCGGAGACCCACGGCAAGAAAATCTGCAAGATCATGGATCTCGCGATGCAGAACGGCGCGCCTGTGATCGGGATCAACGATTCCGGTGGCGCGCGGATTCAGGAAGGTGTCGCCAGCCTTGCCGCCTATGGCGACGTGTTCCAGCGCAATATCACCGCATCGGGTGTCGTGCCGCAGATCAGCCTGATCATGGGGCCATGTGCGGGGGGCGCGGTTTACAGCCCTGCGATGACCGACTTCATCTTCATGGTGAAGGATTCCAGCTATATGTTCGTGACCGGCCCCGATGTGGCCAAGACCGTGACCAATGAAATCGTCACGGCCGAAGAACTGGGCGGGGCCACGACCCATACCCGCAAATCATCCGTTGCCGATGGCGCGTTTGAAAATGATGTGGAAGCTTTGGCCGAAACCCGCCGCCTGTTCGACTTTTTGCCGCTCAACAACCGCGAACAGCCACCTGTGCGCCCGTTCTTTGACGATGTGAACCGGATCGAGGATAGCCTTGATACGCTGGTGCCCGCCAATCCGAACACGCCTTACGACATGAAGGAACTGATCCTGAAAATCGCCGACGAGGGCGATTTTTACGAAATTCAGGCCGAGTTTGCCAAGAATATCCTCACCGGCTTTATCCGTCTGGAAGGGTCCACCGTGGGTGTCGTCGCCAACCAGCCGATGGTGCTGGCGGGGTGTCTGGATATCGACAGCAGCCGCAAGGCCGCGCGGTTCGTGCGGTTCTGCGATGCGTTCGAAATCCCCGTGCTGACACTGGTCGATGTGCCGGGCTTCCTGCCGGGCACGTCGCAGGAATACGGTGGCGTCATCAAACATGGCGCGAAACTGCTTTATGCCTATGGCGAAGCGACCGTGCCCAAGGTGACGGTCATCACCCGCAAGGCCTATGGCGGGGCCTATGTCGTGATGGCGTCAAAACACCTTCAGGCTGATTTCAACTATGCCTGGCCTACGTCCGAAATTGCGGTCATGGGCGCAAAAGGTGCCACCGAGATCATCCATCGCGGCAAATCCGCCGAGGAAATCGCCGCCCGCACCGCCGAATACGAGGCGCGATTCGCCAATCCCTTCGTTGCCGCTGAAAAGGGGTTCATCGACGAGGTGATCATGCCCCATTCCACGCGCAAGCGCATCTGCCGCGCCTTTGCGTCGTTGCGGTCCAAGAAAACGCAGATGCCGTGGAAGAAACACGACAACATTCCGCTTTGAACCAAAGGTCAGACTGATGGCGCTGCCATATATGGACAAACACCGCGGCTTTCCGGGCCGCTTGCCGGGGACGGATTTCCAGTTCGTGATCCGCCGCGCGAACAAGGACGGGGCGACGCCCCTGTCCGAACGGATCCGCTATCCCGACCGCCGCCCCGCCGACAAACGTGCCGATGCGGGGTTCATGCAGGCCTTGTGGGAAGCCTTCGGAGAAGAGCCGTTCGTGCGCGGCAATCTGGACGCAGGCCGTCTGAGCTGGCTTTTCGGGCGCGAGGTGATCCCCGCCGAAGACCCATTTGATCCCGCCAGTTACGAGGCGATGCTGCGCATCGACGTCAAGGTTGCGCGGCAGAGTTTCCCCGATATTCCGGGGTTGAACGAATGACCCCGGCATCCTGCATCACCGCAAAGCAGGAAACCGCCGATTTCGGGGCGGCGTCGATTGCGCGCTTTGTGACGCGGCAGGCCTGCGGCATGATCAAGACGGTGGCAACGCGCTTTGGCACGCCTGCCGCTGCAAAGCCTGACCATGTTTACCCTTCCCCCTGCCGGTCTGCCTGCTCCACAGGCGGGCCGGTTTCCCATGCGACGCACGGCATAGGCGGAATTCCCGCTGCTATTGGATATCACGACAAAACCGCTATTGAGTTGGCGGGCAATAACGTCGATTTTGGCGCTATCTTCGAAAAACTGGAAAAAGGCAGAATACCATGCAGAAAAAATCAATCATCCTCGCGGCCTTCGCAGCCTTCGCACTTTCCGCTTGCCTGGAAAGCGACACCGAACGTGCTGTCGTCGGCGCCGGCGGTGGCCTGGTCGCAGCCGAAGTGTTGGGCACCGATCGTACGGGCACTGTGCTTGCTGGTGCGGCGCTTGGCGTGTTCTGTGACGACGTCGGCATCTGCCGTCCCACCACACGCTAAATCCGCAGCCCGCAACAGGGCTGTCAGTCAATCTTTTCGCCGTCGGGGTGTTACTCCGGCGGCGTTTTTGCGTTTTGGGGGGGACCATTGATGTTCAAGAAAATTCTGATCGCCAACCGTGGCGAAATCGCCTGCCGCGTGATCAAGACCGCCCGCAAGATGGGGATTAAGACCGTCGCGATCTATTCCGACGCCGACCGCCATGCCCTGCACGTCAAGATGGCGGACGAGGCGGTCCATATCGGGCCAGCCCCCGCCAACCAATCCTATATCGTGATCGACAAGGTGATGGCAGCAATCAAGGCGACAGGGGCCGAAGCCGTGCATCCCGGCTATGGCTTCCTCTCCGAGAACGCCAAATTCGCCGAGGCGCTGGAGGCCGCGGGTGTTGCCTTCATCGGACCACCCAAAGGCGCGATCCTTGCGATGGGCGACAAGATCACCTCCAAGAAGCTCGCGCAGGAGGCCAATGTCTCCACCGTGCCGGGTTACATGGGCCTGATTGCTGACGCGGAAGAGGCGGTGAAGATTTCCAACCAGATCGGCTATCCGGTGATGATCAAGGCCAGTGCCGGTGGCGGTGGCAAGGGGATGCGCATTGCATGGACCGATCAGGAAGCCCGCGAAGGGTTCCAGTCGTCCAAGAACGAAGCCGCCAGCAGTTTCGGCGACGACCGGATTTTCATCGAGAAATTCGTCACACAACCGCGGCATATCGAAATTCAGGTTTTGGCCGACCAGCACGGCAATGCGGTCTATCTGCACGAGCGCGAATGTTCCATCCAGCGCCGCAACCAGAAAGTCATCGAAGAAGCGCCCAGCCCGTTTCTGGACGAAGCGACCCGCAAGGCGATGGGCGAACAATCCGTCGCCCTTGCACAGGCCGTCGGCTATACCAGCGCGGGCACGGTGGAATTCATTGTCGATGGCGACCGCAATTTCTATTTCCTCGAGATGAATACACGGTTGCAGGTGGAACATCCTGTCACCGAACTGATCACCGGCATCGATCTGGTCGAACAGATGATCCGTGTCGCTGCGGGTGAAAAGCTGCCGTTCCAGCAAAGCGATCTCAAGATCAACGGCTGGGCCATGGAAAGCCGCCTTTATGCCGAAGACCCTTACCGCGGGTTCCTGCCCTCCATCGGGCGGCTGACGCGCTATCGCCCGCCGGTGGAAGAGGCGACACCCACCCGTGCCGTGCGCAACGACACCGGCGTGTTCGAAGGCGGCGAGATCAGCATGTATTACGACCCGATGATTGCCAAGCTGTGCACCTGGGGCCCGGACCGTGCGTCGGCCATCGCGGAAATGCGGCTGGCGCTCGATGCGTTCGAGGTGGAAGGGATCGGGCATAACCTGCCGTTTCTGGCGGCGGTCTATGACCACGAGAAATTCACCTCTGGCACGATGACCACCGCCTTCATCGCCGAGGAATTCCCCGACGGGTTCAACGGCACGACCCTGCCTGATGAGACCTGCTTGCAGATCGCGGCCTCTGCCGCCGCGATGCACCGTGTGTCGGAAATCCGGCGTGCGCGCATCAGCGGGCGGATGGGCAACCATGAAAGGCACGTGGGCGAGGATTGGGTCGTCACCATTCAGGGTGGGCATCACCGCGTTCATATCGAAGCCGATAAGAAAGGTGCCGATGTGACCATTGCGGGCACCACGCTGCGCGTGACCAGCAACTGGACACCGGGGCAGCCGCTTGCGCGGCTCGATGTCGATGGCGCGCCTTTGGTGCTGAAGATCGGCAAGATATCGGGCGGATTCCGCGTGCGGTATCGCGGCGCCGACCTCAAGGTGCATGTGCGCAGCCCGCGTCAGGCAGAACTGGCGGCGCTGATGCCGGAAAAACTGCCGCCCGATACGTCCAAAGTGCTGCTCTGCCCGATGCCCGGTCTGATCGTGAAGGTCGATGTGGCGGTGGGCGACGTGGTGCAGGAAGGGCAGGCTTTGTGCACTGTGGAGGCGATGAAGATGGAAAATATCCTGCGCGCCGAACGCAAGGGCGTGGTGGCCAAGATCAACGCGGGTGCCGGTGACAGCCTTGCCGTCGATGACGTGATCATGGAATTCGAATGACGATTCAGCGCAGATTTTCGCCGCGCCGGTCCTCGATTTCCTGCTGGCGCAGCTGGGTGCGGTCGATGGACCCCGTCAATTCACGCACGCTCCAAGGTTCGGGCTTGCGTTGCAGGACGCGCCCGTCCTTGTCCACCACGGTCAGCGCATATCCCCGCGGGCGCAGCGTGGTGCGCACCGATGTGCGCGCCGTAGGATCGGTGTCGGTGATCAGGATCACGTCGCGCTCGACAAGCCGGTCGATGTCGGCCAGCAGCAGGTCCATCTGCTGGCGGAACCTTGGATCATTGGGCGTATCCGCGAAAACGACGACCGCGCGGGCCAGCCATTGCAGTTCGGCCAAGGTGACTTCGGACGCATCGAAAACCTGCGTCCGGTCTGTTTCCCACCGTTCGATCACGGATTGTTCGACGGCCGCCTCGTCAGCCGACAGGCTGGTGGTGGCAACAAACGCGACAAGCGCGACAAGGAAAAATCTTTTCATACGTACCGATATAGTCCGACCATGTTGCAAAGCTAAGTCCCAAAGGCGCAAGGACAACACCTTTTTTGCGACCGGATGTCACACAGCCGACAGGAGCCTTTGATGACCGACAAGAAAACCTGGGAAAAGCTGGCGGCGGACGAATTGCGCGGCAAGCCTGTGGATGCGCTGACATGGCACACGCTGGAAGGCATCCCAGTCCAGCCGCTTTATACAGCCGAGGATACCGCCGACCTGCCGCATCTGGGCGGCATCCCGGGTGCCGCGCCCTATACGCGCGGCGTCAAGGCCACGATGTATGCGGGGCGTCCCTGGACGATCCGGCAATATGCGGGGTTTTCCACGGCCGAGGAATCCAACAATTTTTACCGCAAGGCGCTGGCCGCAGGGCAACAAGGCGTGTCTGTCGCCTTCGATCTGGCCACACATCGCGGCTATGACAGCGACCATCCCCGCGTGGAAGGGGACGTGGGCAAGGCCGGTGTCGCCATCGATTCCGTCGAGGATATGAAGATCCTGTTCGACGGCATTCCCTTGGACAAAGTGTCCGTATCCATGACGATGAACGGCGCGGTGATCCCGATTTTGGCCAATTTCATCGTCGCGGGCGAGGAACAGGGCCATCCGCGCAAGGTGCTGTCCGGCACGATCCAGAACGATATCCTCAAGGAATTCATGGTGCGGAATACTTACGTCTATCCGCCCGAACCCTCGATGCGGATCATCGCGGATATCATCGAATACACGACGGCCGAGATGCCGAAGTTCAATTCGATCAGCATCAGCGGCTATCACATGCAAGAGGCGGGCGCGAACCTTGTGCAAGAGCTGGCCTATACTTTGGCGGACGGGCGCGAATACGTCCGCGCCGCCATCGCGCGCGGCATGGATGTGGACCAGTTCGCAGGGCGGCTGTCGTTTTTCTTCGCCATCGGGATGAATTTCTTTATGGAAGCCGCGAAGCTGCGCGCGGCACGGCTGCTGTGGTCGCGGATCATGGCGGAATTCGACCCTAAGGACCCCAAATCCTCGATGCTGCGCACCCATTGCCAGACCTCGGGCGTGTCCTTGCAGGAACAGGATCCCTATAACAACGTGATCCGCACGGCTTATGAGGCGATGTCGGCAGTGCTCGGTGGCACGCAATCCCTGCACACGAATGCGCTGGACGAGGCGATTGCCTTGCCCACCGAGTTTTCGGCGCGGATCGCGCGCAATACCCAGTTGATCCTGCAGGAAGAAACCGGCGTGACGAAAGTCGTCGACCCATTGGCGGGGTCGTATTACGTCGAAAGCCTGACGCATGAGCTGGCCGAGAAAGCCTGGGACTTGATCCAGGAGGTCGAGGAGATGGGCGGCATGACCAAGGCCGTCGCCTCCGGCATGCCCAAACTGCGGATCGAGGAAACAGCCGCCAAGCGGCAGGCCGCCATTGACCGTGGCAACGAGGTCGTCGTCGGCGTCAACAAATACCGCAAGGACAGCGAGGACCCGATCGACATCCTCGATATCGACAACGAAGCCGTGCGCCTGTCGCAGATCGCGCGGATCGAACGCACCAAGGCCGCCCGCGATGCCACAGCCTGCGACGCGGCTCTGGCTGAACTGACCCGCCGCGCAGGCGAAGGCGGCAATCTGTTGGAGGCGGCCGTGACCGCCGCGCGCGCACGCGCCACCGTGGGGGAAATCAGCATGGCGATGGAAAAAGTGTTCGGCCGGCACCGCGCCGAGGTCAAGACGCTCGCCGGGGTTTACGGGGCCGCTTACGAAGGCGACGCCGGTTTCGCGGCCATTCAGGAAAGCGTTGAAGCTTTTGCGCGTGACGAAGGCCGCCGCCCGCGGATGCTGGTCGTCAAGATGGGGCAGGACGGGCATGACCGCGGCGCCAAGGTCATCGCCACCGCCTTTGCCGATATCGGGTTCGACGTGGATGTCGGCCCCCTGTTCCAGACCCCCGCCGAAGCCGCACAGGACGCCATCGACAACGACGTGCATGTGATCGGAATTTCGTCGCAGGCCGCAGGGCACAAGACGCTGGCCCCCAAACTGGTGCAGGCGCTGAAAGATGCAGGGGCCGACGACATCATCGTCATCTGCGGCGGCGTGATCCCGCAGCAGGATTACCAGTTCCTCTATGACAGCGGCGTCAAGGCGATTTTCGGCCCCGGCACCAATATCCCCAAGGCGGCGGAAGACATCCTGCACCTGATCAGGGCCGCGCGCGGCTGATCCGGCCCCTGCGGGACCGGAGGCCTCCGGCGGGGATATTTGGGCTCGAAAGATGAAGGACAAACCATGCTGACACTCGACCATCTTGCCGTTGTGGCAGAGGATCTGGCCACAGGAACCGCCTTTGTCGAGGCGGCACTTGGCGTCACCATGCAGCCCGGCGGCAAGCATATCCGCTATGGCACGCATAACACGCTGCTGGGGCTGGGCGATGATCTGTATCTGGAGGTCATCACCAAGGACCCCGATGCCGCCCCCTATGACGGGCCGACATGGTTCGGGCTGGATCATTTCAGCGGGCCGCCGCGTCTGGGCAACTGGATTTGCCAGACGGATGATCTGGACGCCGTGCTGCGTGACGCACCGCCTTCGGTGGGATTGCCACGCGATCTGTCACGCGGGGATCTGGCGTGGCGGATCACGGTGCCGGATGATGGCAGCAAGCCTTATGACGGGGCCTATCCGACGCTGATCCAATGGGCTCCGGGCACGCATCATCCGGCGCGCCGTCTGGCCGACAGCGGGTGTCGTCTGGTGGCGCTGACCGTCAGCCATCCGCAGGCGGATGATCTGCGCGCGATGCTGCCCTTGGCCGATGACAGGGTCCGGTTCGTTCCGGGGCCAACAGGGTTTTCCGCTGAATTCGACACGCCACTGGGTCGCCGCAGCCTCGGCTAGGCAATTTCATCCGTGCAGGTGCAGCGAACGGTTGCAACAGGCGCGCAGGTCGGGTTCAAGATCGGGCATTGGACTGGCCAAAGGACGCCCATGTCGATCTGGACCCGCATCGGTGAAGCGCTGGCCGCCCTCGCGAAGGGCGAAGGCTTGCTGGCGGTTTTTGACCGCCTGCGCACGCCGCCTGACCGCAGCGTCGCCTTCACCATCGCCGTGATCGCGCTGGGCGCCAAGATGGCCAAGGCCGACGGCCATGTGTCGCGCAACGAGGTCCGCGCCTTTCGCGATGTCTTTGTGATCGCCCCCGAGGAAGAGGACAACGCCGCCCGCGTGTTTGACCTCGCGCGGCAGGATGTGGCGGGCTATGACATCTATGCGCGCCGCATCAAGGCGATGTTTGGCGCCGACGAAGGGCCGCTCTGCGACCTTTTGGAAGGGCTGTTCCATATCGCGCTGGCGGATGGCAGCTATCACGCGACCGAGGATGCCTTTTTGCAGGAGGTCGCGGCGATCTTCGGCTTTGAGGAACGTCGCTTCAAGATGATCCGTGCGCAATTCGTTGCCGATGCGGAACGCGACCCGTTTTCGGTGCTGGGCGTCGACCCGGATGCGCCGATGGATCAGGTCCGCGCCGCATGGGCGCAGCTTGTCCGCGACACCCACCCCGACCGCATGATCGCGCGTGGCGTGCCGCCCGAGGCGGTGAAGCTCGCCGAACGGCGCATGGTCGCGATCAACCGCGCCTGGGAAGATATCCGGGCACAGCGGGCATGAGGATCGCCACCTACAACGTCGAATGGTTCAACACCTTGTTCGACGATGCGGGGCGGTTGATCGGCGATGACAGCTGGTCGTCGCGCTGGGACGTGACCAAGCGCCAGCAGACGGCGGCGCTGGGCCATGTGTTTCGCAGTCTTGACGCCGATGCGGTCATGGTGATCGAAGCCCCCGACACCAACCGCAGGCGCAGCACGGTGCGCGCGCTGACGCAATTCGCGCAGGATTTCGACCTGCGCGCGCGGGCGGTGCTGACGGGCTTTCCCAACGAGACCCAGCAGCAGATCGCGCTGATGTTCGACCCTGCCGTGATGCAGGCTGAACATGATCCCAGGTTGAGCCCCGATGCCCCTGCCTTTGACGGCAAATACCGCGTCGATCTGGATGTGGATGCGCAGCCGGAAACGATCCGCTGGTCCAAACCGCCGCTGGAGGTGGCCGTGACCACACCTGCTGGCCCGTTGCGTCTGATCGGGGTCCATGCCAAATCCAAAGCGCCCCACGGCGCCAAGGACGGCGCGGCCGCCGTGCGCATCGCGATCGAGAACAGGCGCAAGCAGCTGGCGCAATGCGTCTGGCTGCGCAAACGCATAGATGCGCATCTGGCGGCGGGGGATGACCTGATCGTGCTGGGCGATTTCAACGACGGTCCGGGACTGGACGAATATGAAAAGCTGTTCGGCCGGTCGGGGGTCGAGATCGTGCTGGGCGAGGACGGGCCTTTGGGCCTTTACGACCCGCATGGGCGGCTGGCTTTGGGCCGCAAGGTGGGTGCGATGCCCACCACCGCGCGGTTCAAGCGCCAAGGCCAGCCCTATCTGCAGGCGCTGCTGGATTACGTGATGATCTCGCCGGGATTGCGCGCAAAGGCGCCGCTCTGGCAGATCTGGCATCCTTTCGACCATCCCGTTTGCTACGACGATCCGGTCCTGCGGGATGCGCTGCTTTTGGCGTCGGATCACTTTCCGGTTGTGCTCGATCTGGCGTTCTGAGGCACCCAGATTGAAATTCCGGGCAGAAACGCTTATCATCCTGCTATGCGACTGACAGCGACTGCCCTTGCCCTGACCGTCCTGATGGCTGGCCCAGTGCCCGCCCAAACCGCTGATGACACGCCGTCTGACGGGTTCAACCTTGTCGAAGAAGGTGCGCGGATGATCATGCGCGGCCTGATGGAGGAAATGTCGCCCACCATCGACAGCCTGCGCGACACGCTCGAAGACATGGGGCCGGTCGTGGGGGATTTCCTGCGCGAAATGGGGCCCGGTCTGGCGACATTCCTGAACCGCGTGGACGATGTGCGGCATTACGAACTGCCAGACTTTCTGCCCAATGGCGATATCATCCTGCGCCGCAAGCCGGATGCGCCGCTGTTCGTGCCCGACACCGAAACCGAAGGCGGCGAGATCGAGCTTTAACGCCGCGGATCAGTCGCGATAGTATTTTTGCCCACGATACCAGTAGGCAGTCTTTTCAACGGGCGCCGCATCCGGCGGGGCGGGGTCGGCCACTTCGTCATCATCTGCCATTGCCAGAACGGGCAGGGCGTCGGCATCCATCGCAGAGGGTTCCGTATCGGTCAGGACCAGCTTGATCACCACAAAAGCCACGTTGTCCTGTTCGGCATCACCCAGCGCGGCCAGCGCGTCGAGCAAGGCTGTCGCCACTTCTGCGCTGCTGGCGTCCTGCAGGGCCATCAGCGTGTTGGCAATGGTGCGCGCGGGCAGGAACTGCAACCCGTCAGTGGCCGCGATGACGGTATCGCCCGGAAACAAGGACACCGGCGCCGGTGGACAATCGATCGCCGCCGTGACCTTGCCGTCAAGCACCGATGTCAGCACGTTTCGGTCGGGATGATTGCGCCCCACCTCTTCCGACATTGACCCAGCCTTGACCATCAAATCGATCTGCGGGGCCATCGAATGGTCTTTGTTCAATTGCCGCAAAGCGCCCGCGCGGAACAGGAACAAGGGCGAATCCCCGATGGACAGCCAGCTCAGCTTGTGATGGCGGATCATCGGGACCAGAACGGTCGACCCCATCCCGAACGTGTCCTCGTTCGCGGCCATATGTGCGGCCAATCGGCGGTTCGCGGCCTCTGCCGCGTCGCGCAGCACGGTACCGGCCTTGGCCAACCCGACATTCAGGGCGTTTTCATGCAGCTTGATCTGGCAGAACATCTCGGTGGCGACGATGGCGCTGGCGACATCACCCGCGCTGTGGCCACCGACACCATCCGCGACAATCGCAAACCCGGAGGCTTGCCCCAGCGCAAAGCCTGACAGAACAGTGTCTTCCTGATAGGCGCGCGCCCCCCTGATCGTCGCAGTGGCCACATCAAGCCGCACCCCATCATCCCCCGTGGATTGCACATCCAGCATGACAGCCCTCTTTCCGATTTACCCAAAGGCGCAACACGCACCCGACCATCTCCATTGCACGAAAGACATATGAACCCAAGATTCAGACAAAACAAGGGCAAAGCGCCCCCGCTGCCTATGGGCCGTTCATGCGATGAATTTGACGGTTCCGGTCGCGTTCAGCGCGGCTGCCAGCG
Organism: Yoonia sp.; assembly: GCA_036825855.1. Lineage (GTDB taxonomy): Bacteria > Pseudomonadota > Alphaproteobacteria > Rhodobacterales > Rhodobacteraceae > Yoonia. The sequence continues at coordinate 11,338 of DAISXL010000055.1, forward strand.
CGCTGAACCGGATCTCGGCCACCTCGCCATAAAGCGGGCGGGCGTGTTCGGTCAGCCGCAGGGTCAATTCGCCGGCCTTGCGGTTCCATCTCAAACTGCCCGGCTGTTCATCCGCCGTCAGCCAGAGCATCGCGCCAAGGCGCATGGCCTTGCCCAAAATCTCGGCTTCCTTGATCTGGTCGGGCGTCAGCATGGCGAACAGCGGATCAAATCGGCTGTTCGCGGTCTTGCTGGAATAGCGGTTCATCAGCGCCAGCCCCAGCAGCACCCGTTCGGCATGTTTCAGACCGCCAAGGTTGGCGCGGGTGGCGTTGTCAAAGGTCACTTCGGCGCGGTAATCGGGATGCGCACGCCAGCTGACGTCATGCAGCAGGCAGGCGGCCTTGATGATCCGCTTGCGCTGCCAGTTGGCGCGGGGGAACAGCGGCTTGACGAAATCGTAAAGGATGCGGCCGAAACCGGGCAGGCGGGCATCCTTGGCCTCGGCAAAGCGGCAGGATTCGATCAGCGGGTCGCGTTCGCGCAAGGCGCGCGGCATCTGTTCGTAAAGCATCCCCTCGCGGATGCCATAGGAGGACACGGCGACATCCTTGGGCTTGAAGGTACGCATCAGTTCCTTCAGCACGATGGACGCCAGCGGCACCAGCGACATCCGGCTGTCAGAAATATTGCAGCGATTGCGCAATTCGGTCAGGTCGGATTTGCGGATATATTCGGCGGTCATGCTGATCTGGCGCGACGACATGCGGTATTCGTGCAGCACGGTCAAAGGATAGCCGCGCCGTTCCATGTCGATCCGCGCGATGGCCCGCCACGACCCGCCGACCAGAAACAGACGCATCCCCGTCTCAAAGTTCATTTCCTTGTGCAGGTTTTGCATCGTGTCGCGGACATAGGCCTTGATCGCCTTTTTGCCGCCCGGAATCTCGCGCAGTTTCAGCGGACCCAGCGCTGACGTCACGCGCTGGCCCACGCGCCCCTCGGCCAGATCGGCCAGTTCCATGGACGACCCGCCGATGTCGCAGACAAGGCCATAACTGCCCGGCCAGCCCAGCAGCACGCCTTGGGCGGACAGCCGCGCCTCTTCCTTGCCGTCAATGACCCAGAGCTTGACGCCGGTCTCACGCAGCACCTCGTCGCGGAAATCCTGCCCGTCGGTGGCCTCGCGCACGGCAGCGGTGGCTACGGCGGTCAGCGGCGGGATGCCCATGCCCTTGGCCAATGCGGCAAAGCGGCGGATCGCCGAGACCGCGCGCCTGCGCCCTTCGGGATTCAGATGGCCGGTCTGCGACATGCCCGCACCCAGCGCGCACATGATCTTTTCGTTGTAGAAATAGGCCGGCGACCGCGCCGCCCCGTCGAACACCACCAAACGGACAGAGTTCGACCCCACATCGACCACGCCAACCCGCGCCAGCGCCTGTGCCGCGGGGTCCTCGAACAACGGACGCCCGAAAGGGC
>DAISXL010000056.1:0-12553 GCA_036825855.1 Yoonia sp.
CGCAGGTCGATCTGCGCCCCATTCAGGTCCGCGATGGCCATGCGCGCGGCATTTTCGAAGTTCTGCGCCAGAAACGCGTCACTACCGGCACTTGTCCCTCCCGGCACCAGCAGCGCCACCTGCACCGGCTGCGACGGATCGACCGTTGGGCCGACGTCGGTCCCTTCCTGCAAGGTAGTGTCACAAGCCGCGAGCCAGACAAGCGACAAAAGGGCGAAAAGACGTGCGACCGGCTTGCAGGCCTGACGAAAAGGGGCGACCATTGTGGTATTCCTTCTGATTGCTGCACAAGGCGGCAGGTCCATCGGCCCGGCACGCTGCGCGTCGTTTGGGCGCATCATAAAGCAGGGGGGACAAGGGTCCAGCCATGAATCACCAGACCAAGCCACTCTCTGCCGGTCTTTACTTTGTCGCGACCCCGATCGGGTCGGCGCGCGATATCACGCTGCGCGCGCTCGACATCCTCGCCTCGGCTGATCTGATCGCGGCCGAGGACACGCGCACCGCCCGCAAGCTGATGGAAATCCACGGCGTGCCGCTGAACGGCCGCAAGGTTGTGGCCTTTCACGACCACAGCGGCGAAGGCGCCGTCGACCGGCTGGTCGCGGATATGGCGGCAGGCAAATCCGTGGCCTATGTCTCCGAGGCGGGCACACCGCTGGTTGCCGATCCGGGGTTCGAGTTGGGGCGCGCCGCCATCGCGGCGGGGGTGCCAGTCACCACAGCGCCGGGTGCGTCGGCGGTGCTTGCCGCGCTGACGGTGTCGGGGCTGCCCACGGACAGATTCGCCTTTGTGGGCTTTCTGCCTGCCGCGCGCCAGCAACGCGAAACAGATATCGCGGCCCTGCGCGATGTGCCTTTTACCTTGGTATTTTATGAAAGCCCGAAACGCGTTGGGGAAATGTTAGCAAGTTTGCGCGATACATTGGGGGGTGAACGGCAGGCGGTCGTCTGCCGCGAACTGACCAAACGATTCGAAGAAACCACACGCGGTACGCTGGACGAGGTGGCACAGCACTATGCTGACCGCAACATTAAGGGCGAACTCGTCGTTCTGGTTGGACGGGCCGGCGCCACGGAGGTGGCCGACGGTGATGTGACAGAGGCATTGAAGGAAGCGATGAAAACCATGCGTGTGAAAGATGCAGCCACGGTCGTGGCCGGTGCGCTGGGCCTGCCACGGCGGCAGGTCTACCAGATCGCCTTGGGGTTGGGCGACGGGGCATGACAGGTCTGGTCAGCTATCACGGCGGTCTTGCCGCCGAAGATATCGTGGCGCGCAACTATACCGCGCGCGCCCATCAGGTTGCGGCGCGGCGCTGGCGCGGCAAATCCGGTGAGATCGATCTGGTGATGCGTGATGGCGACACGGTGGTTTTCGTCGAGGTCAAGAAAAGCGCCAGTTTCGCGCAGGCGGCACTACGCCTTGGACGGCGGCAGATGGACCGGCTTTGCGCAAGTGCGGCGGAATTTCTGGCAGGCGAACCGCGGGGCCAGCTGACCGATATGCGCTTTGATCTGGCGCTGGTCGACCGGCGCGGTGCCGTAAGCGTGATCGAAAACGCCTTCATGGAAGCGTGAACACGCCATTGCGCCGGGCAGCGGGCTGCGGCATGTAGCGGTATCATTCGCTGACAAAGGTGGCACCATGGCGTTGAAAGTCGCGTTCCAGATGGACCCGATCGGGCCGATCAATATCGATGCCGACAGCACGTTCCGCATCGCGGAAGAGGCGCAGGCGCGTGGACATGACCTGTTCTACTACACGCCGGACAAGCTGGCCTATGACCGCGGGCGCGTCACCGCGCGTGGCTGGCCGCTGACGGTCCAGCGCGTCAAGGGTGATCACTTCCGGCTGGGTGGGGCTGCCGAACTGGACCTGCGCGACATGGACGTTGTCTGGCTGCGGCAGGACCCGCCCTTTGACATGGGCTATATTACGACGACGCATATCCTTGACATGATCCACCCCGCCACGTTGGTGGTGAATGATCCATTCTGGGTGCGTAACTCACCTGAAAAACTGCTGGTGCTGAATTTTCCCGACCTGACACCGCCCACGATGATCGCGCGCGACCTGCAGACATTGCGTGCGTTCCGCGAAGAATATGGCGACGTGATCCTCAAGCCGCTTTACGGCAACGGCGGGGCAGGTGTGTTCAAGCTGGCGGGGGGGGACGCGAACCTTGCGTCGCTGCACGAACTCTTTTCTGGCATCAACCGCGAGCCGCTGATCATGCAGCAATTCCTGCCTGCCGTGTCCAAGGGCGACAAGCGTATCATCCTTGTCGATGGTGAACCTGTGGGCGCGATCAACCGTGTGCCTGCTGCGGGCGAAACGCGGTCCAACATGCATGTGGGCGGGCGGCCGGAAAAGGTAGCGCTGACCGAGCGCGACCGCGAAATCTGCGCCCGCATCGGGCCACATTTGCGCGAAAAAGGGCAGGTATTCGTTGGAATCGACGTGATCGGCGACTGGCTGACGGAAATCAACGTGACCTCGCCCACGGGGATCCAGGAACTGGAACGGTTCGACGGCGTCAATATCGCCGAAAAGATATGGCTGGCAATCGAGGCGCGCCGCGCCACCCCTCCTTCTTCCGAGTAGAAATATCCCCGCCGGAGGCATCCCGTTCCGCAGGAATGGGACAGCGGCCTACACTTCTTTTGCCATCGCCAGCCGATAGCCGACAGCCTCGGCCACGTGGTGACGGTGAACGGTATCCGATCCGTCCAGATCCGCGATCGTGCGCGCCACGCGCAAAATCCGGTGATAGCCGCGCGCCGACAGGCCGAATTTCTCGGCCACGCGCAGCAAGAGCGTGCGGCCTTCGGCATCGGGTGTTGCGATCTGTTCAAGCAGGTGGCCTTCGGCATCGGCATTCACCCGCGCCTCGGCGTGGCCTGCGAACCGGGCCGTCTGCCGCCCCCGCGCTGCCGCGATCCGCGCCGCGATCACAGCAGAGCTGTCACCCGATTGCGGCAGGTCGAGGTCTTGAAACGCGACCGGCGGCACCTCGACCCTCAGATCGAAGCGGTCCATCAGGGGGCCGGAAATGCGGCCCATGTAATCCTCGCCGCAGACCGGCGCGCGGGTGCAAGCGCGGGCGGGGTCCGTCAGATAGCCGCATTTGCAGGGGTTGGCCGCGGCGACCAGCATGAACCGGCAGGGATAGCGCACATGTGCATTGGCGCGGGCGACGACGACCTCGCCCGTCTCGATCGGTTGGCGGAGCGTTTCGAGCACGGTGCGCGGGAATTCGGGAAATTCGTCCATGAACAGCACACCGTTATGCGCGAGTGAAATCTCCCCCGGTTTCGCGCCGCGCCCGCCGCCGACGATGGCCGCCATCGACGCCGTGTGATGCGGTTCGCGGAACGGGCGTTCGCGGTTGATCCCGCCATCGTCCAGCAACCCCGCCAGCGAATGGATCATAGAGGTTTCCAGCGCCTCGGCAGGGGACAAGGGCGGCAGGATGCCCGCGATCCGCGCAGCCAGCATGGATTTGCCCGACCCCGGCGCGCCGACCAGCAACAGATGATGCCGTCCGGCGGCCGCGATTTCCAGCGCGCGCTTGGCGCGTTCCTGCCCCTTCACCTCGGCGAAGTCGCGGCTGCGGCTGACCGTCTGCGCCTCGCCCGGCAGTGACGGCGCGATCACGCTTTGCCCCGTGAAATGGCGCACCATCGCGGCCAGACTGCGGGGGGCGATGACATTGGCCGCACCGACCCACGCCGCCTCTGCCCCGCAGGCGGCGGGACACAGCAGCATCCGCCCTTCGCTGGCCGCCGTCATCGCGGCGGGCAAGGCGCCGACGACCGGCACCAGCGTCCCGTCGAGCGACAATTCCCCAAGGGCGACAGTCTGCGCCGCCTCGTCGCGCGGGATGATGTCCAGCGCCGCGAGCAGCGCCAGCGCGATGGGCAGGTCGAAATGCGACCCTTCCTTGGGCAAGTCGGCGGGCGACAGGTTGATCGTGATCCGTTTCGACGGCAGCGCGATGGCCATCGCTGTCAGCGCCGCGCGCACCCTTTCGCGGGCTTCCGAGACGGCCTTGTCCGGCAGCCCGACGATCGCAAAGGCGGGCACGCCGGGGGTGACGGCGCATTGCACCTCGACCAGACGGGCCTCGATCCCTTCAAAGGCCACTGTATAGGCGATGGCGACCATGCGCTGCTCCCCGCTTTTGGTTAACGGGTAGCCTGCGGCGGTTTACGAATGGTTAACGGGCCAGTCGCGGCGCGGTAGATCCAGCGGATAAGGCCACGGGTCGTGGATTTCCTCCAGCGCCGCGCGGCGCCAGTCCAGAAAGGCCGGATCGCGTAGATGGGCGTCGACATAGGCTTGCGCGGCCGCACTGACCGGCAGACCGTAGGTGGTGATGCGCATCGCCACGGGGGCATAGAAAACATCTGCCAGCGAATAATCTTCGAACAGCCACGGGCTGTCCGTGCCATGCCGTGCGCGGGCAAGCGCCCATAACTCCTCTATCCGCGCCAGATCGCTCCGCACGGCGTCGGACGGTGTGAACCCGTCCCAGACATGGGCAATCATGTTCGGGCATTGTCCGCGCAAGGCACTGAAACCACTGTGCATTTCGGCGCAGATCGACCGCGCCAGCGCGCGTGCCGCAGGGTCGCGCGGATAAAGCGCCACGTCAGGATGGCGTTCCACCAAGGTCTCGGCCATGGCAAGGCTGTCGGTCAAGACGAACCCTTCCGGCGTCGTCATCGCAGGCACGGTGCGTGCGGGGGCGATATAGGCCAGTTCCGCCGCCATTGTGCCCGCATAAAGCCCGACCATGCGGGTCTGGTAGGGCAGGCCGAATTTTTCCAGCATCAGCCAGCCGCGCAAGGACCAGCTGCTGAATGTCCGGTCACCGATGTAAACTGTATATGTCATGCGCCATGGTTAGCCGCCAAGACGGGCACGGCAAAGCGACATCGCGTGATCAGCCCTATCACGGCAGATGATTGACCGCGCCCAAGGTCCAGCCCGCGCCGTCGCGCGCCATCTGTGTCACCGACAGATTGTCGATCCGGTGCCCCAGCGCCTGATAGGCCGTGCTGCCAGATGCGCGCTGGATCTGGGTCATGATGACCCCCATATGCGCGACCAGCACGATGTCGCGGCCTGCAAAACGCTGTGTCAAGTCATCGACAACGCGGGCGACACGGGCACTGACATCGTTCCAGCTTTCGCCTTCGGGTGCACGCAGATCGCCGGGTTCTTCCCAGAAACGGCGGCTGAGGTCGGGGTCGCGCGCGGCGACGGCGCGCCAGTCCATCCCGTCCCAGACGCCGAAATCCATCTCGCGCAGGGCGGGCAAATCGGGCAGGCGGTGGCGCGCGCGCCCGATCGCATCCGCCGTGGCCGACGCCCGTTGCAGGTCGGACGCCACGATCACGGCATCGGCGGGCAGATGATCCGCGACGCGCCGGATGAGCGCAGTGTCCGACAGATCGGCAGGCACATCACGCCAGCCGACAAAGGATTTCTCATGCGTCGGCGCATGCCGCACCCACCAGAACCGCGTCATTTCAGGACCAGTGGCAAGCCTGCCATCACGACGACCACGCGGTCGGCCTGTGCCGCGATGGCTTGGTTCAGCGCGCCTTGGGCGTTGCGGAACCGCCGCGCCAGTGCATTGTCGGGAACAATGCCCTGACCCACCTCGTTGGACACAACAACGACAGGGGCGGCGCAATCCGCCAGCGCTTGCACAAAAGCGGCCGAGGCGGCAGGCACGTCATGGTCGGCCAGCATCACGTTGGTCAGCCACAAAGTCGCGCAATCGACCAGCACGGCGCTGTCCGTTCCGCGCTGCGACAAGATGGCACCCACGTCGAGCGGTTCTTCGACCGTGGTCCAGCCGGTGCCGCGCAAATCCCTGTGCCGGGCGACCTTGGCCGCCATTTCATCGTCAAACACCTGTGCCGTGGCGATATAAACCTTTGCCAAACCGCTCTGTGCGATCAGGCCTTCGGCATAGCTGGATTTGCCGGAGGCAGCGCCACCTAGGACAAGTGTGAGGTTCGGCAATGGTTTCATGAATATCGAGTGATCCGTTTTCAGAATGGTCTCGTAACAAAGACATAAGGAAAAGTTAATCCGTTGCTCGACAATCTGGGAGAAGAATGATGGCCGTAAGTGGTTTTTCCGATCAAACACTGTCACGGACCGCGATGCGTGCCGAACTGCTGGATGCTGAAACCGAACTGCGCCTTGCCTATGCCTGGCGCGACCAGCGCGACGAAGAAGCGCTGCACCGCCTGATCACCGCCTATATGCGGCTGGCGATTTCCATGGCCTCGAAATTCAAGCGCTACGGCGCCCCGATGAACGACCTGATCCAGGAAGCATCTGTTGGCCTGATGAAGGCGGCGGATAAATTCGACCCCGACCGTGGCGTGCGGTTCTCGACCTACGCGGTCTGGTGGATCAAGGCCTCTATTCAAGATTACGTGATGCGCAATTGGTCGATGGTGCGCACGGGGTCCACATCGTCGCAGAAATCCTTGTTCTTCAACATGCGCCGGGTCCAAGCCCGTCTGGAACGCGAAGCCGCCGCCGAAGGCCGGACGTTGGAAACACACGAACTGCACGAAATGATCGCGATCGAGGTCGGCGTGCCGCTGCATGATGTGCAGATGATGGATGGCCGCCTGTCGGGGTCCGATTTTTCGCTGAACGCCACGCAGTCGGTCGACGACGAAGGCCGCGAATGGATCGACGCGCTGGAAGACGACGCGCCGCAAGCCGCCGAAAAGGTCGAGAATTCGCATGACACCGACACATTGCGCCAGTGGCTGGTCACGGCCCTGTCCGCGCTGAACGACCGCGAGCAGTTCATCGTGCGCGAACGCAAACTGCGCGACGAACCCCGCACGCTGGAAAGCCTCGGGTCGGAACTGGGCCTGTCCAAGGAACGCGTCCGCCAGCTGGAGGCTGCGGCCTTTGGCAAGATGCGCAAAAGCCTTGAGGCGCAAAGCCACGAAGTGCAATCCTTCTTCGCCTGAGACGCCACATTGTCTTTCCGGTCGGTTCCGCCCTAAGGTCCGACTGGAATTGACCGGAGAAAGACCATGCTGGCGGGGCGACATATTCTGCTGATCGTGGGCGGCGGCATCGCCGCCTTCAAATCGCTCGACCTTGTGCGCCGCTTGCGCGATCAGGGCGCACGCGTGACGCCTGTGCTGACCAAGGCGGGGGCGGAATTTGTCACGCCTTTAAGCTTGTCTGCCTTGTCGGGATCGAAGGTCTATCAGGACCTGTTCGACCTGACGGACGAGGCCGAGATGGGCCATATCGAACTGTCCCGCGCCGCCGATCTGGTGGTCGTGGCCCCTGCCACTGCCGATCTGATGGCGAAAATGGCGGGCGGGCTGGCGAATGATCTGGCCTCGACCCTGCTGCTTGCAACCGACAAGCGCGTGCTGATCGTGCCTGCGATGAATGTGCGGATGTGGAACCACCCCGCGACACAGCGCAATCTGGCGACCTTGCAAGGCGACGGCGTGCTGGTGACCGGACCTGATGAAGGTGTCATGGCCTGCGGCGAATTCGGCCCCGGCCGGATGGCCGAAGTGCCGCAGATCATCGCGGCCATTGATGCCGCACTTGCCGACGGTCCGCTGAAAGGCAAGCATATCCTTGTCACATCCGGCCCGACGCATGAACCGATAGACCCCGTGCGCTATATCGCGAACCGGTCATCCGGCGCGCAAGGCACGGCGATTGCCCGCGCGCTGGCGGGGCTTGGGGCCAAGGTGACATTCATCACCGGCCCCGCCGAAGTGCCGCCGCCTGACGGCGTGCATGTGGTGCGGGTGCAGACCGCCGCCCAGATGCTTGCCGCAGTGCAGGCGGCAAAGCCCGCCGAGGCAGCTGTTTTCGCCGCCGCTGTTGCGGATTGGCGGGTTGCGAACGCAGGCCAGAGCAAGATCAAGAAAACCGCCACCGGCCTGCCGCAGCTGGAATTCGCCGAAAACCCCGACATTCTGGCCACCGTGTCGCAGATGGGCGCAGGCCGCCCGCCGCTGGTCGTGGGCTTTGCCGCCGAAACCGATGATGTCATCGCCCATGCCACCGCCAAACGGCTGCGCAAAGGCTGCGACTGGATCGTCGCGAATGATGTCTCGCCCGCGACAGGCATCATGGGCGGGTCCGAGAATGCCGTGACGCTGATTACCGATCAGGGTGCCGAAAGCTGGCCGCGCATGACCAAGGACGCGGTCGCTGCCCAACTCGCCCAACGCATCGCGCAGGCGATCACATGACGCCGCAGATCCGCCTGCTTTGGGACGACGGGGCTGACACCACGCTCGACCTGCCTGCCTATGCGACGGCAGGTGCCGCCGGTGCCGACCTTTGCGCCAATTTCGCTGACCGGCAGCCGCGCATCCTCGCCCCCGGCGCGCGCGCGTTGATCCCCACCGGCCTGCGCATGGATATCCCCGCAGGGTTCGAGGTGCAGGTCAGGCCGCGCTCGGGTCTTGCCTTGCACCACGGGCTGACCCTGCTCAACAGTCCCGGCACCATCGACAGCGATTATCGCGGACCGGTCGGGGTGATCGTCGTCAACCATGGCTCGGACAGCGTGACCATCACCCATGGCATGCGGATCGCGCAGATGGTCGTGGCCGCTGTAGTCCAGGCGCGTTTTGCGCTGGTGGACGGTCTGTCGGACACGGCACGTGGCGCTGGCGGTTTCGGGTCCACCGGCACATGATTATGGTCGGGGCAATGGCCGCCGCCCTTTGGGGGATCGGCATCGCGATGAAAGCGCCCTACCACGCGCGCTGGACGATGCTGGGCATCCTGCTGGTGGGTGTGATGATGCTGCACGTCATCCTGCCTGCGGGCCATCCCTTGCGCATGGCGACCGGCGGTGATGCGCGGCTTTGGGGCCTGCTGATTGCCTTTGGTTTCATCGTCGCCGCCTATCGCCGTGGTCTTGCCCGCCTGCGCGCGCGGGTTGCACCCGTTGCAGCACCCGCCGCCAGACCCGGCAGCTTTTCGGACACAGAACTGAACCGCTATGCCCGCCATATCGTGCTGCGCGAAATCGGCGGGCCGGGGCAAAAGGCTTTGCGCGAAGCGCGCGTGCTGGTCGTGGGGGCAGGGGGGCTTGGCGCGCCCGCGCTGCAATATCTGGCCGCCGCCGGTGTCGGCACCATCGGGGTGATCGACGATGACAGCGTCGAGAACGCCAACCTGCAACGGCAGGTGATCCATACCGACAAGAATATCGGCATGCCCAAGGTCCATTCCGCTGCCGCCGCGATGGTGGCGCAGAACCCGTTTGTGACCGTGCGCCCCTATCACCGCCGCCTGACCGCCGAGATCGCCGCCGACCTGTTCGCCGATTACGATCTGGTGCTGGACGGCAGCGACAATTTCGCCACCCGCTATCTGGTGAATGCAACCGCCGTGGCGCTGGGCATCCCGCTGATTGCCGCCGCCCTGACGCAATGGGAAGGCCAGATCAGCCTTTACGACCCCGCCCATGGCACGCCCTGCTACGCCTGCGTTTTCCCGCAAGCGCCCGACCCCGCGCTGGTCCCCTCCTGCGCCGAGGCGGGCGTGCTTGGCCCCTTGCCCGGCGTCATCGGTGCGATGATGGCGGTCGAGGCGATCAAACAGATCACGCAGGCGGGTGACAGCCTAGCCGGACGTTTGCTGATCTACGACGCGCTTTATGCCCAGACCCGCACCATCACGATCAAGCCACGGCCTGATTGCGCGGTCTGCGCGGGCAAGGGTCTGACACCATCCAACGGAGTTTCGCCATGACCAATCCATTGTTGACCGACTGGGACACACCCTTTGGCCTGCCGCCTTTCGCCGCCATCGCGGATGAAGATTTCGCGCCTGCGGTCGATGCCGCATTGGCCCTGTCCCGTGCCAATATCGCGGCCATCGCGGACAATCCCGAAGCGCCCAGCTTTGCCAATACGATCGAGGCGCTGGAACAGGCCGATGCCACGCTGAACCGCGTCCTTGGCGCGTTCTACAGCCTTGCAGGGGCCGACAGTAACCCTGCGCGCGAAGCTTTGCAGCGCGATTTCGCGCCTTTGCTCAGCGCCTATTCCTCCGAGATTTCCGAGAACAAGGCGCTGTTCGCGCGGGTCGAGACGCTCTGGACCGCGCGCGACACGCTCGACCTGACCACCGAACAGCAGCGCGTGCTGATGCTGACGCGGCGTGGCTTTGTGCGCTCGGGCGCCTTGCTGGACGGCGATTCCGCCGCCCGCCTGCGTGCCGTCAAATCGCGGCTCTCGGTGCTGGGCACGCAATTCACCCAGAACCTGCTGGCCGATGAACGCAATTGGTTCATGCCACTGGGCCCCGATGATCTGGACGGTCTGCCCGATTTCGTGCTGGCAACAGCGCGTGCTGCAGGGGCTGAAAAAGGCGCGGATGGTCCGGTCGTCACCCTGTCGCGGTCCCTGATCGTGCCGTTCCTGCAATTTTCCGCACGTCGCGATCTGCGGCAAAAAGCATACCTCGCCTGGGGCGCACGCGGGGCCAATGGCGGGGCTACCGACAACCGCGCGATTGCTGCCGAAACGCTGGCCCTGCGGCAGGAACGCGCGGCGCTGCTCGGCTACGCGAGCTTTGCCGATTTCAAACTGGAAACCGAAATGGCAGGCAATCCTGCGGCCGTGCGCGATCTCTTGATGCAGGTCTGGAACCCCGCCAAAGCCGCCGCCGAGGCTGATGCGGCCATACTGGAACAGATGCTGCACGCGGATGGCCACACAGGCCCGCTGGAACCCTGGGACTGGCGCTATTATTCCGAAAAACGCCGCCGCGCGCTGCATGATCTGGACGAGGCGGCACTCAAACCCTATCTGCAACTCGACCGGATGATCGATGCGGCCTTCGCCTGTGCGCACAAGCTCTTCGGGCTGGATTTCACCCCCATCGACGGCCCTGTCTACCACGCGGATGTGCGGATGTGGGAGGTCACGCGCGATGGCCAGCATGTCGCCGTCTTTATCGGCGATTACTTCGCCCGCGGCTCGAAACGGTCCGGTGCCTGGTGTTCGGCGATGCGGTCGCAACAGCGGCTGGCAGGCGATATCCGCCCGCATGTCATCAACGTCTGCAACTTCGCCAAACCCGAGGCGGGCAAACCCGCGCTTCTGTCCTACGACGACGCGCGCACGCTGTTTCACGAATTCGGCCATGCCTTGCACCAGATGCTGTCGGATGTGACCTATGAAAGCATCAGCGGCACATCCGTTGCGCGCGATTTCGTGGAATTGCCCAGCCAGCTTTACGAACACTGGCTTGGCGTGCCCGAAGTCCTGTCCGAATTCGCGACCCACGCGGATACAGGCGCTCCGATGCCTGCCGACCTGTTGCACCGGATGCTGGGGGCTGCAAATTACGACATGGGTTTCCAGACGGTCGAATATGTGGCCTCGGCCCTCGTCGATCTGGGGTTTCACGACGGGCCTGCCCCCTCCGATCCGATGCAACGGCAGGCAGAAATCCTTGCTGAAATCGGGATGCCGCGCGCCATCGGCATGCGCCATGCGACGCCGCATTTCGCGCATGTCTTTGCGGGCGACGGCTATTCCAGCGGCTATTACAGCTATATGTGGTCCGAGGTGATGGACGCCGATGCCTTCGCCGCCTTCGAGGAAACAGGCGATCCGTTTGATCCCGCCACCGCCGCCAAGCTTCAGCAGACGGTGCTATCGTCTGGCGGATCAGTAGATGCCGCTGATCTCTACACCGCTTTCAGGGGCCGCATGCCGGGGGTGGATGCTTTGCTGAAAGGCCGCGGTCTGGCCGCCTGATCATCTTCCGAGCCCAAATATCCCGGGGGAGCCCCGGACTTGATCCGGGGCGGGGGCAGCGCCCCCTGCGACCTTAGCGGCGCGGATCGTCGGGGTGGCGCTCCACGCCGACAGGGTCTTTGTGGATCAGCACATCGGCCCGCGGATAGGCCGCGATGATCTCGCGGCGCAGGCGCGCGCCGATGGCATGGGCCGCGTCCAGCGATTGCGCGCCATCCAGTTCGATATGCAGGTTCACAAACACACGGCTGCCCGCGACGCGGGTTTTGAGGTCGTGATGCCCGCGCACACCGTCGCAGGCTTCTGCGATCTGCCGGATGCCCGCGATCATCGCAGGATCGGCCTGCCGGTCCATCAATGCATCCCAAGCCGCCTTGCCGATGCGCAGCGCACCGACCGCCAGAAAGGCCGCAGCCCCCAGCGCCACGACGCTGTCGATCTGGAACAGCCCGAACCGCGCCGAGGCCCAGAGCGCCACAATCGCCCCGATATTGGGGATCAGATCGCCCATATAATGCAGACTATCGGCCAGCACGACCTTGTTGCCGGTGCGCCGCGCAACATGGCGCTGCCAGCTGACCAGACCCAGCGTGACGATGATGGAAAACACCATGACCGCCATCCCGAACCCTTCGGCCTGCGGCATGGCGGTGGTGTCGTCCAGCAGCCGCAGCACGGCCGCCACTGCGATCACCCCCGCCGAGACAAGGATGAAAAGAGACTGCCCCAAGGCCGCCAG
>DAISXL010000057.1:0-12537 GCA_036825855.1 Yoonia sp.
GCGGTCGCCACGACCGATTTCCGTGACAGCCCCAAAGGCCTGTTCGACAGCCCGCCCCAGTGCTACATGCACCGTCAGGCCTCGTTCATTCCCGCTTTCTTCCCTGAAGGGACCGAAGTGGGTGCGGATGCCGATTTCTTCTACTTCCCGGCCTACGAATCCCAAGACCTCGGTTCGCCCGTTCTGGGTGCTGGCACACTTTGGGCCATCACCAACCCGTCTGATGCGGCCAATGACCTGATCGAGTTCCTCAAAACACCCGAGGCGCACGAGATCTGGATGGGTCTGGGCGGCTTCCTGACACCACATACCGGTGTGGACAGCGCTGCATTTGGTGATCCGACGCTGGCCAGCATGAACGACATCCTGCTGAACGCCACCACCTTCCGCTTTGACGCATCCGACCTGATGCCGGGCGCTGTGGGTGCGGGTTCGTTCTGGACAGGCATGGTCGATTATGCCGGTGGGGCCGATGCTGCCGAAGTGGCGGCCGGGATCCAGGCCTCCTGGGATGCGATCCAGTAAGCCTGCACGGGTGTAACCTTCGGGTGATCCGGCCTTTAGGTCGGGTCACCTGCATTTACAGGCAGCCCAAGGGGAGGGGACCATGAATCCTGCATTACAGGGTCTTGTGACGATCATCATCGGTGTCGGTGGCTGCGTCGCTTATTTTTATTTTTCCAACCAGTTTCTGGACAAGGTGCTGCTGCCCGCGAAAGGTGCCAACGCAGGCCGGAACATCAACCGTGCCAACCTGATCCGGCCCTGGTTGTTCCTGTTTCCCGCGATTGTGGCGCTTGGCCTTTATCTGGCCTATCCGGTTGTCGCGACCCTGTGGTATTCGCTGACCGACCGCAATCAGGGCGGCGCTTTCGTCGGCCTTGCCAATTACGAACGCATGATGGCCGAACCCAAGTTCTGGGAAGCCCTGCGCAACAACATGCTCTGGCTGATCATCGTGCCCGCCGCATCGACCGCCTTCGGTCTGCTGGCCGCCCAACTGACCGACCGGATCAAATGGGGCGCGATTGCCAAATCGCTGATCTTCATGCCGATGGCGATTTCCTTTGTCGGGGCCTCGGTGATTTTCAAGCTGATCTATGACACGCGGCCCGTGGACCAGAACCAGATCGGCGCGCTCAACGCGCTGTGGCTGCAATTCGACGGCGGGATCGGGTCGTTCCTGATCCTGCGGTTGTTGCCCGGTGCGCTGATGATCTCGGCGGCGGCGCTGGCGCTGTTTCTGGCCTATACCAATGTGCAGACGATCCGCGACAAGGGCGCTAGCGCCAACAGCGTCCTGCGTGGCGTCTTCATCGCGATCATGGCCTATGTCGCCTATTCCGCGCTGGCACTCGCCTATGGAGCCTTCACCAATGAATACACCTACGGCGTGCCGCAGACATGGCTGACAATTCCGGGCTGGAATTCGTTCCTGCTGATGGTCGTGCTGATCTGGATCCAGACAGGCTTTGCCATGGTGATCCTGTCCGCCGCCCTGCGCGGTATTCCCGAAGAAACCATCGAGGCGGCCATTGTCGATGGCGCGAACCCGTTTCAGGTGTTCTTCAAGATCAAGATGCCGCAGATCGCGGGCACCATCGTCGTGGTCTGGACCACGATCACGCTGGTCGTGCTCAAGGTCTTCGACATCGTGTTTGCGATGACCAACGGACAATGGGAAACGCAGGTTTTGGCCAATTACATGTTCGACAAGCTGTTCCGTGCATCCGACTGGGGTGTGGGGTCGGCCTCGGCCATGGTCATCATGCTGCTGGTCAGTCCGATCCTTGTCTGGAACGTCTACAACGCCCGCAAGGAGATGCGCTGATGGATAACATTGCAGGACGCACATCCGCGCTGAACTGGATCGTGCAGATTTCCGTGGTGGCGCTGGTGGCGCTGTGGCTGTTCCCGACTGTGGGGCTTCTGGTGTCGTCGTTCCGCACGGCGGACCAGATTTCAGGGTCCGGCTGGTGGGGGGCACTGACGGCCAGCGAACAGAACCTGACGCTGCGCACGGCTAACCCCGGCGATGACGGCGCGCAGGTGCTGGTGAACGGTGTCTATACCGTGCAGGGCCAGTTGTTCGGCGAAGGCTCCGAGGCGGACATCAGCGCCTGGGGCACATCGTCGCTGCGGATCAGCGAATTCGCCCCCGGCGACACGGCAGAGCTGTCGGATGGCGAAACGCTGTCCGTGCAGGCCGATGGCGCTTATGTCTGGTCCAGCACCGAGGAGCTTTCGGGGCGCGGCCAGCGCATTTTCGTCACTGCTACGACGCCGCCCGAATTCACCTTGCAAAACTACGACCGCGTCCTGTTCAGCGGCGACAGCACCGATGGCATGACGCGGGCGTTCTTCAATACGCTGACCGTGACGATCCCAGCCACCATCATTCCCATCGTGATCGCCGCTTTCGCCGCCTATGCGCTGGCATGGATGGATTTTCCGGGCCGCGCGCTGCTGATCGCGGCGGTCGTCGGACTGCTTGTCGTGCCACTGCAACTGGCGCTGATCCCGCTGTTGCGGCTGCATCTCGAAATCGGGATCGGCAAGGGGTATCTGGGCACATGGCTTGCGCATACGGGGTTCGGGCTACCGCTCGCCATCTATCTTTTGCGCAACTACATGGTCGGTCTGCCGCGTGACATCATCGAGAATGCCAAAGTCGATGGCGCGACCGATTTCCAGATCTTCACCAAGATCATCCTGCCGCTGTCGTTTCCGGCGCTGGCCAGCTTTGCGATCTTCCAGTTCCTGTGGACATGGAACGATCTGCTGGTCGCCAAGGTGTTCCTGATCGACGCAACAGGGGAAACCACCGTGATGACCAACCAGATCGTCGAGCTTTTGGGCACACGCGGCGGCAACTGGGAAATTCTGGCGACTGCGGCCTTCGTGTCGATCGCCGTCCCGCTGGTCGTCTTTTTCGCAATGCAACGCTATCTGGTGCGCGGACTGCTCGCCGGTTCGGTGAAGTAACAATCAATCGAGGTATGGCGGCCCGGCATTTTCGGGCCGTCGCTTAACAGGACAAGACACTATGACGGCATTGGCCACAAACACCGAAATGGCGGTGAACAAGGATTGGTGGCGCGGTGCGGTGATCTATCAGATCTATCCGCGCAGTTATCAGGACAGCAACGGCGACGGCATCGGCGACCTTTTGGGGATCGTGCAGCGCCTGCCTTATATCGCCTCTCTGGGCGTGGATGCGATCTGGATTTCGCCTTTCTTCACCTCGCCGATGAAGGATTTCGGCTATGATGTCAGCGATTACTGCGACGTCGATCCGATGTTCGGCAGCCTTGCCGATTTCGACGCTGTGGTCGAAACCGCGCACCGTCTTGGCATCCGCGTGATGATCGACCTGGTGCTGTCGCATACCAGCGACCAGCACCCGTGGTTCGCCGAAAGCCGCGCCGACAAGACCAATGACAAGGCCGACTGGTTCGTCTGGGCCGATCCCAAACCCGATGGCACACCGCCCAACAACTGGCTGTCGATCTTCGGCGGCTCGGCCTGGCAATGGGATGCTCGGCGCGAACAATACTATCTGCACAACTTTCTGGTCTCCCAGCCCGACCTGAACTTTCACACCCCCGCCGTGCAGGACGCGCTGCTGGATGTGGCCCTGTTCTGGCTGAACCGCGGCTGTGACGGGTTCCGGCTGGATACGATCAATTTCTACATGCATGACGCGGAATTGCGCGACAACCCGCCCCTGCCCAAGGAAAAACGCAACGCCAATATCGCGCCATCGGTGAACCCCTATAACCATCAGGAACACCTTTACGACAAGAACCACCCCGACAACGTCAAGTTTCTGGCGCGTCTGCGCGCGATCATGGAACCCTATGGCGCCGCCGCCGTGGGCGAGGTGGGCGACGCGCAGCGCGGGCTCGAGATCATGGGCCAGTATACCTCTGGCACCGATCTGATGCAGATGTGCTATGCGTTCGAATTTCTAGCCAAGGACAAACCGACCGCCGCGCGCATCGTCGACGTGATGCGGCAAGTCGATGATGTCGCGGCCGATGGCTGGGCCTGCTGGGCCTTTTCCAACCACGATGTCGTGCGCCATGCCACACGCTGGGAATTGCCACCGGGCGGCCAGCGCATGTTCATCAGCCTGCTGATGGCGCTGCGCGGGTCGGCCTGTATCTATCAGGGCGAGGAGCTGGGCCTGCACGAGGCCGATGTCGCCTTTGAAGACCTGCAGGATCCTTACGGCATCGAATTCTGGCCCGAATTCAAAGGCCGCGACGGATGCCGCACGCCCATGGTCTGGGACCGCGACAACCACAACGGCGGCTTTACCGTCGGGCGGCCATGGCTGCCGGTTCCGTCCGAACATCTGGGCCTGTCGGTTGCCGCGCAAGAGGATGAACCGGGTGCGCTCTTGCACCACTACCGCCGCGCCATCGCGTTCCGGCACAGCCATCCCGCGCTCAGCGTGGGGTCGCATGACAAGTTGCAAGCCGATGGCGACGTGATCTACTTTACCCGTACATCGGGGGATCAAACCATCTTCTGCGCGTTCAACGTCAGCGACACGCCATCCGATTTCACGCCGCCCGCGGGCGAGTGGGTTCCGATCGGCGCCGAACTGGGCAGCGCGCATATCTCGGCAGACGGCAAATTGCATTTTGGTCCGTGGCAGGTGTGCTTCGCGCTCAAAAGATAAGGCAAGTGAAGGGGAGTGAGACATGGCTGAACTGAAACTGACGGAGGTCGCCAAGACCTATGGCGGGACTGTTGATGTTCTGAAAAACATCAACCTCGATATCAAGAAAGGCGAATTGATCGTCTTTGTGGGACCGTCAGGGTGCGGAAAGTCGACCTTGCTGCGCATGATCGCGGGTCTGGAAAAGATCACGGGCGGCGAATTGCAGATCGACGGGCAGGTCGTCAACGACGTGCCCCCCGCACAGCGCGGCATCGCGATGGTGTTCCAGTCCTATGCGCTTTATCCGCATATGACGGTGCGCGAAAACATGTCTTTTGCCCTGAAACTTGCCAAGAAATCCAAGGCCGAGATCGACACCGCCGTCGCCCGTGCGGCCAAGATCCTGCAACTGGGGGATTATCTTGACCGTCTGCCCAAGGCCCTGTCTGGCGGCCAGCGCCAGCGCGTCGCGATCGGGCGGTCCATCGTGCGTGACCCCAAGGTCTATCTCTTCGACGAACCGCTCTCGAACCTTGATGCGGCCTTGCGGGTCGCCACACGGATCGAGATTGCCCAGCTCAAGGAATCGATGCCCGACAGCACGATGATCTATGTCACCCACGACCAGGTCGAGGCGATGACGCTCGCGACCCGTATCGTGGTGTTGGCCAACAAGGGGATCGCGCAGGTCGGCACGCCGCTGGAGCTGTATGAACGGCCCGAAAACGAATTCGTGGCCCAGTTCATCGGCAGCCCCGCCATGAACCTGCTTGCCGGCGAGATTGTGGGCACAGGGCCTGTCACGACCGTCAAGCTGCACGGCGGCGGCACGGTGAAATCCGCAGCCCCCACGCGCGACAGCGATATGGGGTTGCAGGTCAATGTCGGCATCCGCCCCGAAGACATGATCGAAACCGCGGGCGAAGATTACGCCTTTGAAGGCAAGGTCAACATCACCGAAGCCTTGGGCGAGGTGACGCTGCTTTACTTCGACAAGGTCGGCGACAATGCTGCTGTGATCGGCAAACTGCCCGGCATCCATGCCGATCTGCGGGGCAAGTCGGTGCGCATGGCCGCCAGCCCCGATAAGGTGCAGGTCTTTGTGAACGGCAAATCGCTTTACTATCGCTGACGGCTTGCCAGCGCCGCGCCGATGTGATCGCATCGGCGCGAAACCGCGACGGAGCCTGCAATGCAAACCCCCGAAAACAAGCTGAAAACCGCCCTTGCCGCAGGGGAGGTGCAATATGGCATCTGGCTGTCCACAGGATCGGCGCAGCTTGCGGAAATGGCGGGGCTTGCCGGTTTCGACTGGTGCCTCATCGATGCCGAACACGGGCCGAACGCGCCCACCGGCCTGATCCCGCAATTGCAGGCTTTGTCCGCCACCGGCGCGTCACCCGTTGTGCGCATCGCCAGCGCCGAGGTCTGGCTGGTCAAACAGGTGCTCGACCAAGGCTGCCAGACCGTGCTGGTGCCGATGGTCGACGACGCGGCAACGGCCGCGCGGATGGCCCGCGCCATGCGCTATCCGCCCGACGGCATCCGCGGCATGGGCGCGTCATCTGCGCGGGCCTCCGGATATGGCAGCATCCCCGATTACGCCCGCACGGCCAACCGCCAGATGTGCCTGCTGGTGCAGGCCGAAAGCCGCGCCGCGCTGAATGATATCGACGCCATCGCCGCCACCCCCGGCGTTGACGGCGTCTTTGTGGGCCCCGCCGATCTGTCCGCCGACATGGGCTATCCCGGCCAGCCCGACCACCCCGAGGTCGTGGCCGCCATCGACCATATCATCGCGCGCACCACGGCTGCGGGCAAGATCGCGGGGATCATCACCTTCGACGAGGCCCGCGTTGCGGATTATGTCGGCAAAGGCGTGACCTTCATGGGCGTGTTGACCGATGTCACGCTGCTGAACACCGCCCTGCGCGGTCTGGCAGGGCGACTGAAACCCACATCTTCAGAGTAAAAATATCCCCGCCGGAGGCTTAGAAGTCATTTCCGCCGCCGTCCCGTCCGTGCGCGGCCTTCGCCGTCTTTCGCGGGCGCGCGGTTGAACCTGATCCATTCCGCGCCCGAGGGGTCCTGATCCATCAGGAAATTCGCGGCCCGGATCGCCTCCATTTCCTTGCCCGCGCGGGGCAGGGTGGACCCCATGCCGAACAGGGCGACGAAGGTTTCGTCATCCATGTCCTCGGGCAGGATGATCCCCGCCGCCAGCACCTCGGCGCGTTTTTCGGCGATCTTCAAGGGCCCGATGGGGAGTGCGACAGGGTTCATGATCGCCGATGTCATGCCGGCGGTCATCGCCATCGGCAAAAACGCATTGTTGATCCCATGCCGGTTGGGAAGGCCGAAACTGATG
Source organism: Yoonia sp. (assembly GCA_036825855.1). Lineage (GTDB taxonomy): Bacteria > Pseudomonadota > Alphaproteobacteria > Rhodobacterales > Rhodobacteraceae > Yoonia. The sequence goes on from DAISXL010000057.1 coordinate 7,041, forward strand.
TTGGATGCACCACAGGTCGTGTTCACGCCCAGTTCCTCGCGCAGGCGGCGGACAAGGGTGAACACCTGCAAACCGGCGGTCCCCATCGCGCCGATCGGCATTACCAAAGGATCGACCACGATATCATGCGCGGGAATGCCGTAGTCGGCGGCGCGTTCGACGATCTTTTTCGCCACAGCGAACCGCACATCGGGGTCCTCGGAAATCCCGCTGTCGTCGTTGGAAATCGCCACCACCGGCACGTTGTATTTCTTGACCAGCGGCAGGACGAGTTCCATCCGCTCTTCCTCACCCGTCACTGAATTCAGGAGCGGGCGTCCTTCGGCGGCCGCCAACCCGTTCTCCAAGGCGCCGGGCACGGATGAATCAATGCACAGCGGCACATCGACGACCGCCTGCACGCGGCGGATCAATTCGGTCATCAGAGGCGGTTCGACGAAGTTGTTGTCGGCATAGCGCGGGTCTTCTGCCATCTTGTTGGAAAAGACAGCGCCCGAATTGATGTCCAGCACCGTGGCACCGGCGGCGACCTGCGCGATGGCGTCAGCCTCGACCCGCGAAAAATCGCCGCGTTCCAATTCCTCGGCCAGGATCTTGCGGCCTGTGGGGTTGATCCGTTCGCCAATCACGCAGAACGGCTGGTCAAAGCCGATGATCGCGGTCTTGGTCTTGGATTCGACGATGGTGCGGGTCATGAAAGGTCCTTAGCGTTGCGAGGCGGGCAGGGCAGCGGCCCCGCCGTTGTCGATGGCCCATTGTGCGTTGGTCTTGATCCCGCCCAGCGGGAAGAAATGCACATGGGTGATGTTGAAATCGGGGTTAGCGGCCTTGTGCGCGGCCAAGGCTGCGACCACCTCTGTCGGCTCGTAGGGCAGCAGAAGCTTGGTCACATCCATCGCCCGCTTTTGCAAGACCCGCAGCGACGGGCCGACCCCGCAGGCGATGGCGAATTTGATCAGCGTCTGCAGTTTCGCAGGCCCCGCGATGCCGATATGGATCGGGATGGTGATGCCCGCATCGCGCAAGGCATCGGCCCAGGCGATGATCGGCCCCGCCTCGAAGGCGAATTGCGTGGCCAGCGCCATCTCAGCGCCAGATGTCTCGCTGAACCGCTGCTTCCAGCGCAGCGCGGCCATCACGTTGGTATCGCTGCCGTCATGGTCGATGTCGCGGTTACCCTCCGGATGACCTGCGACATGCAGGCGCATGAAATCACGGAACAATCCTGTTTCCATCAACTGCATGGAATTGTCGAAATCGCCATGCGGCTGCGCCACGCCGCCCGCCAGCAACAGCGCCTGATCGACGCCCGCCTCGCCCTGATAACGCGCGATCCAGTCGGCCAGCGTGGCGCGGTCCTTGATGATGCGTGCGGGGAAATGCGGCATGACCTTGTAGCCGTCACGGGCCAGCCTGCGGGCGGTGGCGACCATGTCGTCGATCGGCGTGCCGTCGATATGGGCGATATAGACGCGCGTGCCTTCGGGCAGCAGGTCGCGGAAGTTGTCGACCTTTTCGGCGGTGCGAGGCATCACCTCGATCGAATAGTCGCGCAAAAAGGCTTCGATGGCGGGATTGACCGCAGGCGTTTCCGGTTCACGGGATTTGAAAAACGGCAAAAGCGACATCAGGGTCTCCTTCAGGCGGCGGGTGGGATCAGGCCCAGCCGTCATTTGCAATCAACGCTTTGATGCGCTCTTGGTCATATTCGGCGACAATCCGGGCGACGGCGGCTTCGGCGGCTTCGGCATCGGTGCCTTCAGCCTCAAATGGGTCGGCCTTGCGGAAGCCGGACATGTATTCATCTGATTGTGCAGCGCCTGATTTCATCGCCGCGCGGTCGATGGCCTGTTCGAACCTCTCAGGCAGGGGCAGTTTGGTACCGCGCCGTCCGCGCCCGACAATGACCTGTGCGGGAATGTCGCGCCAAAACACGATGGTGACGTCAGGCATGTGATTCCCCCTTTGACCCTTTCAGCGGTTCTAGCATCGCGCGGCGACACGCAGGGTCGGATTTCGACATCACGCACGCGGTCCGCGACGGGCGACGGGGTCCTGCGATATTTTCGCACAAGCCGCGCGGGGCGGGCAGTTGGGCTTGTCTTGTGACCATGGGCAGCATACGTTTGGTCCAACTCGAAATGGAGGGCGCACAATATGACGCCCAAGCGTCCCAAAGGTGCGGGCGCGTTCCCGAAAGCGGTCGATAGCCCCGCGCCACAACAAGCCGATCCGGCCACGCTTTATGCGGCGCTGGACCTTGGCACAAATTCTTGCCGGATGCTGATTGCCCAGCCGAAGGGCAGCCAGTTCCATGTCGTGGACAGTTTTTCAAAATCTGTCCAGCTTGGCCAAGGCCTTGAAAGCACAGGACGTTTGTCGCGTGCTTCGATGAACCGCACGATTTCGGCCATGCGCATCTGCCGCGAGAAGCTGCATCGCCACGGTGTCACACGGATGCGGCTTGTCGCGACCGAAGCCTGCCGGCGTGCCTTGAACGGCCAGCATTTCGTGGCCCAGGTGCGGCGGGAGACCGGCCTGAACCTCGAGATCATCCGCCCCGAGGAAGAGGCGCGTCTGGCGGTCATTTCCTGCGCGCCCTTGGTCAGCGTGAACACCGAACAACTGCTGGTCGTGGACATCGGCGGCGGGTCGACCGAGCTTGTCTGGATTGACCTCAGCAATGTGCCCAAACGCGAACGCCCCCGCGCGATCATGCGGTTGCATGCGGGGTTCAAATCCGACCCCGGTCCCTTTGCCGCCGCCAAGGTGGTGGACTGGATTTCGGTGCCGCTTGGCGTGGCGACCCTGCGCGACCAGTTCGGCGATGTTGAGGATGATGCTGCGCGGTTCGCGCTGATGAGCTGGTTTTTCGAGGAAAACTTGGAGGCTTTCGCGCCATCCGCCGCAGCCCAAGCGCGCGAAGGGTTCCAGATCATCGGCACCAGCGGCACGGTCACGACCGTTGCGGCCAGCTATCTGGGGCTGAAACGCTATGACCGGACCAAGGTGGACGGGCTGCGCATGACGACCGACCAGATCGACGCCGTGATCCGCGATTACCTGACGCTGGGGCCTGACGGACGCCGTGCCGACCCGCGCATCGGGCGCGACAGGCAGGCGCTGATCATGTCAGGGGCCGCGATCTTGCAGACATTGATGCGGCTTTGGCCGACCGACCGGCTGTCGGTGGCGGACCGTGGCTTGCGGGAAGGGTTGCTTTATGCCCAGATGTCCGCCGATGGGGTCTTGGAAGACGCCCCGTTTTAAGGGTAAAGCGCGTCATGGCCAAAAAACCCACCACCAAGAACACCTCTGGACGCGGACAGCGCGACCTGCATGTCAAGGTCAAGACAGCGCGCGGGCGCAAGCTGTCGTCGACCCAGTGGCTGCAGCGGCAGTTGAACGACCCTTACGTGAAACGCGCCAAGTCGGACGGGTATCGGGGCAGGGCGGCCTACAAGATCCTCGAGCTTGACGACAAGTTCCGCTTTCTGCTGCCGGGCGCGCGGGTGGTCGACCTTGGCTGTGCGCCGGGCGGCTGGTTGCAGGTGGCCGTCAAACGCACCAATGCGCTGGGGGAACGCACCTCCAAGGCGCAGGGCTACGTACTGGGCGTCGATCTGCAAGAGGTGGAGCCCATCGCGGGGGCGGAAATCCACCAGCTTGATTTCATGGCCGATGACGCCGATGTGCAGGTCCGCGACTGGCTGGGCGGCAATGCCGATGTGGTGATGTCGGATATGGCGGCCTCGGCCTCAGGGCATAAACAGACCGATCACAACCGGATTATCGCGCTGTGCGAAGCGGCGGCGCATTTTGCCTTCGACGTGCTCAACGAAGGCGGCACCTTTGTCGCCAAGGTGCTGGCGGGCGGCGCCGAAGGTGATCTGCAAAAACTCCTCAAGGCGCGGTTCGAGAAGGTCGCCAATGTCAAACCGCCTGCGTCGCGGTCGGACAGTTCGGAAAAATTCGTCGTGGCGACCGGGTTCAAAGGCCGTGACAGCGCCGGCTGACGCCAGTTTTTTTGAGTATTTCTGGAAAAAAGAAGGTGGGATTGCGGGGTCAGCTTTGCCCTGCGGTCCAGATGTCGAATTCCGCGGCGCGCGTGGTTTGCAGATGCGCAAGCACATCGGGCGACAGCGCAAGATCCATCACGGGCGAGACGTTTTTGCGCGCGATCTCCAACCGCTGGCCGAACCTGTCTTGGAGAAAGGCCGTGATCTGCGGCCAGGCCTCATAGCGGAACAGATGGTCGGGGCCGATCGTGCCATCCCTCGCGCGCAGAAAGCGGTTTTGCGAGCCGACGGCGGCAAAGGGCGCGGGGGTGTTAGCACAATATTCGACGACGAAATCGTCGAACGCGATCCCGCGCGTGCTGTTTTCATGCCCCACCAAGGCATCGCGGCTGCGGTAGCGGTACCAGCTGCCCAGCCAGTCCACAGGGTGCCGCACGATGGCCATGACCTCGGGGGCGGGTCCGTCCTTGGGGGTCAGGAACGGCCGCAGGAATCGGTGATAGCGTGCGTAAGGCGTGTGTTTCAACGGCGGCGGCTGGCGCAAGACCATCGCGGCCTGTGGCGCAAGGGCTGCAGCCAAGGCGGTTGATCCGGTTTTCGGCACGGCCAGCAGCACAAGGTTTTCCGCTACAAAAACAAGCATTTGCCGTGGTCCCTTGCATTCTGCGTCGATTGCTGTGGCATAAACGAAACTTTAACCAGTTTCCCCGGATAGTGCAGATGGAAATTCATGTTGCAATGTTCACGTTTTGATCCCATGTAATACGGAACATAGGGCGAACAAAGCAGTGATTGCCCCCCGGCGGGGTGCGTGGAATAAGGACAGGGTAGATGGCAACGGCAGATCTTTTGAAAATGATGGACAAGAAAACCGCAGACAAGGAAAAGGCGCTGGAAAGCGCCTTGGCCCAGATCGAACGGCAGTTCGGCAAAGGCTCGATCATGAAACTCGGCGGTCAGAACCAGATGCCCGAGATCGAGGCGACCTCGACCGGATCGCTGGGGCTGGATATCGCGCTGGGGATTGGCGGCTTGCCGAAAGGGCGGATCATCGAAATTTACGGGCCTGAATCGTCCGGGAAAACCACGCTGACGCTGCACTCCATCGCGGAAGAGCAGAAGAAAGGCGGGATTTGCGCCTTTGTGGACGCCGAACATGCGCTGGATCCGCAATATGCCAAGAAACTTGGTGTGAACCTGGATGAATTGCTGATCTCGCAGCCCGATACGGGTGAACAGGCGCTGGAAATCGTCGATACTTTGGTGCGGTCCGGGGCCGTGTCGCTGGTGGTGGTCGATTCCGTGGCGGCCCTGACCCCCAAATCCGAGCTTGAAGGCGATATGGGCGACAGTTCGGTCGGCGTACATGCCCGTCTGATGAGCCAGGCGATGCGCAAGCTGACAGGGTCGATCAACCGGTCGGGCTGCATGGTGATCTTCATCAACCAGATCCGCATGAAGATCGGCGTGATGTTCGG
>DAISXL010000058.1:0-10902 GCA_036825855.1 Yoonia sp.
TGTCCACCGGCACGCCTGCGGCCCAGGCGGCGGCGATGGCGGCATGTGGTGTGGGATAAAGATGCGGGATGCCGGGGCTGACGATCAGCGCCGCAACACCGGCATAGGAGGCCGCTTTGGTCAGGTCGCGCAGCACATAGCCTGCGGTTTCCGCCAGGTCGCGCCCCGCCTGCCCGTCGTCCCAGACGACAACGCTGGCCCCACCGGCCTGCAGGGCGGCCGCCGTTGCACGGCCCGACCGGCCCATGCCAAGGACCGCGACGGTGGCACCTTCATATCCGCGGACGGGGATCATGGGATCACCGCACCTTCAGCGTGGCCAGACCGATCATCGCGAGGATCAGCGCGATGATCCAGAAACGGATCACGATCTGCGGTTCGGACCAGCCTTGCTTTTCGTAATGGTGGTGGATCGGGGCCATCAGGAACACGCGCTTGCCGGTGCGCTTGAAATAGAGGACCTGAATGATGACCGACAAAGCCTCGACCACGAACAGGCCGCCGACGATGGCCAGCACGATCTCGTGCTTGGTGGCGACAGCGATGGCACCGAGCGCACCGCCCAAGGCCAGCGATCCGGTGTCGCCCATGAACACGGCGGCAGGCGGCGCGTTATACCACAGAAAGCCAAGGCCGCCGCCAATCAGACCCATCGTGAAGATCAGCAATTCGCCGGTGTCGGGAACGTAATGCACGTCCAGATATTGCGTGAAATCGACACGCCCCACGGCATAGGCGATCACGCCGAAAGTCCCTGCCGCGATCATCACCGGCATGATTGCCAGCCCGTCCAGACCGTCGGTCAGGTTCACCGCATTGGCAGAGCCCACGATCACGATCATCGCGAAAGGCACGAACAGCAGGCCAAGATTGATCAGAGTGTCCTTGAAGATCGGCACGGCCAGTTGGTTGGTCAGATCGTCAGGGTGGTACTGCGCCGCCCAATAGGCCGCGATCCCCGCGATGGTGATGCCCAGCAAGATGCGCACCTTGCCCGATACGCCAGAGGAGGTTTGCTTGGACACCTTGGCGTAATCGTCGGCAAAACCGATCGCGGCAAAGGACAGGGTGACAAACAGCACCATCCAGACGAATGGGTTATCGAGCCGCGCCCACAAGAGCGTTGAGAACGTCAGCGCCCCCACGATCAGCAGACCGCCCATCGTCGGCGTGCCGGCCTTGACGAAATGTCCTTCGGGGCCGTCACTGCGGATCGGCTGGCCCTTGCCCTGCTTGCGGCGCAGCACGTTGATCAGAGGCCGTCCAAAGATGAAGCCAAAGATCAGCGCGGTCAGAAAGGCGCCACCGGCACGGAAGGTGATATAGCGGAACAGGTTGAAGACGTCGCCGCCATCCGAAAGTGCCGTCAGCCAGTAAAACATGATTTGGTCCTGTTATTCGTCACCGCGGCGATGCCCGAGTTTGCGGATCGCGTCAACGACCAGCGACACTTTGCTGCCTTTTGATCCCTTCACCAGCACCACATCGCCGGTGTCCACCAGACGCGTGGCCTGCACGGCCAGTTCAGCCGCCGTCGCGGCCCATTGCCCGCGCTTGCCCTGCGGCAAAGCCTCCCACAGATGCCGCATCAAAGGCCCTGCGCAATGAATCAGGTCAAGCTGCTGCAAATGCGGGTTCTGCGCCATCGCGGCATGCATCGCGACCTCGTCGGTGCCCAGTTCCAGCATGTCGCCCAGAATGGCGATCCGCCGCCCCTTGACGATCCGCCCGACCCCGTCGCGCGGCTGGCCTGCGGCGATCACCTCGAGTGCGGCGGCCAGAGATGTAGGGTTGGCGTTGAACGCATCATCCATCAGGTCGAGCGTTTCGAATTCATTGGCCGGATCAAGCTGGAGGATCTCGCGCGTGCCGCGCCCCGCAGGCGGCACCCAGAGTGCAAGATCAAGCGAGGCGGCGACAGGGTCCGCCCCAAGGGCCGCGACCACCGCCAGCACACCCACCGCGTTCAACCCGAAATGCCGCCCCGGCACCGAGAGTTTGAACAGGTAGTCATGTCCGGGGGATGACGCAGCGATCACGGTCACATCATGCGGGATGCGCAGATCGCCGATGCGCCATGCGCCGGAGGTCTCACCGAACAGCACGATCTGCGCGCCGATCTGCCGCGCGCGGTCCTGCAAGATCGCTGTGGTTTCCACATCGGCATTCAGCACCGCGATGCCGCCCGGTTCCAGCCCGTCGACGATGGTGGCCTTTTCCGCCGCGATCCCCGCAAGGCTTTCGAAGGACGCCAGATGCGCCGCCGCCACGGTCGTGACCATCGCCACATGCGGGCGGGCCATGCGTGACAGGGGCGCAATCTCGCCCGGATTGCTCATCCCGATCTCGATCACAGCGAAATCGGCATCGGCAGGCATCCGCGCCAGCGTCAGCGGCACGCCCCAGTGGTTGTTGTAAGATGCCTCTGCCGCGTGGCATTTGCCCTGACGGCTCAGCACGGTGCGCAGCATTTCCTTGGTCGAGGTCTTGCCCACCGATCCGGTGATGGCGGCGATGCGGGCTCTGCTGCGCGCGCGCGCGGCAATGCCCAGCGCCTCCAGCCCTTTCAGCACGTCGGGGACGACAAGCAAGGGCGCATCGGGTGCGACATCTGCGGGGCGGTGGCTGACTAGGGCCGCGGCAGCCCCTTTTTCCAGCGCCATCGCGACGAAATCATGCCCGTCACGCACATCTGTCAGCGCCACGAACAGATCGCCCTTTTGCAGGGTGCGGGTGTCGATCGACACGCCTGTCGCGGTCCAGTCACCGCTGGTGGCACCGCCTGTCGCGGCAGCCGCATCAGCGGCGGTCCAGAGTGTCGTCATATCCGCCCCTCCAAGGCCGCGACGGCGACGCTGGCCTGTTCCACATCGTCAAACGGCATCACCGTATCGCCGATGATCTGTCCGCTTTCATGGCCTTTGCCCGCGATCAGCAGCGCGTCACCGGGTTGCAGCATGTCGATGCCGCGCAGGATCGCCTCGGCGCGGTCGGCGACTTCGGTCAGGCTGTCGCACCCGTCCGCACCGGCCAGAACGGCCGCGCGGATGCTGGCGGGGTCCTCGGACCGGGGGTTGTCGTCGGTCACGATCACCGAATCCGCGAATTTCGCTGCCGCCTCCCCCATCAGGGGGCGTTTCGCACGGTCGCGGTCACCGCCTGCGCCGATGATCGCCACGATCCGGCCCATGACATGCGGGCGCAAGGCTTTCAGCGCCGTTTCCACGGCATCGGGCGTATGGGCGTAGTCGACGAACACCGCCGCCCCGTTTTCGCGTGTCGCGGCCAGTTCCATCCGGCCCCGCACGGTGCCCAGATGCGGCAGGGCTGCGAATACCTCCAGCGGATCGGCCCCTGCGGCAATCACCAATCCGGCGGCCAGCAGCACGTTTTCCGCCTGAAATCCGCCGATCAGCGCAAGGCGTGCATGATGCGGACGGCCCTGCCATGTGAACAAAAGATCCTGCCCCGTGGCATCGAACCGCTGTCCGGTCAGGCGCAGGCGGGCATCGTCGCTGCGCCCGACGCCGATCACCTCTTGCCCGCGCTGGGTGCAGAGCGCGGCGACAACCGGCCCCTTGGGATCGTCAAGGTTGATGACGGCCACGCCATCCTCGGCCAGAACGCGGGTGAAAAGGCCCATCTTGGCCGCGAAATAAGCCTCGAACGTGCCGTGATAATCCAGATGGTCCTGCGTGAAATTGGTGAAACCCGCCGCCGCCAGCACCACGCCATCCAAACGGCGCTGGTCCAGCCCGTGCGAGGAGGCTTCCATTGCGACATGGGTGACACCGTGGCCCGCGGCCTCGGCCAGCACGCGGTGCAGGGTGATGGGTTCGGGGGTTGTATGCTTTAACGGATAGGCCCAAGCGCCTTCGACACCCGTGGTGCCAAGGTTCACGCCCGCCAGACCCATCACTTCCCAAATCTGGCGGCAGAAGGTGGAGACCGATGTCTTGCCATTGGTCCCTGTCACGGCGACGACCGTGCCGGGATGCGCCCCGAACCAGAGCGAGGCGGTCTGCGCGAGCGTCTGGCGCGGGTCTTCGGCGACGATCAGCGCGGCATCGCTGTCCGCCAGCACATCGGCAGCGATCCGCGCACCGGCGGCATCGGTCAGCACGGCTGCAGCCCCCATGCGCAGGGCATATTGGATGAATTCCGCGCCATGCACCTTTGCCCCCGGCAAGGCGGCAAACAGGCTGCCCTTGATCACATCGCGGCTGTCCACGGCCAAGGCGGTGATGGACGCATCGCGCCCCTGCGCTGCTGTCAGTCCCAGCGCCGTCAGTGTCTTCATAGCAACAACCCCTAGTTCGAGGTGAGTGTTACACCGACAGGGTCGCCCATGTCCACGTGTGGGCGCAGGCCCAGCAACGGCGCTGTCCGGCGGATGATTTCAGCGGCCACAGGCACGGCTGTCCAGCCGGCAGTGCGGCGCGGTTCTGTGCCCGAGGTTTCGACCGGTTCGTCCAGCGTGGTGATCAGCACATATTGCGGATCGCTTGCGGGAAACACGGCGGCAAAGGTCGAAATCACCTTGTCCTCGTAATAACCGCCACCTGCTGCGCGCGGCTTGTCGGCGGTGCCGGTCTTGCCGCCGACCTCGTAACCCGCGACATCGCCCATCGAGGCGGTGCCTTCGGTCACAGTGTCGCGCAGCATATCCACCATCGACCGGCTGACAGCCTCGCTGATCACACGGGGGCCGGGCTGCGGGTCTGGGTTGCGCAAGAGCGTGGGCTGCACTGCGGTGCCGCCGTTGACCATGGCCGCATAAGCCGCCGCCAGATGCAGCGGCGAGGATGACAGGCCATGGCCATAGGAAATCGTCATGGTCGAAATCTCGGACCAGTTGCGCGGCAGCAAAGGCGCGCCGGTCGGGGCCTCGATCATCTCGACCGACGTCGCCTGCAGCAGCCCAAGTTGGCCAAGGAAATCGCGCTGCCGTTCCGCGCCGATCTGCATCGCGATCCGCGCCGTGCCGACGTTGGAGGATTTGACGATCACATTGGTGACGCTGTTCTGGGGCCCGTAATTGCGGAAATCGCGGATGCGGAAACGCCCCCATGTCAGCGGATTGGTGGTGTCGATCATCGTATTTGCATTGACCAGACCCAGTTCCATCGCCTGCGCGACGGTGAAGATCTTGAACACGGACCCCAGTTCGTAAACCCCCTGCACTGCGCGGTTAAACAGCGGACTGTCGGACTGGTCACCCGTGGTGGCGACCTGCGGGCGGCTGTTGGGGTCGAAATCGGGCAAGGAGGCCATGGCGATTATCTCGCCCGAATGGATGTCCATCAGGACGGCCGTGGCGCCTTTGGCGTTCATCAGCGCCATGCCGCCTGCCAGCACCTGTTCGGTGGCGGCCTGGATGGACAGGTCGATCGACAATTGCAGCGGCGCGCCTTCGTTGGCGGGGTCGCGCAGGAAGGTGTCGAACTGGCGTTCCACGCCGGCGACGCCGATCACCTCGGCGCTGGACACGCCTTCGCGGCCATAGCGGGCACCGCCAAGGATATGCGCGGCCAGTGATCCGTTGGGATACAGGCGCATCTCGCGCGGGCCGAACAACAGGCCAGGGCTGCCGATATCATGCACGGCCTGCATCTGTTCGGGGCTCATCTGGCGGCGCAGCCACAGGAAACGGCGCTGTCCGGTGAAATCGGCCAAGAGCTTTTCGGCGTCCATTTCCGGAAAGATCGCGGCCAACTGGCTGGCGGTGCGCGCGGGGTCGATCATCTGGCGGGGATGCGCATAAAGCGAGAATGTATCAAGGTTCGTCGCCAAAAGCCGCCCGTTGCGGTCCACGATATCGGCACGCTGGCCGATGATCGGGTTGCCTTCGGCAGCGGCACGCGGTTCCTCGGGGACCGAGGATGCCAGCGTGCCCATCCGCGCGCCGATCACGGTGAAGGCGCAAAAGAACATCAGCCCCAGCAACAGCAACCGGCCTTCGGCGCGGCTGCGGGCCTTGTCCTGTTCGGCGGCATGGCGGCGGGCACGGTTTTCGGCCTCGATCACATCGGGGTTTTCACCCTTTTCACGGGCCTTGAGGATCCGGGCCAGAGGCCGCAACGGCGTGCGCATCACAGAGGGTCCTCGTCCTGGGCGAGCATATCGCTCGACAATTCAATCGGGTCGGTGATCGGCAGGATCGGCGGGATCGGATAGATAATCTGGTTCACCAGTCCAAAAGCCTCTGGTCGAAGCGGCAAAAGGCCCAGCCGGTCGAAATTCAGATCGGCCAGATCGGCCAGCCGGTCGGGCCGGTTCAGATAAGCCCATTCGGCGCGCAGCATCTGCAAGCGGTCATGCGCGGCCCCGATTTCGGTATAAAGCTCGCGCGCCTCGCGCACGGCGGCCTGCGTGGTGTAATTTTCCTGATAGGCCCAGAAGGCCAGCCCGATCACGGCAAGTGCCGAAAAGACAAACAGAAAACTCCGCATCAGCGGCCCCCCTTCTTGCGCATCGTCGGCATGCCCAGATCGGCCGGATCAAGACCCTGCGCCGGTGCTTCGGTGCGGATTGCCACCCGCAGCTTGGCTGACCGCGAGCGTGGATTTTCCGCCAGTTCCTGATCGTCCGGCCCCAGTGCCTTGCGCTTGTCGATGCGAAAGGCGGGCGTCACTTGCGCGGTTTCGGGCGCATAGCGGTTGGCATTGGCCGTGTTGCCCGACCGCGCCTGCAGGAACCGTTTGACCATCCGGTCCTCGACCGAATGAAAGGTCACGACGGCCAGTTGCCCGCCCGGTTTGAGCGCGCGTTCAGCGGCCATCAGACCTTCGGCCAGTTCGCCGTATTCGTTGTTCACCGCGATCCGCAGCGCCTGAAAGGTGCGCGTTGCGGGGTGTGACTGGTTCGGCTTGGCGCGCGGCAGACAGCTTTCGACGATCTTGGCCAGCTGCCCTGTCGTCGTTAGCGGACGGGCTGCGACAATCGCTTTGGCGATGCGGCGGGACGCGCGTTCTTCGCCATAAAGATAGATGATATCGGCCAGTTCGGCCTCGTCCGCGTCATTGCACAGGTCCGCCGCCGACACGCCCGACTGCGACATCCGCATATCAAGCGGCCCGTCGCGCATGAAGGAAAAACCGCGTTCGGCCAGATCAAGCTGCATGGAACTGACCCCAAGGTCCAGCACCACGCCGTCAAGGTCCTGCGCATAGGTATCTAGCTGCGAGAACACGCCTTCCTGCATCACGATCCGGTCGCCATATTCGGCGACCCAACCTGCGGCCATCTCGAACGCCAGCGGATCACGGTCCACCGCGATCACCTTGTCCGCCCCTGCCGCCAGCAGCGCGCGGGTATAGCCGCCGTTGCCGAAGGTGCCGTCCAGCCAGACGCCGCCAACAGGGCTGACGGCGGCAATCAGGGGTCGGATCAGGACGGGGATGTGCGGGGATGTTTCTGCGGCAGCGGACATCGTGACGCTACTCGTCCAGCAGGATCAGCGGATCATAGCCTTCGGGCTTGTCCGCAAGGTAGGCTGCCATCACGCCGGAAACGTCACTGTCATAGCGGTCAGCCTTCCAGATTTCGAAATGGTCGCCAAGGCCGCTGAAGGTCAGCTCGCCATCGGTGATCCCCAGTTTCTGACGCTGCTTGATCGGCATGACGGTGCGCCCGTCCTTGTCCACGTCAAGCCGGATCGACTGCCCGATGAACAGCCGCGACAGAACCTGCTTGCGTTCCGACCCGCGCGGCAGCGCGTTGATCTGGGCCACGACCTTGTTGAATTCGGTGACGGTATAGCCGTGCAACTGGTTCTTCAGATGATCGCCATACAAAAGATACAGGCGCGGCGTGCGGTCAGGGGTCCATTCGGGATCGCCGATCTCGAGCACGCGACGAAACTCAGCCGGGATCGACATGCGCCCCTTGCTGTCCACCTTTTGGGTGTGTTCGCCCGTAAAATTCAGATCCACTGCCCTTTGCCTTCACTGTCCGCCGGACCAAGGCCCGGATGTGAAAACGGCGGATTGTGCTGCTGCCACTGCACAATCCGCCGCCCTCGCCCCATTTCTGGGAAAGTCCGACTGCGCGTGCCACCTGGGGGGATGTCTGCTCGCTCACGCGCCGGATCGTTTTTGCGGTGATGGCGAAGCCTGTATGAAACCTGCTTTTGCCGGTCGGGGTTCTTGATTTGCCCCTTTGAAGTCGTGTCCGTCATCACCGTGCCTTCGTTGTGCCATCGCGCGATGCCGTGATCAACAGTTTTTTGGGATTTCATGGAACTTGATGGGGATACGGAGGGGCGATTGGTCCGTGCCCTGGGGCGCTACATGGTCTTTTTGCGCAGATGTTGCGGCGTTGGCGCAGACGGACACTAAATAAGGTAAAGACATCCAAAACGCCGATGATGCAGAAAAACCGCAGCGTGCCGGACTTCGGAGGGTGACACCCGGTGCAATCCATCCGATCCGCCATCCAGCTCACGGAATCCTCACGGGAATGATTCGGTTTCGTGATCGATTCCATGAATTCCCGACCAGCGCGTCAGGCCAGCCGTTTGTGCATCACATGGGCGGCAACGAACCCCTGTTCAGGGTGCCGGAACGCGTCGGGGATCGTGCCGACGGATACAAAGCCCAGCCGGTGCCACAACCGGACCGCGCCCGCATTGCTGGCCAGCACGAAATTGAACTGCATCGCGAGATACCCCATCGTGCGGGCTTGGTCCTGACTGTGCAGGCACATCTGCGCGGCAAGCCCCTGTCCGCGCGCGGCGGGCGCAACGATATAGCCGCAGTTGCAGATATGCGCGCCGCCGCCGGGCTGGTTGGTGCGGATGTAATAGGTGCCCAGCACCGCATCGCCCGCCACCGCCACATAGGTCGCGGCGGGCTGTTGCATCCAATAGGCAAAGGCGGCCTCGCGGCTGATCGCAGGATCGACGGCATAGGTCGTGCCCGCGCGGAACACATCGCGCAGGATCGGCCAGAGCGCGTCGAAATCGGCTTCGGTCGCCCGCCTGATCGTGATCACGCCATCCCGCCCGCGACCAGACGGCGCGCGATGGTGGCGTAAGCTTCGGCCATGGGTGACGATCCGGCGGCAATCGGTGTGCCCGCATCACCCGCCAGCCGCGTATCAAGATCGATGGGCAGCGCGCCAAGGAAAGGCACGCCGATCTTGTCGGCCTCGGCGGCCACACCGCCATGGCCGAAGATATGCGCCTCGTGCCCGCAATTGGGGCAAATATAGGTGGACATATTCTCGATCAGGCCAAGGACGGGCGTGTTCAGCGTCTTGAACATATCGAGCGCCTTGCGCGCATCGAGCAGCGCCACATCCTGCGGCGTGCTGACCACGATGGCCCCTGTCAGTTCGGTGCGCTGGCACAAGGTCAGCTGCACATCGCCCGTGCCGGGGGGCAGATCGACGATCAGCACGTCAAGCTCGCCCCAGGCCACCTGCCCCAGCATCTGCTGCAGCGCGCCCATCAGCATCGGACCGCGCCAGACGACCGCCTTGTCGGGGTCCATCATCAGGCCGATCGACATCATCGTCACGCCATGCGCCTGCAAGGGAATGATCGTCTTGCCGTCAGGACTGCCGGGGCGTTTGTTCACCCCCATCATGCGCGGCTGGCTGGGGCCATAGATATCCGCGTCAAGCAACCCGACACGCCGCCCCTGCCGCGCCAGCGCCACCGCGAGGTTGGACGAAACCGTGGATTTACCCACCCCGCCCTTGCCCGACCCGATGGCAAGGATGCGGTCCACACCACTGACCTTGGCGGGGCCTGCCTGCGGCGTCGGGTGCCGCCCGATCTTGAGCGAGGGCGGCTCGGCCGGTTTGGGGGCGGGGCCATGCGCTGTCAGCACGGCGGAAACGCTGTCGACCCCCGGCACCGCCTGGACGATCTGTTCGGCTGCACGGCGCAGACCGTCCATGCGCGCAGCCTCGGCAGGGTCGGCAGCCTCGATCACGAAACTGACCTTGCCATCCTCGATCCGCAGGGCGCGGATCATGTCGCGCGCGACAAGATCACCGCCATCGGGCAGGGCAATGCGGGCAAGCGCGGTCAGAATGTCGTCTCGGGTTACAGCCATAAGGACGGCTCCTTTTTCAAATACGCCTGTTTTTCCGCCAACTTCTGGCACGTTTTGGGCAATACGCAAGGGTGCGCGCTGTCCTGCCTAAATTTGCAACAAACAGATGACATTAGGTCAGCATAACTTATGCATTTTCTGCATAGCAGCATTGACCAACCGACCATTGTGCACCTGCAGCATAATCCTACATGATGGTTACGAGCGAACGGCAGATTTGCCGGGACCACAAGATTGAAACGAGTAAAGACATGACAGCCTTCAACATCACACTTCCAGCGAACCTGCCCTTTGCCGACCGCGTTGCCGGTTTCCGGGCCAACCTGTCCGAAAAGATGGCCAAGCGCAAAGTGTATCTGACCACCCTGCGCGAACTGCAGTCGCTGTCGAACCGGGACCTGGCCGATCTGGGCCTGTCGCGGACCGAGCTGCGCAGCATCGCGTTTGAAGCCGCTTACGGCAAGTAATTCAAGGATCGGATCTGCCGCCTCCTCCCTGAAAAGGCAGATCTGAAAGACCCCCGCCCTACCTCCTCCCGGGGCACGGGGTCATGATTAAGGTGGCGGCATCCACCTCCTCCCGGATGCCGCCGCTTTATGACCAAGTTTCGGAACCGCCCACCTCCTCCCGGGTTGGAACCGATGATACCGCCGGCGGCGCCCACCTCCTCCCGGGCAAAGTTGGCGAGGACGCGCCTTGCTTCTTCTCCTCCCGAGACGCAAGGAGGCGCTGATAAAAAGAACGGTCATGTCCACCTCCTCCCGGGCATGGCCGTTTTTTTATGCGCGGTTACAGGGGCGCTGCCCCTCGGCGCTGCGCGCCTCACCCCGGAGTATTT
>DAISXL010000058.1:11002-12400 GCA_036825855.1 Yoonia sp.
ATCCGCCCACTATTGTTGCGCGATGACGTATGAAATCCTCATCGCCCTTGTGGGCTTTGCCTTTGCCTCTTCGATCACGCCGGGGCCGAACAACGTGATGCTGATGGCGTCGGGGGCCAATTACGGGCTGCGCCGGACGGTGCCGCATATGCTGGGCATCTCGGTCGGCCATGCGTTCATGGTATTCATGGTCGGGGTGGTTCTGTTGGGCGTGTTCCTGACCTATCCCGCGCTGAACATCGTGCTAAAAGTGGTCAGTGCCGCCTATATGCTGTGGCTGGCGTGGAAAATCGCCAATGCGGTCCCGCCAGAGGCGAAAGCCGTCACCGGCAAGCCCTTTACCTTTCTGCAGGCCGCCGCCTTTCAATGGGTCAACCCCAAGGCCTGGTTCATGGCGATCACCGCGATCAGCGCCTATGCGCCGCAGGATCGCGGGCTGGCGGTGGGGTCGCTGATGGTGGCGGGGATTTTCGCCGCGACCAACCTGCCCGCCGTCACCGTCTGGGCCTGGATCGGAGTGCAGGTGCGCCGCTGGCTGGGCACGGCGCGGCGGTTGCGGGTGTTCAACATCACCATGGCGGTGCTGTTGGTCGCCTCGCTCTGGCCGATGCTGGTGGCCTAGAACGGCACATCATCGGCCGCATCGGCGCTGACGATGAACCGCGCGACAACATGTTTGGTGCCCGCTTTGTCAAAGGCGATTTCCAGCTTGTCGCCTTCGATCGCCAGCACGTTCCCATAGCCGAATTTCTGGTGGAACACGCGGTCATCCACGCTGAAGGCCGACACGGCGGTCGCGTCGATGGTCATGTTGCGCGCCTCGGACGGCATGGCCATGCCGCGCTGCTGGCTGCGCCCCTGCAGCCGCCGCCAGCCGGGCGAGTTGTAGACATCGGCGTCATGCGCCTTTTGATGCAGGTCCGACCCCATCGCCCCCATGATCGCGGGCGATGCACTGGCCGCCATGCCCGCCGCCCCGTAACCGCCGCCATAAAGCCCGGGCGGGGTCAGCACCTCGACATGATCCGCGGGCAATTCATCGATGAACCGCGACGGCATCTGCGATTGCCACTGGCCGTAAACACGGCGGTTGGCGGCGAAAGAGATCGTGCAAAGCTGTTCGGCCCGCGTGATGCCGACATAGGCAAGGCGGCGTTCTTCCTCCAGCCCCTTCAGCCCGCTTTCATCCATCGCGCGCTGCGAAGGGAACAGCCCGTCCTCCCAGCCCGGCAAGAACACGGACGGAAACTCCAGCCCCTTGGCCGCGTGCAAGGTCATGATATTGACCTTTTCGCCCGCGTCCTCGGTTTCGTTGTCCATGATGAGGCTGACATGTTCGAGAAACCCTTGCAGGTTCTCGAAATTCTCGAGCGCCTTGACCAGTTCCTTGAGGTTTTC
>DAISXL010000059.1:0-12155 GCA_036825855.1 Yoonia sp.
TACCATTGTTCGGGGTCGCATCCGTCGCTCTGCCGGACCTTCTCGGACAATCCCAAGTTCGCCGCCATGTCCGGCCCCGACGAGGCCAGCCCCGAAATCCTGACCCATTGGAAACGGTGCGAGGCGGCAGGCCTGCCGTCACGCTTTACCCATGCGGGTGACATGGGCTGGCGGCTGGCGCGGGTGCCTTTGCTGAACAATGCCGAAAGCTATACGATGTCCACCAAGGCTGCCGTGGCGAAACGCATGGGCACGATGCCGTTCAACGACGCAGGCACGCTGCTGTTCTATCATTATCCCAACACATGGAACCACTTTCTAGGCGATCATGCGATCACCTTCCGCGTGCTGCCGATCTCGGCCACGCAGACCGAGGTGACGACGACTTGGCTTGTCCACAAGGATGCGGTCGAAGGTGTGGATTACGATCTGAAAACCCTCACCGAGGTCTGGCTGAACACCAATGACGAGGACCGCCAGGTCGTCGAGGAAAACCAGAAAGGCATCCTGTCGCCCGCCTATGAACCCGGCCCCTACTCCCCCATTCAGGAAGAAGGCGTGATCCAGTTCGTGGACTGGTATGCTGGCCTGATGACAGGGCGGCTATCCCCGCAGCCCGCGCTGGCGGCGGAATAGATGCCCGCGCCCACACGGATCAGCACCACCGCCGCGTGGCACGATGATGAATGGCTGGAATGCGTCATGGTCATCCCTGAAACACCCAATGTCGCGACCTTCGCCTTTAGGGCACCCTCGGGGGCATGGTTCGACTATGAACCGGGGCAGTTCCTGACGCTGGATCTGCCGGTGGCGGGCGGCGCGGTGCAGCGGACCTATACGATATCCTCCAGCCCCTCGCGGCCCCTGTCGATCTCGCTCACGGTCAAGGCGCAAAAGGACAGTATCGGCACGCGCTGGATGCTCGACCATCTGCGCCCGGGCATGAAGATCAAGGCCTATGGCCCTGCGGGTATCTTCAGCTTTCACCGGCATCCGGCGGACAAATACCTGTTCATCTCGGCAGGGTCCGGCATCACGCCGATGATGGCGATGACGACCTGGGCTTGGGACACGGGCGACATGCCCGATATCGTGTTTGTCCATGCCGCGCGCCGCCCGTCCGACATCATCTTTCGCGAAAGGCTGGACCAGTTCGCCAACCGCGTGCCGGGGCTGCAACTGCGCTATACGGTCAAGGAACCCGGCCCGTTCCGCGTCTGGCACGGCTATCACGGGCGGCTCAACCAGATCATGCTGGGGCTGATGGCGCCGGATTATCTGGAGCGTGAAGTGTTCTGCTGCGGGCCCGAACCTTTCATGCAAGCGGTGCGCGACATGCTGAACGCGCTCGGCTTCGACATGAACCGCTATCATCAGGAAAACTTTCAGGCCCCCGTCGCAAAAGCCGCCGATGCGCCCGAGATCAACGATATCACCCCCGATGCCGACACAAGCGCGCAGATCAGCTTTGCCGCCTCGGGCGTGGTCGCGGCCTGTGCGCAGACCGATACCGTGCTGGCCGTGGCCCGCGCCAACGGGCTGAACATCCCGTCCGGCTGCACCTTCGGCCTTTGCGGCACATGCAAGATCCGCAAGACCGCGGGCGAGGTCCATATGGTCCACAACGGCGGCATCTCGGACGAGGATATCGCGGAGGGCTACATCCTTGCCTGCTGCTCCAACCCGCTGGGCCGGATCGAAGTCGCCGTCTGACTTCTTTTTTCCAAAAATACTCCGGGGTGAGGCCCGGATTTACTCCGGGCCGAGGGGCAGCGCCCCTTTTTGCGGCAATGCCGCAAAGCGCTCAGCGCGGGGATATTTAGGCTCGGAAGATGGGGACGGCTATTCCGCCGCCAGCGCCGCCTTGGCCTGTGGGACATAATTCAGCACCGGCCCCAGCCAGCGTTCGATCTCGCCCACATCCATGCCTTTGCGCGCGGCATAATCCATCACCTGATCCTGTTCGACCTTGGCCACGCCAAAGTAATAGGCCTCCGGATGCCCGATATAGAGCCCCGACACCGATGACCCCGGCCACATCGCCATGCTTTCGGTCAGTTTCACGCCTGTCGTGGCTTCTGCATCCAGCAGCCGGAACAGCGTGGTTTTCTCGGTATGGTCGGGCTGGGCGGGATAGCCCGGTGCCGGGCGGATACCGCGATAGGGCTCGCCGATCAGGTCCGCGGGTGCCAGATTTTCATCCGGCGCATAGCCCCAAAGCTCGCGGCGCACGACTTCATGCATCCGCTCGGCAAAGGCTTCAGCGAAACGGTCGGCCAAAGCCTTGACCAGAATCGCGTTGAAATCATCGCCCGCCTTTTCGAACCGTTCAGCGATGGCGATTTCCTCGATCCCTGCGGTGACCACAAAACCGCCGACATAATCGGGGGTACCATCAGGTGCGACGAAATCCGACAGCGCCACATTGGGCCGCCCGTCGCGTTTGCTGACCTGCTGGCGCAGGGTATGCAGCATCGCCAGTTCGGTCGTGCGGCTGTTATCAGTGAACAGGCGGATATCATCGCCCACCGCATTGGCCGGCCAAAAGCCCACCACGGCACGCGGGCGGAACCATTTTTCCGCGATGATCTGCGCCAGCATCGCTTGCGCATCGGCGAACAGCGCACGCGCCGCCTCGCCCTGTTTTTCGTCCTGCAGGATCTTCGGATAGACCCCTTTCAATTCCCATGTCTGGAAGAACGGCGTCCAGTCGATATAGCGGGCAAGCTCGGCCAGATCCCAATCCTCATAAACCTTGGTTCCAAGGAATGAGGGCGCCGGCACCTTGTAATCCTGCCAGTCCAGTTTCAGCGCATTGGCGCGGGCATCTGCCAGCGGCAGCCGTTTCTTGGCGAGTTCGGAGCGCGCGTGCTGTTCCGCGACCTTTTCATATTCGGCGCGGATCGTCTTGACATAGCCCGCCTTCTGCTCCGGCGACAAAAGCGCCGAGACGACACCCACCGCACGGCTGGCGTCTGTCACATAGACCGTCTGGCCGCGCGCATAATTGGGGTGGATTTTCACCGCCGTATGCACGCGGCTGGTGGTCGCCCCGCCGATCAGCAACGGAATATCAAGACCAGCCCGTTCCATTTCGGCCGCCATATGGACCATTTCATCCAGCGACGGCGTGATCAGGCCGGACAGGCCGATGATATCCACCTTCTCGGCAATCGCTGTTTCGATGATCTTGGCCGCAGGCACCATCACGCCCAGATCGATGATGTCGTAATTGTTGCAGGCCAGCACAACGCCCACGATATTCTTGCCGATGTCATGTACATCGCCTTTGACCGTCGCCATCAGCACCTTGCCCGCAGATTCGCGGCCCGTGCCGCCGTTCAGGCGCTTTTCCTCTTCCATATAGGGCAGCAACACCGCGACCGCCTGTTTCATCACGCGGGCGGATTTGACCACCTGCGGCAGGAACATCTTGCCCGCGCCGAACAGATCGCCAACCACGTTCATCCCCGCCATCAGCGGGCCTTCGATCACATGCAGCGGACGGTCGGCCTGCAGCCGCGCCTCTTCGGTATCGGCGTCGATGAATTCGGTGATCCCGTTGACCAGCGCATGTTCCAGCCGCTTTTCCACGGGCCAGTCGCGCCACGCCAGATCGCGTTCCTTGGCCTCGCGCGCGCCGGTGGATTTGAAGCGTTCGGCGATCACCAGCATATTCTCGGTGGCCTCCGGCGTGCGGTTCAGCACCACATCTTCGCAAGCGTCGCGCAGATCGGGGTCGATACTGTCATAAACCGCCAGCTGGCCGGCGTTGACGATCCCCATATCCATCCCGACCTGAATCGCGTGATAGAGGAACACGGCATGCATCGCCTCGCGCACGGGGTCATTGCCACGGAAACTGAAGCTCAGGTTCGACACGCCGCCCGAGACATGGACATGCGGCAGATCGGCGATGATCCGGCGGGTGGCGTTGATGAAGTCGACGCCATAATTGTCGTGTTCCTCGATCCCGGTCGCCACGGCGAACACGTTGGGATCAAAGATGATATCTTCGGGCGGAAAACCCACCTCTTCGGTCAGCAATTTATAGGCGCGTGTGCAAATCTCGACCTTGCGGTCCTCGGTATCGGCTTGGCCCTCTTCGTCAAAGGCCATGACGACCACCGCCGCACCGTACGCACGGCAGAGCCGCGCCTGATGCAGAAACGCCGCCTCGCCTTCTTTCATGCTGATCGAATTGACGATGGATTTGCCCTGCACGCATTGCAGGCCCGCCTCGATCACCTCCCATTTGGAGCTGTCGATCATCACCGGCACGCGGGCGATATCGGGTTCGGCGGCGATCAGGTTCAGAAACTCGATCATCGCCTGTTTGCTGTCGATCAGGCCTTCGTCCATGTTCACATCGATGATCTGCGCGCCGTTTTCCACCTGATCGCGCGCCACATCGACCGCGGCGGCATAGTCGCGGTTGGTGATCAGCTTGCGGAACTTGGCAGAGCCGGTGACATTCGTCCGCTCGCCCACGTTCACAAAAGGAATGTCGGGCGTCAGCGTGAAGGGCTCCAGCCCCGACAGCCGCATCAGCGGTGTATGCGCGGGGATCGCGCGGGGTTGATAATCCGCCACCGCGGCGGCAATGGCGCGGATATGGTCGGGCGTCGATCCGCAGCATCCGCCGACGATATTGACCAGGCCTTCACGCGCGAATTCGGCGATCTGGCTGGCCATGAAAGCGGGGCTTTCGTCATATTCGCCGAATTCGTTGGGCAGGCCCGCATTGGGATACGCACAGACCAGCGTATCGGCGATACCCGACAATTCCGCGAGATGCGCGCGCATTTCGGCAGCGCCCAGCGCGCAGTTCAGCCCGATCGTCAAAGGGTCCGCATGGCGCACGGCATGCCAGAACGCGGTCGGCGTCTGGCCCGATAGCGTCCGGCCAGACCGGTCGGTGATCGTGCCGGAGATCATGACCGGCAGGCGCAGGCCGTTGGCGGCAAAGATTTCCTCGCAGGCGAAAATGGCGGCCTTGGCGTTCAGCGTGTCGAAAATCGTCTCGATCAGGATCAGATCGGCGCCGCCGTCGATCAGCCCGTGCAACTGTTCGGCATAGGCCGCGCGCAGCTGGTCAAACGTCACCGCGCGATAGCCCGGATTGTTCACATCGGGCGACATGGATGCCGTGCGGTTGGTCGGCCCCAGCGCGCCCGCAACGAAGCGCGCGCGCCCGTCCTCGGCGGTGGCGCGGTCCAACGCCTGCCGCACCAGACGCGCGCCGTGAAAGTTCAGGTCATAGACCAGATGTTCCAGCCCGTAATCGGCCTGCGCGATGGAGGTCGAGGAAAACGTGTTGGTTTCCACGATATCCGCCCCTGCCATCGCATAGGCGTAATGGATATCCTCAATCGCCTGTGGCTGGGTCAGGATCAGCAGGTCATTGTTGCCCTGCTGCGGCAAGGGATTGCCGGTGAACAGGCGCGGGTGACAGCCGCAGCCGTTCCCATGCGCGGTGAAATCGCCCTCGTTGAACCCCAGCGCCTGAATCTGCGTGCCCATCGCGCCATCAAGGATCAGGATACGCTCTGCCGCGGCGGCGGCGATCCGGTCGAAGGCGGGGGATTTGGGCAGGGATTTGGACATTTTCTTCCGATCAAACGACACAAGGCACCTTGCGTGCCTTACGGGTATTTAGGCTGTCAGGATCGTGAAAACAAATTCATGTTGGACAAGACTATTATGAATGAATTTCATAAACGCGCAAAACCCTGCAGGCGTGTGCTCTGGCGCGGGATGCCCCTGCTCCGGTCGTTGACAGGCGAAAAGGGGGTGCGTATGCAAAGTGATCTTAATTTTCATACTCTGACAGGGGCCACCCATGCCGCAACTTTCCAAGACAATCCTGACCGCCATGACCTGCGCGCTGGCGATGGGCACAAGCGCTGCCGCCGAAGGCAAGCTTGCCCTGATCGCCAATGGCGAAGCGCTCGCGACCGAAGGCTTCGTCGCCCCGGAACTGACCCGCGACGGCTGGGAACTGCGGTTCGAGCATATCTATGTCACGCTGGCGGATGTTTCCGCGCTGCAAACGGACCCGCCCTATGATGCCGAAGCGGGCGGCACACCCGCAGCGGCTGTCACGGTCGCCTTCTCATCCCTCGACCAGATGACCATCGACCTGACCGCCACCGATGCGGACGGGCGCGTGCCGCTTGGCACCGTTTCTGCACCCGAAGGCCATTACAACGCGGTCGCATGGTCCGTTGTCCCCGCGCAATCGGGTGACTGGGCGGGACAGTCCATGGTGCTGATCGGCACCGCGACGCGCGACGGGCAAAGCGTGGATTTCACCCTGACCAGTGACGCGACGCATGACTATGCCTGCGGCGAATACGTGGGCGACGCCCGCAAGGGTTTTGTGACCGCAGGAGCAGAGGCGGATCTTGAACTGACCTTCCATCTGGATCATGTGTTCGGTCGCATGGACCGGGGCGAGGCTGACCAGATGAATATCGACGCACGCGGATTTGACGCCTTTGCCGCAGGCGGCGTCCAGCAGATCGACCTTGCCGGATTGCATATCGGCCATGTGGGCGAGGGGCATTGTGCTGTCAGCTATCGTTAAAGCCTTGGCCGCTGCGCTGTTGCTGGCAGGTCCCGCAACGGCGCACGGCGCTTTTGTCGACACGGCAGAGGTGCAGGCGGTCACCGTCACCGCCTATTACGACACTGGCGAGCCGATGGCCGGGGCGCAGGTCAGCATCTTTGCGCCCGACGACCCGGCGCAACCTTGGCAGACCGGCGTGACCGACACGGCGGGGCGGTTCCTGTTCCTGCCGGATGACCGGCCAGGGCAATGGGCGGTGCAGGTCCGGCAGGCGGGACATGGTGCGATCGGCTATGTCGAACGCGGATCGGACGGTATCGTCCAGGTCGCGATGACCCCTGCCGCGGCCGGCGGGCTTGGCTGGGCGCAGCGGCTTTTGATGCTGGCCTGCGTGGTCTGGGGCTGTGTCGGCACCGCTCTTTATTTCCGGCCCGCGCGCCGCGCCCGGCAGGTCTGATGCATATCCCCGATGGTATCCTGCCGCTTGGGCTGACCTTGGGGGGCTGGGCTGTCGCCGCAGGGCTGACCGCCATCAGCCTGAACCGGATCGCCGCACAGCCCGACCCGCGCGAAGGCCTGCCGCGCGCCGCGATGATGACCGCCGCCTTCTTTGCCGCATCCCTGATCCACATTCCCGTCCCCCCCAGCAGCGTGCATCTGATGCTGTCAGGGCTGATGGGCGCGATGCTGGGCTGGTATGCCGTGCCCGCAATCGTGATCGGGCTGGCGTTTCAGGCGGTGATGTTCGGACACGGCGGGCTGACCACACTGGGGGTCAACGGGGTGATCCTTGGCCTGCCTGCACTTGCGGCCTTCGGGATGATCCGTCTGGCAGGACAAGGCCGCCATCCCGTCGTGGACGCGACCCTGTCCTTTGTCACCGGCGCGGGCGCGGTCCTGCTGGCGGTGGCGCTGTTCACGGCGATCCTGCTCGCCGGTCTGCCCGCGCATCTGGATGCGGGCACCGAACGCGCCGCGATCCTCGCGCTTGCGCTGGCGCATCTGCCGCTGGCCGTGGCCGAAGGCATGGTCGTCGCCGCCGTGCTCGGCTTTCTGCGCCGCACCAACCCCGAGATGATCGGTGCGCGCTGACCCGATCAGCGACCCGCGCTTGCGCATTGTCGCGGTGGTTGTGCTGGCCTTCACGTTTTCGGCGCTGCGCGGTCCGGCCGCGCTGGCGCTGATGGTCCTTGCGACTGTGACGCTTGTGGGTCTGTCGCGCACGCCACCCCTGCGCGTGCTGGCCGCCCTGCGGTTGCCGGGGCTGGTCGTGGCGGGGCTTGTCGCGCTTTTGCCGTTCACCAGCGGACAGACGGTGCTGACAGACATTGGCCCGCTGACCCTGCGCGCCGAAGGGCTGGCCGCGGCCACGGGAATAGCACTACGGTTCCTGTCGATCTTTACGTTGATCGTCGTGTTTCTGGGCGACGTGCCCGTGCCGCGCCTGATCGGAGCGCTGCGCCGGCTTGGCCTGCCTGCGCTGCTGGTGGATCTGGCGTTGCTGACCCTGCGCCATATCGAGGATCTCCGCGCCGACCTTGCCCGGATGCAGACCGCGATGCGCCTGCGCGGCGGGCAAAGCTGGCGGGGGCGCTTCCGCACGACTGGCTGGCTTTTGGCTAGCCTTTTGCTGCGCAGCCATGCGCGGTCCGAGCGGATCTATCACGCGATGATCCTGCGCGGCCACGGCGCGAAAGGCGCCGCCCTGCCCGAGGTGGTGCCCGTCCCGCGCGCCGACAAGCTGGCACTGTCCGTCCTCTTTGCGCTTGCGGCCTGTCTGCTGGCGGTGGAACATCTGGCATGACCCTGCCCTTGCTTGATACTCGCGACCTGAGCCTGACCCGTGCGAGCGGCCTGCACGTCTTGCAGGACGTGTCCCTGCAGATCGGCCATGGCGAACGGGTCGGCCTGATCGGCCCGAACGGTGCGGGCAAGACCACGCTGATGCTTTGCCTGACCGGCGTGATCCGCGCGACGGCGGGCGAGGTGCGGATGGACGGCGCCGCCGTGGCCCCCGGCGGGTTCCACCCCGGCATGGGCTTTGTGTTCCAGCAGGCCGACGACCAGCTTTTCAGCCCGAGCGTGGCCGAGGATGTGGCTTTCGGTGCGCGCAATCTGGGGCTGTCGGGGGCAGCGCTCGACGCGGCTGTAACGGCGGCGCTGGACCGCGTAGGGATCGCCGGACTGGCCGACCGGCCGGTGCATCACCTGTCGGGCGGCGAAAAGCGGCTGGCCTGCCTCGCGGGCGTGCTGGTGATGTCCCCGCGCCTGTTGCTGCTCGACGAACCCTCGGCCGCGCTTGATCTGCGCAACCGCAGACGGCTGATCGCCTTGCTGGGCGGCATGGATCAGGCCATGCTGATCGCGAGCCATGATCTGGAACTGGTGCTGGAGCTTTGCCCCCGCGTGATCCTGATCGACGACGGACGGATCGTGGCCGACGGGGCCGCGCGGGCCATCCTTGGCGATGCCGACCTGATGGCCCGGCACGGGCAAGAGGTGCCGCACTCGCTGACCCATCATGCGCAGGTCGCGCATGGTCATCTAGTCGTATAGATCGAAACGGCTGAGCGTGCCCGAAGTCTCGCTGAACACCGCTTGGTCTTGCAGGGTTTCCAACGCAGAAGGAGTCAGCCGCGCAGGCTGGACGATCAGGCTGCGAACGCCCTGCGCCCGCGCAAGAGCGACCCTGTCGCCTGCCGACAAATCTGCCGAGAAAAGCGCCGCCGTCGCCCTCTGCCGCTCGGCCAGATCGTCGATCAACGGCTCTGGCCAAGGGATCGACAACACCCGCTGGCCGGTGGCAACAATCGGCCACGCGATATTGGGATGTGCCGCGACCTGTTGTTGATCGGGGATATCATCGGTCAGGGACTGTGCGGCGATATAGTGGTTTCGCCACAGCGGTTTGTCGTCGTCCGTCCTGATTCCGAAATGCGTCGGGAAGAGGATGTGAAACAATGTGACAGATGCAGCGATGACACCCAACAGCACCCTGCGTTCGGGGCGATCGCGGGACGTCTCGATCAGGTCAAGGATCGATATCGCCATGCCCAGTTGCAGCACCAGCGTCACCGGTGCAAGGAACCGTCCGGCCAGCTGGATACCGGCAAGACCGAGCAGGTAACACCCGACATAAACCGCAAGTGCCGCCAGCAACGCCATGTGTCGCGCCCTCACCAAGCCGATCAGGCCAATGGCCGCCGGCACCAAGGTCGCGGTCAGAAAAACGGATCCGTAAAAGTCAGGCCCTCCGCTCCAGTCAGAATGACCCGGTCGAAACACAAGCGCGATGGGATTGTGGTAAGGCCACAAGGCAGAGGCTGCGATCCCCGCCAGCATCGATGCGATCACGCCCACAGCACCTGCGCGGGTGGCGCGGGTATGGAACACAGCAAAGCATCCGGCACCCAGAAACCCGATCACCGCGCCAAGTTGATGGGTCGTGAACATCACGGCAGAGAGCGGCAAGAGCCACCACGCCAGGATGGGCCGCTCATGCGCACGCAAAGTGACGGCCCACATGATCAGGCTTGCGCCAACCAGGAACGTCGCAGGATAAGCGGCGCCATAGAGCAAGGTCGACGGCGCGATGTAGCCCGTGTGCTGGACCGGCACCACCCAACTGGCCATCAGACAGAGAAACACAACCAAGGGCGCCCAGGGCGATGGCTGAAACGCCCGCGCGAACATGTAGATGCCCAGCGCCAACACCGCGACAAACAGATAACTTGCGCCTGCGAGGATGGCCCATTCGTCAAGCTCGAAGGTTCGCGCAATCAATGCGCCTCCGACCCATAGCGGGTGAAAATGCCGCGATCCTGTATCTTCACTGACAAAGGGGTTGGACGGGTCAAACGGGTCGTTGATCAACTCTCGCAAGGCCGCAGCATGTTGCCAGATGTCGCGCCCGCCATGTTCCCAGGTCATGTCGGTGGCAGAAATCCACGCCAGAAACAGCAGGAAAGGCACACAGACCAACACGAAAACGACGGTCGGCCAGACCGATGCGCGGATCGGTCCGACATGCAAAGGATCAACCTCCGTGTCGCTTGTTCTGGCCTCGCGCGGCATGTCCCCTCCAGAGCGTCATGCCCGGACGGACACTGCGAGGACCTTACCGTTACAGGGTGACGGGTCGCCAGTGCGAAATTGCATCCGCCGCCATAGGGGTTGGCCTGTACGGCGATCGTTCATCGCATTTGGTCTGGCCGCTGCGCGCGCAACGGTGCTAGGGCTGGCGCGCACGGGCGCGAGCGAAAGAGGCATCATGATCATCCTGACAATCTGGCCGCTCTTTGCGCTGATCTGCCTTGGCTTTGCGATGGCGCGCACAGGCTTTCCCGAACCGGGCCTCTGGCCAGCGGCGGAACGCGTCAACTACTATATCCTGTTCCCCGCCCTGTTGGTGGGCAGCCTTGGCACCGCCCCATTGGGCGATCCCGCGATCTGGCGGCTGGGTGGTGCCGCATTTGCCGCGATTGGGCTTGCCGCGCTTGCGCTTTACGGCTGGCGCTGGCTGCGTCCCTCTCCAGCCGGACGTTTCGGGCCGACCTTGCAGGGCATCGTGAGGATCAACACCTATCTCGGCCTCGCCATCACGGCGGTCCTTGCAGAGGCGCCCGGGATCGAACGCGCAGCCATCGTGCTCGCGGTGATCGTGCCGATGGTCAACGTGCTGTCGATCATCGCACTGGCCGACCGGACCGCAGCGCGCCGGCCACAGGCGATCCTGCGCATGATGGCGCGCAACCCGCTGATCCTGGCCTGCGTGCTGGGCATTGCGCTGGCGCTCAGCGGGATCGGGCTGCCCTTCGGGACCGGCACATTCTTTGCGCTGCTGGGGCAGGGCAGCCTGCCCTTGGGCCTGCTCTGCGTCGGTGCGGCACTGCGACCGTCTGCGCTACGGTCGGATCTCGCCGCGATCAGCGCCAACAGCGCCCTGCGCCTGTTTGCCATGCCCGTGCTTGCGATGGCTATGGCGCGGATTTTCGGGCTGGACGGGGTCGAGGCACTGGTGCTTGTGATCTTCTTCGCCATCCCGACGGCGCCCACGTCCTATGTCCTGACACGGCAATTTGGCGGTGACGCGACCTATATGGCCGGACTGGTCACGGCCCAGACGCTGGCGTCTGTCCTGACGATCCCGCTTGTGCTGCTGTTGTTCGCGTCCCTTTGACGAATTTGACCAGTGACGGAACCTTATCGCGGGACCGGGGTTTCCCTGTCGTACATCGTGAACCGACAAAGGAGACCCTCATGAACTGGGATATCGTCAAAGGCAAATGGAAGCAGATGAGCGGCAGCGCCAAGGAAAAATGGGGCGAGCTGACAGATGACGACCTGACACAGATCGACGGACAGCGCGAGCAGCTCGTCGGCAAGGTGCAGGAAAAATACGGCGTGGCCAAGGACGAGGCCGAACGCCAGGTCGATGAATGGGCCAGCAAGACCTGATCTGCTGCCTGTTGAACAAGCAAAGCGGTCGCCATCGGCGGCCGCTTTCGCGTTCTGGCGCTTGCCTGCGAAATGGTGCCCGCGGCCGGACTCGAACCGGCACGGCCTTGCGGCCAAGAGATTTTAA
>DAISXL010000060.1:0-10467 GCA_036825855.1 Yoonia sp.
ACCAAGCAATACCGTGACCCCGGCCCCTTGGCGCAGGCGATCTGCTTTCAGGTCCCAAGCGGTGCGTCGATGTCCCTGGTCACCGACGCGCTGGTCGCCCAGGGCGCTGTCAGCAATGGCACGATCCTGCGGATCGGGGCTGATTACAGCGACAAGTCGGGCCTGTTGAAGGCGGGCAGCTTTCGCGTGCCCGAGGCTGCGTCGATGGAACAGGTGATGGACATCATCACGCGCGGTGGGGCCAATACCTGCGGCACCGAAGTCATCTACCGGATCGGTGTGAACCAGGTCCAGGGCGTCGTGCGCGAACTGGACCCCGCTACCAACCGTTTCGAGGAACGCGCGAGTTTCGACCCGCTGACCGAAGAAGAACCCCCTGTCTATGCGCAAGTGCGCTCGCAAGGTGATACACGTTTCCGCGTCGTGCTGGCCGAAGGCGTCACCAGCTGGCAGGTGCTGAACGCGATGCGCGGGATCGGCTCGCTGGAGGCGGATGTGACCGAAACCCCGCCTGAAGGCTCGCTTGCGCCTGCAAGCTATGAATTCACGCCGGGCACGCCGGTGTCCGCGATCCTTGCGCAGATGACCGCGCGGCAGGACGGCATCATCGCCAATGCCTGGGCCAACCGGCAGGACGGCCTGCCCATCACCACCCCCGAGGAAATGCTGGTCCTTGCCAGCATCATCGAAAAGGAAACCAGCGAGATCGACGAACGCCGTCAGGTCGCCAGTGTCTTTGTCAACCGGCTGAATCAGGGGATGCGGTTACAGACCGACCCCACGGTGATCTACGGTGTGACGCGCGGCGAAGGCGTGCTAGGCCGTGGCATCCGGCAAAGCGAATTGCGCGACGACAATCCGTGGAACACCTATGTGATCGACGGCCTGCCGCCCACACCCATTGCCAACCCCGGCCTTGCCAGTATCGAGGCGGCGGTGAACCCCGACGAGACCGCCTATATCTTCTTCGTGGCCAATGGCGAGGGCGGGCATACATTCACGACCAATCTGGACGATCACAACAGGGCTGTGGCGGTCTGGCGTCGGATCGAGGCCGAACGCGAAGCCAACCAGTAATACGACGCACAGATGAAGAAACCGACAAAGGGTCGCCCGCTGGTGGGGCGGCCCTTTGTTGTGTTTCGGGCCGCTTTGGAGTAGTGTCTGGATGCTAGATGGTGTGACGTGGCTGTCACCCACTCGACCTGCGGAAGGCTCCCAACAGGTCACCCTATCATGACTGAACAGCACGACTCCGACACCACCCCGCTGGCTGCGGCCGAGGCGCGCGTCAGCGAAATCAACACCCTCTTTTCCCGCATCCGCACCTTGCTGGATTACAGCTTGCGCATCACCGACGACCTCAGCGTCGATACCCCGCGCGCACTTATCACCCGTATGGATCAACTGATCGCGGCGCATCTGAAGGTGCTGACCGCCGAGGAGGCTTTCAATGCTGCCCAAAACGCAAACCCCGGCGATATCGCCGACCTTGACAGCATCCGGGACGAGCTTGGGCGCAGGCTTGATCGCCTCCGCGCCAGCCTTGGCGCAGACGGCGTTTCTGAACAGCCTCAGTGAGGCGGAACTGCTGGCGCTGCCCTATCTGTTTTCGTTCTGGGCGATGCCGCATCAGTTGCCACCGCCCGGCGACTGGCGGACATGGGTGATCCTTGGCGGGCGCGGCGCGGGCAAGACCCGCGCGGGTGCCGAATGGGTGCGCGGCATGGTGGCGGGGGCGGCGCGCCGGATCGCGCTGATCGGGGAAACCTATGATCAGGCGCGCGAGGTGATGGTGTTCGGCGACAGCGGGATCATGGCGGTCTGTCCGCCCGATGCGCGGCCCAAATGGATCGCAAGCCGGCACATGCTGGTCTGGCCCAATGGCGCGCAGGCCACGCTGTTCTCCGCGCATGAGCCCGAGGCGCTGCGTGGCCCGCAATTCGATGCGGCCTGGGTCGATGAATTGGCCAAATGGCGCAAGGCCGCGGCGACATGGGACATGCTGCAATTTGCGCTGCGGCTGGGCGATCATCCGCGCGTCTGCGTGACCACCACACCGCGCCGGCAGGCGCTGCTGCGCAAATTGCTCGACCGGCCCAGTACGGTTGTCACCCATGCGCCGACCAGCGCCAATCGTGCGAACCTTGCCGACAGCTTTCTGGCGGAAATGGCCGCGGAATATGCAGGCACGGCGCTGGGGCGGCAGGAACTGGACGGCGTGATGCTGGACGATGTGGATGGTGCGCTCTGGACAACGGGCCGTCTTGCCGCCTGTCAGATGGCCAATGCCCCGCCGCTGACGCGGATCGTCGTGGCGGTCGATCCGCCCACAACCGCCCATGCCGGATCGGATGCCTGCGGGATCATCGTGGCGGGCGTGGTGATGGACGGCCCCGTGCAGGACTGGCGCGCTTATGTGCTGGAGGATGCAAGCTTGCAGGGGGCCAGCCCCGACACATGGGCGCGCGCGGCCATTGCCGCCGTGGCGCGGCACGGCGCCGACAGGCTGGTGGCCGAGGTCAATCAGGGCGGTGACATGGTTGCCGCCGTGATCCGCCAGATCGACCCGCTGGTGCCGTTTCGCGCGGTCCATGCCAGCCGTGGCAAGATCGCCCGGGCGGAACCTGTCGCTGCACTTTACGAACAAGGCCGCGTGCGCCACCTGCGCGGCCTGGGCGACCTCGAAGATCAGATGTGCCAGATGACGCAGGCGGGCTATCAGGGCAAAGGCTCGCCCGACCGCGTCGATGCTTTGGTCTGGGCGATCCACGACCTGATGATCGGTCCCGCGCAAAGCTGGCGCAATCCCCAGATCCGGGGGCTTTGACCGTCGCAGCCCTGCCGGCTGCTCGGGCGCGCCGCGCGGGAGTATTTTTGGAAAAAAGAAGCTGGGGCCTGAAGATCGGGCGCCGGCTTTTTCTTTCGACTTCTTTTTTCTCCAAATACTCCCGCGCGGAGCGCTCCTGCCCGTGCTGCCCGTCCAGGTGTTGCGCGGTGGCACGTACGGTGCCGTAACCGCATCCTCAGGCGCTTTCGCTAAATTCCCTTCAACGCCGCAAAAGACCGCTTCGAGGAGAAGACATGTTTGATTTCCTGAACCGCAAGCCGACCCCCGCGCCGGAAAGCAAAGCCTCGGCCACGGGGCGCGTCGTGGCCCTTCAGGGGGCGGGCCGTGTCGCCTGGTCACCGCGCGATGTGGTGTCGCTGACGCGGACGGGGTTTCTGGGCAATCCGGTGGGTTTTCGCGCGGTGCGCCTGATTTCCGAGGCTGCCGCCGCGATCCCGCTGGTCGTGCAGGATGACGACCACCGCTATGACCGCCATCCCGTGCAGGCGCTTTTGGCGCGGCCCAATGCGGCGCAGGGGCGCGCTGAGCTGCTCGAGGCCTTGTTCGGGCAGGTGCTGCTCACCGGCAACGGCTATCTGGAGGCTGTGGCGGTCGATAGCTTGCCTGCCGAGATCCATGTGCTGCGGTCCGACCGGATGGCGGTGATCCCCGGTCCGGACGGCTGGCCTGCGGGCTATGAATACAACGTCGATGGCCGCAAGCACCGCTTTGCCGTCTCGGAAGATCAAAGCCCGATCTGCCATGTGAAAAGCTTTCATCCGCAGGACGACCATTACGGGTTTTCAGCCCTGCAGGCCTGTGCCGCCGCGATCGATGTGCATAACGCAGCCTCGCGCTGGTCAAAAGCGCTGCTCGACAATGCGGCACGGCCGTCGGGTGCGATTGTCTATCGGGGCGCGGACGGGCAATCCGCCCTGACCACCGATCAATATGACCGGCTGGTCAGCGAGATGGAAAGCCAGCATCAGGGTGCGCGCAATGCGGGCCGTCCGATGCTGCTGGAAGGCGGGCTCGATTGGAAACCGATGGGGTTTTCGCCCTCTGACATGGAATTCCAGAAGACCAAGGAAGCCGCCGCGCGCGAGATCGCCATCGCCTTTGGGGTGCCGCCGATGCTGCTGGGTATCCCCGGCGATGCGACCTATGCCAATTACCAGGAGGCCAACCGCGCCTTTTACCGCCTGACCGTGCTGCCTTTGGCGACGCGCGTGGCTTCGGTGATCGCGGACTGGCTGTCGGATTTTTCAGGGCAGCGCATCGAGATTCGCCCCGACAGCGACCAGATCGCCGCCCTGTCGCATGAGCGTGACAGTCTCTGGGCGCGGGTGGGGGCGGCGACATTCCTGAGCGATGCGGAAAAGCGCAGCCTTTTGGGCCTGCCCGCGCAGGAGGTCGGCCAACATGGATGACAAGGTCATCGCCCTGCGGGGTCAGCCCCGCCCGCCGCCCCCGCCGCCTGCGTCGGATTTCTGGTTTGCCCATGTCGATCTGCGGCTCGGGCGGATCGAATTCATCATCGCGCGGCTCGAATGGCAAATCTGGATCGTGGTCTGCGGCTGCGCGGGTCTGCTGGTCTTCGAGATCGTCAAGGCACTCAGCGGAGGGACATCATGACCTTGGAACATAAATTCTGCGCCGGACCCCAGGATGTGACCGTCACCGACGGGCAGGTCATCAGCGGCTATGCGTCGCTGTTCGGCAAGTCCGATCAGGGCGGCGATATCGTCGATGTGGGGGCCTATCGTAGCAGCCTCGCCAAGGGGCGGCGGATCAAGATGCTTTGGCAGCACGATCCGTCCCAGCCCATCGGCGTCTGGGACGAGGTGGTCGAGGATGCCAAGGGCCTTTGGGTCAAGGGCCGTCTGTTGACCGATATCGCCCGCGCGCGGGAGGCAGCGAGCCTGAT
This sequence comes from Yoonia sp., assembly GCA_036825855.1. GTDB lineage: Bacteria > Pseudomonadota > Alphaproteobacteria > Rhodobacterales > Rhodobacteraceae > Yoonia. Next base: position 4,758 of record DAISXL010000060.1, read on the forward strand.
CGCGGCGGGCGCCATCGACGGGCTGTCGATCGGCTATCGCACGGTGCGCGCCCACAAGGACGATGCAGGCGCGCGCCGCCTGTCAGAGCTTGATCTGTGGGAAGTGTCGCTTGTGACCTTTCCGATGCTGCCCGATGCGCGTGTCACGGCCAAGGCCGATGACCGCGATGCAGGCGACCTGCACCGCCTTGCGCGCGCGTTTCAAGAGGCGCGCCGTCTGTTGCACCCGCTTTAACCACGGCCCCGAAGGAATGCCATATGACCAACCCCGTGCCCAAGGCCCGGACCACAGATGCTGTGTCCACGCCTGACCTGACCGAAGCCATCGCCGGATTTCTGGCTGATTTCACAATTTTTACCAACGGCCTGCAGGCCAAACTTCAGAAACAGGATGACCGCATGAACAAGCTGGATCGCAAGACGATGATGACCGCCCGCAGCGCGCTGGCGACAGGTGCCGCGCAGGAGGCGCCGCATCAGAAAGCCTTTGCCGCCTATCTGCGGTCGGGCGATGACGACGCCCTGCGCGGGCTGGAGTTGGAGGGCAAGGCGATGTCCTCGGCTATGGCCGCCGATGGTGGCTATCTGGTGGACCCGCAAACCGCCGATACGATCAAGGGGACTTTGTCCTCGACCGCGTCCTTACGGGCGGTGGCCAGTGTCGTGACGGTCGATGCCACGTCCTACGATGTGCTGGTCGATCACACGGAGATGGGTGCGGGCTGGGCGACCGAGACCGGCACCATGGCCGAAACCACCACGCCGCAGATCGACCGGATCAGCATTCCGCTGCATGAACTGTCGGCCCTGCCCAAGGCGTCGCAGCGTCTGCTGGATGACAGTGCGTTCGATATCGAAGGCTGGCTGGCTGGCCGCATCGCTGACAAATTCGCCCGCTCCGAGGCAGGGGCGTTCATCAATGGCGACGGTCTGGACAAGCCCAAGGGGATGCTGACCTATCCCCAGGTCGAGAACGAGATCTGGGAATGGGGCAGCATCGGGTATGTGCCGACGGGTGTTGCGGGCGGCATCCAGTCGGGTGATCCGATCGTCGATCTGGTCTATGCGCTGGGGGCGGTTTACCGCGCCAACGGGACCTTCGTGATGAACTCCAAGACGGCGGGTACCATCCGCAAGCTGAAAGACAACGATGGCCGGTTCTTGTGGTCCGACGGTCTGGCGGCGGGTGAACCTGCGCGGCTGATGGGCTATCCGGTGCTGGTGGCCGAGGATATGCCCGACATCGCGGCAGGGGCGACGGCCATTGCATTCGGTGATTTCGGCGCGGGCTATACCGTGGCCGAACGCCCCGATCTGCGCGTGCTGCGCGATCCGTTCTCGGCCAAGCCGCATGTGCTGTTCTACGCCACCAAGCGCGTGGGCGGTGCTGTCAGCGATTTCGCCGCGATCAAGCTTCTGAAATTCGCGGTCAGCTGATCCTGACCCGATAGGGCGCGCGCGGACCCCCGCGCGTTGCCCGGCCCCCGGATGCAGGCGTGCCTGCCATGTCTAGCAGCCCCCCTTCCGTCCGAGCATGGCAGGCGGGTCTGTGTCCGGGATCGCTGTGCCCAATGAATTTCGGAGCAAATCCATGATGTTAGTCGAAGAAAACCCGGTATCCGACGCGGTCTTGCCGGTGGCGCAGCTGAAAGAACATCTGCGCCTGGCCACGGGCTTTGCCGATGAGGCCGATCAGGACGGGCTGTTGTTGCGCCACCTGCGTGCCGCCATGGCCGCGATCGAGGCGCGCACGGGCAAGATCCTGATCGAGCGTGATTTCACATGGACGCTGCACGCCTGGCGCGATCCTGTTCGGCAGGTGCTGCCTGTGGCACCGGTCAATGCCATTGTGCATGTGACGCGCGTGGCGCAAGACGGCACCGCGACTGTCACCGACCCTGCCGGATGGTATCTGGTGGCGGACGGGGCGCGGCCTGCACTGGTGGCCAAGGGTGGCCTTTTGCCTGCAATCCCGCCGCAAGGGGCGGTGCGCATCGGGCTGATGGCGGGGTTCGGGCCGGAATGGTCGGACCTGCCTGCCGATCTGGCCCAGGCGAGCCTGATGCTGGCCGCGCATCATTTCGATTGCCGTCATGACATGGGCGCGGCGCACAGCACGGTGCCTGCCGCGATCATGGCGCTGCTTGATCCGTACCGCGTGGTGCGGCTGGGGGGGCGGGCATGAGCATCCCCCAGATGACCCGCGCGCTGGTGCTGGAACACCGCGTGCAGACCCCCGATGGCGCGGGCGGTTTCACCAGCGACTGGCAGCCTCTGGGCCGCGTCTGGGCCGCGATCAAGCCCGGCACGGGACGCGAGGCTGTGGCGCTGTCCGCAAGCCTGTCGCGCGTGCCTTACCAGATCATCCTGCGCGCGGCCCCCGTGGGTGCGCCGTCACGCCCGCAGCCGGGGCAAAGGTTCCGGCAGGGCGCACGGCTGTTCGGGATCAGTGCCGTGACCGAGGCCGATGACAAAGGCCTTTACCTGACCTGCACCGCGACCGAGGAGGTGGCCACATGACCTATGCTGTCGCTGCCGCCCTGCAAACGGCGGTCTATACGCGGCTCACCGCCGACCCCGCGCTTGCCGCGCTTGTGGGGGCTGCGATCTATGATGCGGTCCCTGCGGGCACCCTGCCGCCGCTTTATGTCGTCATCGGCAACGAGGATGTGCGCGATGCTTCTGACAAGACCGGCAGTGGTGCCGATCACGCGCTGGCCATCAACGTGCTGAGCGAGGCGGCCGGGTTCGCCGGTGCCAAGGCCGCTGCCGGCGCTGTCTGCGATGCGCTTTTGAACGCGCCGATGACGCTGTCGCGCGGCACGCTCGTCAGCCTCAATTTCACCAAGGCCAAGGCCCTGCGCACGACCACCGGCAACATGCGCCAGATCACCCTGATCTTTCGCGCCCGCGTGGCCGACGACATCTAACCCCCGATAAAGGAGAGCCCCGATGGTGGCCCAGAACGGAAAAGACCTGCTGATCAAGATCGACATGACCGGCGACGGCCAGTTCGAAACCATGGCCGGCCTGCGCGCGACGCGGATCAGCCTGAATGCGGAAACGGTGGATGTGACCAGCCTCGACAGCACAGGCGGCTGGCGCGAATTGCTGGCGGGCGCGGGGGTGAAAACCGCCGCGATTTCCGGCTCTGGCGTGTTCAAGGACGATGCGACGGATGAACGCGCGCGCCAGATCTTTTTTGGCGGATTGATGCCCGATTTTCAGGTTATCATCCCCGGTTTCGGCACGCTGCAAGGCGCGTTCCAGATCACCGGCATCGACTATGCGGGCAGCCACAACGGCGAGGCGACCTACGAAGTCTCGCTCGCGTCCGCGGGGGCCCTGCAATTCGTGGCGCTGCTTTGATGGCCAATCCTTTCGCGGGCGAGGTCGCGGTGACTATCGGCGACAGCGTGATCGACGCCAAGCTGACGCTGGGCGCGCTGGCGGAGCTGGAGTCAAATCTGCAAACCGGATCGCTGGTCGATCTGGTGGCGCGGTTCGAGGGTGGCGTCTTTTCCAGCCGCGACGTGATGGCGGTGATCGTGGCGGGACTGCGCGGCGGTGGCTGGCGCGGGCAGGCGACTGATCTCTTGGCGGTCGATTTCCCCGGCGGGCCATTGGGTGCTGCGAAACTGGCCGCGACCCTGCTTGCACGGGCGTTCACGGTGCCGGAATGACACCGCTCAACTGGGCAGGGCTGATGCGCGCGGGGCTATGCGGCTTGCGGCTGCCGCCCGCCACCTTCTGGGCGCTGACACCGGCAGAGCTGCAACTGATGCTGGGCGCGCAGGCGGGGCCTGCCCCCATGACGCGCGCGGGCCTTGATGCGCTGGCGCGCGCCTTTCCCGATGATCCGAAAGGGGATGATGATGAGCGATCTTGACCGGCTTGACGCCTTTGACAGCGATATTTCCGCGCTGGAACGCAGCCTTGGCGATGTGTCCGCCGTGACGGCCGCCTTTGATGCGCAGTTGCGCGGCACGCAGACCGCGCTGACCGATACGACCCGCGATCTGGGCAATCTCGAACGGGGGTTCTCGAACGGATTGCGCCGCGCTCTCGACGGGCTGGTGCTGGATGGCAAAAGCCTGTCGGATGTGTTCGCAGGACTGGGCCGGTCGATGTCGGACACGGTCTATAACGCCGCTCTCAAACCCGTGACCGACCAGTTCGGGGGGCTGCTGGCAGGCGGGCTGAACAGCCTTGTGTCCGGCCTGATGCCCTTTGCGGATGGTGCGCCCTTTTCGCAAGGCCGCGTGATGCCCTTTGCCAAGGGCGGCGTCGTGTCCAGCCCCACGTCGTTCCCGATGCGCGGCGGCACCGGGTTGATGGGCGAGGCGGGGCCAGAGGCGATCATGCCGCTGGCACGCGGGGCGGACGGGCGGCTTGGTGTGCGTGGCGGTGGCGGGGCGGTGAATGTCACCATGCATATCACCACGCCCGATGTGCAGGGCTTCCAGCGCAGCCAGTCGCAGATCGCGGCACAACTGGCGCGCGCGATGCACCGCGGCCAGCGCAACAGCTAAGGACAAAGCGATGTTTCACGAGATCAGATTTCCCGCCAACCTGTCCTTCGGCGCCACCGGCGGGCCGGAACGGCGGACCGAGGTGGTCACACTCGCCAACGGATACGAGGAACGCAACACACCCTGGGCCCATTCGCGCAGGCGCTACGACGCGGGGCTAGGGCTGAGCGCGCTGGACGATCTGGCCGTGCTCATCGCGTTTTTCGAGGCGCGTCAGGGCCAGTTGATCGGTTTTCGCTGGAAGGACTGGTCGGATTACAAATCCTGCCTGCCCTCGCAGGATACCGCAGGGCCGGACCAGCTGATCGGCGTGGGCGACGAGGTGACCCGCGATTTCCAGCTGTCTAAAACCTACCGGTCGGGCGAGACGGTCTATGTCCGCCCCATCACCAAACCCGTCGCAGGCTCGATCCGCGTCAGCCGTGGCGGTGATCCGATGGTCGCGGGGGTGGATTACACCGTGGATACGGTCACAGGCATCGTCAGCTTTGCCGACGCGCCCGACATTGGCGCGCAAATCAGGGCAGGGTTCGAATTTGACGTGCCAGTGCGCTTTGCGACCGATACGATCCGCACATCCATGTCGCGCTTTCAGGCCGGTGAAGCCCCCGACGTGCCGGTGATCGAGGTGCGGATATGACTGCCCTTGCCGCACATCTGGCGGGCGGGGCGACGCAAACCTGCCATTGCTGGGCCGTGACGCGCCTTGATGGCGTGACCTTGGGGTTCACCGACCACGATCTGCCCCTAGAGTTTGAGGGCATCCGCTTTGCGCCGGAATCCGGCCTGTCGGCGCGGGCTTTGTCCAGCACCACGGGGCTGTCGGTCAACAACACCGACGCGCTGGGCGCTTTGTCGTCCGATGCGATCACGGAAAGCGACATCACCGCTGGCCGCTATGACGGGGCGGGCGTGCGCATCTGGCAGGTGCGCTGGGACGCGGTGACCGACCGCGCGCTGAAATTCGCAGGGACCTTGGGCGAGATCACCCGCGCCAAGGGTGGCTTTCAGGCTGAATTGCGGGGCCTGACCGAGATGCTGAACCAGCCGCAGGGGCGCAGCTATCTGACGCAATGTTCCGCCGTGCTGGGGGATGCGCGCTGCCGGTTCGCGCTGGATGATCCGGCGTATCGGTTCAGCGCGCAGCCCGTGGCGGTGCAGGACAACCGCGTGTTCCG